>NZ_JBEXMD010000008.1:0-300664 GCF_040610315.1 Amycolatopsis sp. NPDC004169
GGTGCGTTGTTCGGGGTGCCGGCCGCCGTTAATTGTGGTCAAATATGCCTTGACCCGGCGCCGCCGGCCGTGTTGGGGCTTCGGATCGGGGTGCGGGGGAGGTCTGGGTCCTCGTCGGTTCCGGGTTTCGGGTTCGGTGCCCGTTGGGTGGGTGGTTGGTGGGCGGCTTGCGCCGCCGTGTGTCCGGTTTCGGTGTTATGCCGCGTCGGAGTTCGGGGCTTGCGGCTTGGCCAACCTCGACGTTGCTCCCTGCTCCAGGAGGTCCGCCACCGGTAACGTTGCCGCGCCCGTTGCCACCGCGTCCAGGCCCAAGGACCCCAGCTGGATCGATGTCTGGCTGAACGGGTGGCGCAGCGCGTGCTCGCCCGCCGCCTCGCGGATTCTCGGCAGGAGCTGCTCGCCCAGTGCCAGCCCTGCCCAGCCGCCGATCACGATGCGCTCCGGGTTGAACAAGTTGATCAAGTTTGCGATGCCCGCGCCCAGGTAGCCCGCCGTCTCGTCGAGGACGCGGGCCGCCGTCTTGGACTTCGGGGCCGCCGACAACAGCGCCGAGAAGCGGGCCTGCTCGTCCTCGCCCGTGATGTCCTTCCCGCGCGCCCGCCGGTAGCGGGCCAGGACCGCGCCCGCGCCGATGTACGCCTCCAGGCATCCGCGCGAACCGCAGCGGCACTCCTGACCGCCGTACGCGATCGTCGTGTGGCCCCACTCGCCCGCGCTGCTCGTCGAGCCTCGGTACGTCGTCCCGTCCGTCACCACCGCCGCTCCGACGCCCGAGCCGATCAGCGCTATCACCGCGTGGCGCGCCCCGCGGCCCGCGCCGAACCACATCTCCGCCTGGCCCTGCGTCTTCGCGCCGTTGTCGATGAACAGCGGCAACCCGACCCCCGCGTCGAGGAGCAGCGAGGCGAACGGGACCCCGTCCCAGCCCACCGTCGGGGCGTGGACCAGCACCCGCGCGCCCTGCTCGACCGTGCCCGGCACGCCGATGCCGACGCCCAGCACGCCCGACTCGTCGATGCCCGCGCTCGCGAACACCTCGCGCAGCCCGGACGTCACCTGCTCGACCGCCGTCGCCGGGTCGGGGGCCTTCGGGAGCGGGTGCTCGACCGTCGCCAGGCGGTTCATCGCCAGGTCGAACAGCTCGACCTTGACGCCCGTCTCGCCGATGTCGACGCCCGCGACGTGCCCGTACGCCGGGTCCACGCGCAGCAGCACCCGGGGCCGGCCGCCGTCCGACTCGACCTGGCCGGCTTCCGTGATCAGGCGTTCTTCACCCAGTTCGGCGGTCACGTTGCTCACGGTGGCGGCACTCAATCCGGTGAGCTGGCTGAGTTCGTGCCTCGACAGCGGGCCGTCGAAGTACAGTTTCGACAGCAGCAGGGATCGGTTGTGCCTCCGCAGATCGCGGACGGTGGTGCGCTTGCTCGCCATGGGCAACCCATCTGAACTCTTACCGGCTCACTGACAGGATGCCTGATCACCGTAAGTTGTGGCTATGTATTAAGTGGTGAACTAAGTCCCGAACCCATGGTGACCGGGCCGAGGTCTGGCAGAATCCTCCCGGTGACCCAGGTGGTGCGCCAGACGACCCGTGACCTCAGGCGGCACAACCGCGCGGCACTGCTCTCCTCGCTCTACCTCCGCGGTCCCATCAGCAGACTGGAACTGGTAGCTGAATCGGGACTGTCGGCCGCCACCGTTACCAACGTCGTCTCCGAGCTGATCGCGGACGGGGTCGTCGCCGAGGCCGGATCGGTCGAATCGGACGGCGGGCGGCCGCGGACGCTGCTGGCCGTCCGGCCGGACTTCGGGCACGTCGTGGGCGTCGACGTCAGCGAGACGCACGTCGAAGTCGGCCTGTTCGACTGCGCGCTCGGCACCCTCGGGACCGTGCGCCACCCGCTCGTCGGCACCCGGCTCGACCCGGACGAAGTGGCCGGCCTGGTGCGCACGGGCATCGCGGAAGTGCTCGAAGACGGCGATCCGGACGCGGTGTTCGGCGTCGGCATCGGCGTGCCGGGGGCGGTCCGCGACGGTGGCATCGTGCACGCGCCCACCCTCGGCTGGCGCGGTGTGAACTTCGCCGAGCTGATCCACCCGCACATCGAGGCGCCGCTGCACCTCGACAACCGCGCGCGCACGCTCGGGCAGGCCGAGGCCTGGCGCGGCGCCGGCCGGGGCGCCGAACGCGCCATCGTCGCCCTCCTCGGGGTCGGGGTCGGGGCCGCCGTCGCGACGGCCGGGCGCTCGCACCCCGGCATCACCACCAGCGAGTGGGGCCACACCGTCGTCAAGGCGGCCGGCGCGGCCTGCCGGTGCGGCTCGCACGGCTGCCTGGAGGCCTACGTCGGCACCGAGGCGGTCGTCCGCCACTACGCCGTCCGCGTCGGCAAGGAACCGGTCATCGGGGACGAAAGCGACGGCGAGCTGGCCCGGATCGTCGAGGAGGCGGCCGGCGGCGGCCCGGCGGCCGACGTGCTCGCCGAGACCGGCGAGTACCTGGGCATCGGCATCGCCAACCTGATCAACCTGCTCAGCCCCGATCGGGTGGTGCTTTCCGGCTCGGCCGGGGCGATCATGGGGCAGGCGATCCTCCCGGCCGTCCGGGACGCCGTCGGCCGGCACGCCCTGGACTACCTCGCCGAGCGCACCGAGGTCGTCCTCGGCAGGCTGGGGCCCGAGGCGGTCGCGCTCGGCGCGGCCACCCTGCCGATCGCGCAGCTGCTGGCGAACGGCGGCCGCACGGCCTGAAACCCTTGCGCGGCAAGGCCTAGTTCGATCGTTTGGTCCAGACCGCGCGTTCTTTCAGTACTTAAACTTAGGCACAAAATGTTACCGCCGTGTTATTGACGTGACCCGAGTCACCCGGGTTGACTTCGGGACGTCGTTCGGTCGCCGGCGGTCGGGGCTCGCTACCAGTCGACAGCACGCAAGTCGTCGATGACCAGGAGGAACCGATGCGAGTCAAGCGCTCCATCGTCGCAGCGCTCATAGCCATCACCGCACTGAGCGGGCTCACGGCGTGCTCGGGCGGCAGTTCCAATGCCGCCCAGAGCAACCCGGACGCCGTGCTCACCGTCGGCAAGCCGGACGGCCCGCAGGCGGAGAACAACAACCCGTTCCTGGAGACCTCCGCCCTGTCGAACATGGGCTACCGGTGGATGATCTACGAGCCCCTGGCCATGCACAACCGCGTCAAGCCCCAGGACCCGGCGAAGCCGTGGCTGGCCACCAAGTGGGACTGGACGGACAACTACAAGAAGCTGGTCCTGACCGTCCGTGACGGCGTCAAGTTCTCCGACGGCCAGCCGATGACCGCCGAGGACGTCGCCTACACGTTCCAGCTGCTGCGCGACAACAAGGCGCTGAACGTCGACGCCGTCCCGTACAAGGACATCACCGCGGCCGGCAACCAGGTCACCCTGGGCTTCGACAACTCGCAGTTCGTCAACCAGGTCAAGATCCTGCAGACGCTCGTCGTGCCGAAGCACGTCTGGAAGGACGTCAAGGACCCGGCGCTCGACCTGGTGAAGAACCCGATCGGCACCGGCCCGTACACGCTCAAGTCGGCCACCCCGCAGACGATGATCGTCGTGCGGCGCGACAGCGGCTACTGGCAGGAAGCGCCGAAGGTCAAGGAGATCCGCTACACCTCCTACACCGACAACAACGCGCAGGTCAGCGCGCTGGTCAACGGGGCTTCCGAGTGGAGCTTCGTGTTCATCCCGAACTACAAGGCCGTCTACACCAACAAGGACCCGCAGCACTACAAGCTGTGGTTCCCCGCGCAGCTGGCCGTCCACGGCCTGTGGTTCAACACCGAGAAGGCGCCGTGGAACGACGCGAAGCTGCGCCAGGCGATCAACAAGGTGATCAACCGCGACGACATCTTCAACCAGGGTGAGGCCGGCTACTTCTACCCGAAGAACGACCAGGTCACCGGCATTCCGACGCCGGCGGGCGACCCGTTCATCGCGCCGCAGTACAAGGGCCAGTCGGTGCAGCTCGACGTCGCGGGCGCGAAGTCGCTGCTGACCGGAGCGGGCTACAAGTTCAACGGCGACAAGCTGGCCGACCCGAGCGGCAAGCCGGTCGCCATCAAGCTCACCGTCCCGTCCGGCTGGTCGGACTACGTCACCGACCTGGAGATCATCAAGGACAACCTGGCGCAGATCGGCATCACCGCCACGGTCGAGAAGATGAACCAGGACGCCTGGATGAAGTCGGTCGACACCGGTGACTTCGAGGGCCTGATGCACTGGACCAACGACGGCCAGACGCCGTACGACATGTACCGCGACGTCATGGACGGCAACCGCTACAAGCCGACCGGCCAGGGTGGCATCAACGGCAACTACGGCCGCTTCAAGAACGACGAGGCGACCAAGGCGCTCGAGACCTACGCCAACGCCGAGGACGACGCCGCCCGCACCGCCGCGATGGCCACGCTGCAGAAGATCATGATCGAGCAGCAGCCGATGATCCCGACCTCGGCGGCCAACTCCGGCGGCGAGTACAGCACGAAGAACTGGGTCGGCTGGCCGGACGACGCCAACCCGTACGCGCCGGCCCAGCCGACGCTGCGCAACGCGCTCGACATCGTCCTGCACCTCAAGCCCGCGGCCTGACGATGGCGGATTCAGCAGTGACGACCGAGCAGTCCCCCTCCGACCCCGTCGCCGTCGGGTCGGAGGGGGACCTCCCCGTGGTCCTCGAGGCCGCGGGCCTCACCAAACACTTCCTTATCAGACGCAGTCCGGTGCGCCGCAAAAGCCGGGCCGCGCTGACCGGTCCCCGGCGCAGCATCCAGGCCGTCGACGACGTCACCCTGACGCTCCGCCGCGGCCGCGTCACCGCGCTGGTCGGCGAGTCCGGTTCGGGCAAGTCGACGGTCGCGCGCCTGCTCGCGGGGCTCTACCCGCGCACCGGCGGCGACATCCGGCTGCACGGCGAGACGGTGGACGTCAAGCGCGGCAGGGCGTTCCGCGCCTACGCCCGCCGGGTCCAGATGATCTTCCAGGACCCGTTCGCGTCGCTGAACCCGGTGCACACCGTGCGCTACCACCTGACGCGGGCGCTGAAGATCCACGGCCGCGGCGGCGAAGACCTGGAGAAGGCACTGCACGAGCTGCTCGCCCGCGTCCAGCTGACCCCGCCCGAGCGGTACGTCGACAAGTTCCCGCACGAGCTCTCCGGCGGCCAGCGCCAGCGCGTCGCGATCGCGCGGGCGCTCGGCGCCGACCCGGAGGCGCTGCTGGCCGACGAGCCGGTGTCCATGTTGGACGTCTCCATCCGGCTCGGCGTGCTGAACCTGTTGCGGGACCTGAAGGAACGCCTCCACCTGGCGATCCTGTACATCACGCACGACATCGCGTCCGCGCGCTACTTCGCCGACGAGACCATGGTGATGTACGCGGGCCGGATGGTCGAAGGCGGCGACAGCGAGACCATCACGCAGCGGCCGGCGCACCCGTACACCCGGCTGCTCATCGAATCCGCACCCGACCCGGACCGGATCGCGGGCGGCGGCGACCCCGCGGAGGCGCCGGCCGAGCGCGGGTCCGGTGAACCGCCGAGCCTGATCGACCCGCCGGCGGGCTGCCGCTTCCACCCGCGCTGCCCGGTGGCGATGGCCCGGTGCGAGACCGAGCTGCCGCCGCGGTTCGACGTCGGCGACGCGCCGGGGCACTGGGCCGCCTGCTGGCTGTACGACGGGGCCGCCCGATGAGGTACCTGCTGCAACGGTTCGGCTTCTACGTCTTCACCGCGTGGGCCGCCGTCACCATCAACTTCTTCATCCCGCGGCTGATCCCCGGCGACCCGGTGCAGTCGCTGATCGCCAAGAACCAGGGCATGATCAGCGCGGACGCGATCGAGTCGCTGTACGTCCTGTTCGGACTGGACAAGAACCAGAGCGTGCTCTCCCAGTACTTCGACTACTGGGGCCAGCTCTTCCGCGGCGACCTCGGGATCTCGTTCACGTTCTTCCCGACGCCGGTCTCCGACCTGCTGACCGACAGCCTGCCGTGGACGATCATCCTGGTCGGCATCACCACGGTCGTCGGGTTCGCGATCGGCACCGGGCTCGGCGTGGTGGCCGGCTGGAAGCGCGGCTCGTGGGTCGACGGCCTGCTGCCGGTGACGACGTTCCTGTCGTCGATCCCGTACTTCTGGCTCGGCCTGATCGCGCTGACGCTGCTGGCCGGCCCGGGCAGCTTCTTCCCGTCGTCCGGCGGCTACGACCCGGGCACGGTGCCCGGGTGGGACCCGTCGTTCATCGGCAGCGCGATCCAGCACAGCCTGCTGCCCGCGCTGACCATCCTGATCAGCTCGATGGGCAGCTGGATCCTCGGCATGCGGAACATGATGGTCACGGTCGCGTCGGAGGACTACGTGACCGTCGCGCACGCCAAGGGCCTGCCGGAACGCCGGGTGATGGTCGGGTACGCCGCCCGCAACGCGCTGCTGCCCAGCGTGTCCGGCTTCGCGCTGGCCCTGGGCTTCATCGTCGGCGGCACGCTGCTGGTGGAGATCGTCTTCTCCTACCCCGGCGTCGGCTACCAGCTGTTCCAGGCCGTCGGCTCCCAGGACTACCCGCTGATGCAGGGCATCTTCCTGATCATCACGCTCTCGGTGCTGGTGGCGAACCTGCTCGCCGACGTCGCCTACCTCGCACTCGACCCGCGCACCCGGAAGGAGGGCTGACATGGCCGTACCCGCAGCGGACGTCAAGGCCGCACAGGCCCTCCCGCTCGAAGCGGTCGCGCGCCGGCGCCGCTTCCGGTTCCTCACCGGCGGCAAGACCGTCACCGGTGTCGCCGTCATCGGCTTCTTCCTGGTGATCGCGATCATCGGGGACTGGATCGCGCCGTACGACCCGTCGGCGCGCAGCAGCGACCTGCTGGAGGCGCCGTCGGCGCGGCACTGGTTCGGCACCACCCACCTCGGCCAGGACATCTTCAGCCAGGTCGTGGTCGGCACCCGCAGCGTCATGCTGGTCGGGCTGGCCGCCGGGATCGTGGCGACGATCCTCGCGGTGATCGTCGGCGTGACGTCCGGGTACCTCGGCGGCACCCCCGGCGAAGGCCTGTCCGCACTGTCCAACGTGTTCCTGGTGATTCCGGCGCTGCCGCTGATCATCATCATCGGGAGTGCGGTGCCCACCGGCGGCGACATCCTGGTGGCGGTGATCATCGGCTTCACGTCGTGGGCGTGGGGCGCGCGGGTGCTCCGGGCGCAGACGTTGTCACTGAGAGGCCGCGAGTACGTCGAAGCGGCCCGCGCGACCGGCGAGTCGACCTGGCGGATCATCTTCTTCGAGATCCTGCCGAACCTGACCGCGGTGATCGCGTCCAGCTTCGTCGGCACGGTGATCTTCGCCGTGATGTCGGAGATCACGCTGGCCTTCGTCGGCGTCTCCGGGCTGTCCGACTGGAACTGGGGCACGATCCTGTTCTGGGCGCAGAGCCAGCAGGCGCTGGCCCAGGGCGCGTGGTGGTGGTTCGTGCCGGCCGGTCTGGCGATCGCCATCCTCGGCACGGCGTTGTCCCTGCTGAACTTCGGCATCGACGAATTCGTCAGCCCGCGGCTGCGCGGCAGCGGCAAGTCCCGCGTGCGCGGCGCGGACGGGAAGACGCACCGGATGCGCGTGGGCTTCACGCCCGTGCTCGGGCGGGAGGAGCAGCCGTGATGGACCCGGTGCTGGAGATCAAGGGCCTGGACGTCGACTACGGCGTCGGCGACGAAGCCGTGCGCGCGGTCCGGGACGTGCACCTGACGCTGCACCGCGGCGAAGTGCTCGGCCTGGCCGGGGAAAGCGGTAGCGGCAAGTCCACTTTGGCCTACGGGCTGACGCGGCTGCTCGCGCCACCGGGCGTGATCCGCGGCGGCGAGGTGATCTACCACCCCGCGGACGGCGAACCGTACGACGTGCTCCGCTTGACCGACAAGCAGCTCCGCGACTTCCGGTGGGCGGAGACGTCCATCGTGTTCCAGGGCGCGATGAACTCGCTGAACCCGGTGCACAAGGTCGTCACGCAGCTCGTCGACGTGATCAAGGCGCACGAACCGCGGACCACGAAGGCGAGCCGCCTCGCGCGGGCCCGTGACCTGCTGAAGCTGGTGGGGATTTCGGCCGACCGGCTGGACGCGTACCCGCACCAGCTCTCCGGCGGCATGCGGCAGCGGGTGATGATCGCGATGGCGCTCGCGCTGGAACCGCGGGTCGTCATCATGGACGAGCCGACCACCGCGCTCGACGTCGTCATGCAGCGGCAGATCCTGGGCCAGCTGGTCGAGCTGCGGGAGCGGCTGGGCTTCTCGGTCCTGTTCATCACGCACGACCTGTCGCTGCTGGTGGAGTTCTCGGACCGGATCGCGATCATGTACGGCGGCCGGATCGTCGAGCAGGCGCCGGCGTCGGACCTCTACCGGGACGCGCTGCACCCGTACAGCCACGGCCTGCTGAACTCGTTCCCCGCGCTGCGCGGGCCGCGGCGCGAGCTGAGCGGGATCCCCGGGTCGCCGCCGGACACGCGCGGGATGCCGTCCGGCTGCGCGTTCCACCCCCGGTGCCCCAAGGCTTTCGAGCCGTGCCCCGACCGCGTGCCGCTGCTGGGCACACCCGGCGACCCGGCGCGCGAAGTGGCGTGCTGGCTGCATCCCGTCGCCGCTCCCTGAACGCCGTCCGACCTGTCCGGTACCACTGGAGGAGTGCTGCCTTGACCGAGACCACTGCCGCGACCGCCGAGCAGCAGGCGCTGATCGACACCCTGCCGCCGGACTTCCGCTGGGGCGTGGCCACCGCTGCGTACCAGATCGAAGGGGCGGTCGCCGAAGACGGGCGCACACCGTCCATTTGGGACACGTTCTGCCAGGTGCCGTGGGCGATCGACAACAACGACACCGGTGACGTGGCGTGCGACCACTACCACCGGATGCCGTCGGACATCGAGCTGGTCCGCTCGCTCGGAGCGGACACCTACCGGTTTTCGGTTTCCTGGCCCCGGGTCCAGCCGCACGGCCGCGGCGGCATCAACGAGGCCGGCATCGGGTTCTACGACCGGCTCGTCGACGAGACGCTCAGCCGTGGGATCACGCCGTGGCTGACGCTGTACCACTGGGACCTGCCGCAGGAGCTGGAGGACGCGGGCGGCTGGCCGGCCCGCGACACGGCGTACCGGTTCGCGGACTACGCGATGCTGGTGTTCGACCGGCTCTCCGACCGCGTCCGCCACTGGACGACGCTGAACGAGCCGTGGTGCTCGGCGATGCACGGGTACGTGCACGGCGTGATGGCGCCGGGACGGCGTGACTACGCGGCGGGGTTGCACGCGGTGCACCACCTGCTGCTCGGCCACGGGCTGGCGGTGCAGCGCATGCGCGAGGCGGCCCCGGCGGACACGCAGTTCGGCATCACGCTCAACATGTGCACGGCCGACCCGGCGACGGACTCCCCGGAGGACGTGCGCGCGGCGCGCCAGGCCGACGGCCTCGGCGTCCGCATCTACCTGGATCCGCTGGTCCACGGCCGCTACCCGGCGGACGTGGTGGAGGACCTGGCCGCGCGGGACGTCCGCCTCCCGGTCCAGGACGGCGACCTGTCGATCATTTCGACCCCGCTGGACTTCCTCGGCGTGAACTACTACTTCGGCCAGCAGTTCTCGGGCGTGGACGAGAACGGCTCCGCCGTCGACGAAGACGGGGCACCGACGTCGCGCGTGGTCCCCTTCGGCGAGCCGACGACGGCGATGGGCTGGGAGATCCTGCCGGGCAAGTTCACCGAGCTGCTGACCCGACTGGGCCGCGACTACCCGGGCCTGCCGATGTACATCACGGAGAACGGCTCGGCCTTCGACGACGACCCGGACTCCACCGGCTTCGTGCGTGACGACGGCCGTACGGCCTACCTGGCTTCGCACATCGCGGCGGTGGCGGCGGCCCGCCAGGCGGGTGCAGACGTGCGCGGCTACTTCGCCTGGTCCCTTTTGGACAACTTCGAGTGGGCGTACGGGTACGCGAAGCGGTTCGGGCTGATCCGGGTGGACTACGAGACGCAGGAGCGGACGATCAAGCAGAGCGGCTACTTCTACCGCGACACCGTCCGGCGGGTCCGCGGCAGCTGAACGGCGGTGGGGTGGGCCCCACCGGGACGCCGGTGGCCCACCCCATGGCCTCCTCCCCGTGGTCTTCCCTAGCGTCGGGAAGAAAGCCGACCTCGGGGGTGGCAGTGTCCGTGCAAACCGAAGTCAGACCCGCCGGAACGACGCCGAAGTGGTGGCGACGACCCTGGGTGGCGCCGCTCGCCCTGGTCGTCGCCGTCTTCCTCGCCTTCTCCGTTCCGCCCTACCTCACGCTCGATCCGGCGCGGTCGCGCGTGCCCGCGCCGGCCGGGTTCGCCGCGCACTACTGGCTGCTCGTCGCGCACATCGCCTTCGGGACCGTCGCCATCGCCGGGGTGATCCTGCAGGTCTGGCCGTGGCTGCGCCGGACGCACCCGGTCGTCCACCGCCGCGTCGGGCGCGTCTACGTCTTCGGCGGGGCCATCCCGGCGGCCGTGATGGCCGCGGCGATCGGCGCGGTGAGCCCGTTCGGGCCGGTCGTCGCCGTCCTCGACGTCGTGGCCGCGTTGCTGTGGCTCGCCTTCACGATCGCCGGGTGGCGGGCGATCCGGCAGCGCCGGTACGGCGAGCACCGGAAGTGGATGATCCGCAGCTTCGCGATGTGCATGAACACGCTGATGTCCCGTGCGCTGTCCCCGATCGGCTTCCTGGTGGTCATGCCGCGGGGCTTCGACAAGGAGACGATGATCCTCAGCGCCGCCACCGTGTCCGGGGTGCTGAGCGTCCTGACCCTGCTGCTGCTCAGCCAGTGGTGGATCGAGCGGAAGCCAGCCAGCGCGCGATGATCGTGCGCTGGATCTCCGACGCGCCTTCGTAGATCCGGGGTGCCCGGACCTCCCGGTACAGGTGCTCCAGCAGGTGCCCGCGCCGCAGCGCGCGGGCGCCGTGGAGCTGGACCGCCGAGTCGACGACGAACTGGGCCGCCTCGGTGGCGAACAGCTTCGCCATCGCCGCGCGGCCGCCGAGGTCCGGCTCGCCCGCGTCGTAGGCACCCGCCGCCGCGTAGACCAGCAGCCGCGCCGCTTCCGTGCGGGTGGCCATCTCGGCGAGCGTGTGGGCCACCGCCTGCTGCTTGATCAGCGGCCCGCCGAAGGCTTCCCGCTCGCCGGTGTGGTCCACCGTGGCGTCCAGTGCCGCCTGGGCCATGCCGACGGCGAACGCGCCGACGCTCGGGCGGAACAGGTCCAGGGTCCGCATCGCCACGGCGAAGCCGCGGTTCTCCTCGCCGAGCAGCTCCTCGCGCCGGACCTCGACGCCCTCGAACGTCACGGTGCCGATCGGGTGCGGGCTGACCAGGTCGAGGTGCTCGCCGCCGAGGCCGGGTCGGTCGGCCGGGACGACGAACGCGCTCACCCCGCGCGAGCCCGCGTCCGGCGTCGTGCGGGCGAACACCGTGTAGAAGTCGGCTTCGGGGGCGTTCGAGATCCACATCTTCTCGCCGGTGAGCCGCCAGCCGTCGCCGTCCGGCTCGGCGGACAACGACAGCGCGGCCGCGTCCGAACCCGCGTCCGGCTCGGTCAGTGCGAACGCCGCCACCGCGTCGCCTGCCGCCACCGCGGGCAGCCACTTCGCGACCTGCTCGTCCCTTCCGGACTGGAGGACCGGGTAGCTTCCCAGGCCCTGCAAGGCCAGCGCCGTCTCGGCCTCGGTGCTCACCGTGGCGAGGTTCTCGCGCAGGATGCACAGGTCCGTCGCGGCCGCCTGCCTCGACGGCGTTCCCGAGGCGACACCGGGGAAGAGCCGAGCGAGCAAACCGAGCGCGCCCATCGCCTTCAGCAGCGGCCGGTTGACCGCACCCTCCACACCGGACTCGGCGAGCGGGAGCAGCTGCTCGCTCGCCAGCTTCCGCACGTCGGCGGCGAACGCCTGCTGCTCGGGGTTCAGCGTGAACGTCATGACGAAGCTCCCGGTCGCCAGCGGGCGTGTGCGGTGCCGGCGGGACCGGACCGGACGAGGTCGAGACGCGGCTCCGGCCCGTCGGAGCGGCCCGTCTGCGGCTTGCGGCTGCCCGCGGCGAACGGCTTCGGCCACGGCATCGGGTAACCCTGCTCGGCCGCCGCGTGCAGCGTCCACTGTGGATCGTAGAGGTGGGTCCGGCCCAGGGCGCAGAGGTCCGCGCGCCCGGCCAGGATCAGCGAGTTGACGTCGTCGTAGGAGGAGATCGCGCCGACCGCGATCACCGCGATCCCGTACTCCTCGCCGATTTCGTTGCGGATGCGGTCGGCGTACGGGGTCTGGTAGCTGCGGCCGTACTGCGGGCGTTCCTCGCTGACGACCTGGCCGGTGGAGACGTCGATGCCCGCGGCGCCGTGGGCGGCGAACGCCCGCGCGATCTCGACGGCGTCGTCGGCGTCGATGCCGCCTTCGCACCAGTCGGTGGCCGAGATCCGGACGGTCATCGGCCGCTCGGCCGGCCAGGCGGCCCGGACCGCGTCGAAGACCTCCAAGGGGAAGCGCAGCCGGTTGTCCAGCGAGCCGCCGTAAGCGTCCGTGCGCTGGTTCGTCAGCGGCGAGAGGAACGAAGACAGCAGGTAGCCGTGCGCGCAGTGCAGTTCGAGGACGTCGAACCCGGCCCGGCCCGCAGCCTCGGCGCACGCGACGAACTGATCGCGGATTTCCGCCAGCTCCGAAGTGGACAGTTCACGCGGAACCTGGTTCCGGTCCGAATAGGGCAGTGGTGAAGGCGCGCAGATTTCCCAGTTGCCGGACGGCAGCGGCTCGTCGATGCCGTCCCACATGAGTTTCGTCGAGCCCTTGCGCCCGGAGTGTCCCAGTTGGACGCCGATCCGCGCCGGCGTTTGCCCGTGCACGAAGTCGACGACCCGCTTCCACGCGGCTTCCTGTTCCGGCGTGTACAGCCCGCCGCAGCCGGGGGTGATCCGGCCTTCGGGGGAGACGCAGACCATCTCGGTCATCACCAGGCCGGCCCCGCCCAGCGCCTTGCTGCCCAGGTGGACCAGGTGGAAGTCGCCCGGCACACCGTCCACTGCGGAGTACATGTCCATGGGGGACACGACGATCCGGTTGGGCAGCTCCAGTCCGCCGAGGGAGAACGGCTGGAACATCGGCGGCCGCGACGTCGTCCCGAGCTTGCGCGCGAACCAGTGGTCCAGCTCGGTGGCGAACTCCGGGTCGCGCAGGCGGAGGTTGTCGTAGGTGACGCGGCGGCTGCGCGTGAGGAGGTTGAACGCGAACTGCGGCGGCTCCTGGTGGGCGTACTGCGCGATGTTCTCGAACCACTCGAGGCTGGCCTGCGCGGCCCGCTGCGTCGACGTGACGACCGGCCGTCGCTCCAGCTCGTAGGCCTTCAGGGCCGCGGTGACGCCGTCGGTTTCGTGCAGGCACGCGGCCAGCGCGAGCGCGTCCTCCATCGCCAGCTTCGTGCCCGAGCCGATCGAGAAGTGCGCGGTGTGCGCGGCGTCGCCGAGGAGGACGACGTTTTCGTGCACCCAGGTCTCGCAGCGGACCGTGCCGAAGGAGACCCACTTCGAGTTGTTCGCCAGCACCTGGTGGCCGTCGAGGACGTCGGCGCACAGCTCGCGGATCAGCGCGATCGACTTCTCGTCGCTCTCGGCCGGCTTGAGCGCGGTGGCCGCGATCGGGCCGAACGTCCGCTGCCAGACGTCCTCCTGCACCTCGAGGATGAACGTGCTGCCGTCGCGGCCGTACGGGTAGCCGTGGATCTGCATGATCCCGGCCGGCGTTTCGAGGACGTAGAACTTGAAGGCGTCGAACACGAGGTCCGTGCCCAGCCAGATGTACCGGCACCGGCGCGTCTCGACGCTCGGCCGGAACGTCTCGGCGTACCGCGCGCGCACCGCCGAGTTGACGCCGTCGGCGGCGATGACCAGGTCGTACCCGGAGAGGTCCGTGGGGGCCTCTTCCCGGAAGTGCAGGCCGACGCCGAGCTCGCCGCAGCGGCTCTGCAGGATGCCGAGCAGGCGCTTGCGGCTCATCGCGGCGAAGCCGTGGCCGCCGGAGGTGGTGACCGTGCCGCGGTAGTGGACGTCGATGTCGTCCCAGCGGGCGAATTCCGCCTTCATGGCCTCGTGGACGGCCGGGTCGGCGTGCTCGATGCCGCCGAGGGTCTCGTCGGAGAACACGACGCCGAAGCCGAAGGTGTCATCGGGGGCGTTGCGTTCCCAGACGGTGATTTCGTGGCCGGGCCCGAGCTGCTTCGCGAGCGCGGCGAAGTACAGACCCGCCGGGCCGCCACCGATGACCGCGATTCGCACGTCGTCCAGGGTATGTCGTGGTGTGTACGACCGTCAATGAGGCGAAAGATGGCGTACGGTGTCCTCTCATGGAACGCATCAACCCGCCGGAGCTGGGCAAGCCGTCCGGGTTCTCGCACGCGGTGGTGGCCGAGGGCCGGGTGGTCTTCCTCGCCGGCCAGACCGCGCTGGACGCGTCGAACAAGATCGTCGGCGAGGGGGTGGTCGAGCAGTTCGAGCGCGCGCTGGGCAACCTGCTGGCGTCCCTGCGCGCGGCGGGCGGGTCACCGGCGGACCTGTGCAGCGTGACGATCTACATCGTGGACATGGCCGACTACCGGAACCACGCCCGCGAGATCGGCCGGGTGTGGAAGCGGCTGGCGGGAACGGAGTACCCGGCGATGGCGGGCATCGGCGTGTCCCGGCTGTGGGACGCGGAGGCGCTGGTGGAGGTACAGGGGTTCGCGGTGCTCAGCCGAGGTTGATCGCCCTGGCGACGTACGCCCTCGCCGGGGTCTCCAGCTTCGCGTGCAGCTCGAAGAACAGCTCCGCCGCGCGGATCCCCGACCAGCCCGGCGGCAGGAACTCCGCCGGCAGGCCCGGGTCGAGGTACGGCATCCGCCGCCAGCCGGTCAGCACCCGGACGTAGTCGGCGAATGCCTGCTCGTCCGTCACCGACTTGCGGCGCAGTGCCGGGCCGTGTTCGTCGAGGAACGTCGTGTACAGCTCGTCCAGGCGGTCGAGGTCCCACCAGTCGCGGACCTTCGCCGCGACGTCGCCGAAGGCCAGGTGGTCGGCTCGGAACAAGTCCGCGTACCCGGCCAGGCCGAGGCGGGTGAGCGCTTCCTCGGTCGCCGCGTGGAGGTGGGCCGGGGCGATCCAGACGCCGGAGGCCGCCGTGCCGAAACCCATCCTGGCCAGCTGGGTGCGCAGCAGGTGGCGCTTGTGGCGCTCGGTCTCGGGCACCGAAAACACCGCGAGCAGCCAGCCGTCCGCCGGGGTCGCGCGGCCGCGGCGGAAGATCCGCTCGTCGCCCTCGCGCAGGATTTCGCGGGCTTCGTCGGACAGCTCGTAGCCCGCCGTCGCGTCGCGGCGGACCGCTTCGAGGATCCCTCGCCGCTTCAGCCGGGAGATCGACGAGCGCACCGCGGGCTCGTCGACGCCGACGGCCGCCAGCAAATCGATCAGCGACGCGACCGAGAGCCAGCCGCCCTCGGTGCGCGAGTAGAGGCCGTACACCGTCACGATGAGCTGGCGAGGCTGGGCGGACCGGCCGGAGCCGTCCAGTTCGGTTGCCTCGGGTACGGCCGTCATCGCGCCACGATAGCAACCCCGGCCGGTCCGCTCCGCTACGATTTCGCCGCGATGCTGCCAGCCACCAAGGGGATCTTCGACCGGCTCACCCGCCGGGGCCGCCTGATGAGCAAGCGGGCCTGCGACCGGCGGGGCCACGTGCTGCGCTCCGAGCGCTTCCTGTTCCGCACCCCGACCGCGTGGGAGTACGCCGCCGCCGTGGCCGGGGGCAGCGATCCGGCCGCGCAGCGGTGGCTCGGCTGGCAGCGCGACTCGATCGTCGCCGAGCCGGCGCGGGCCGACGCGCTGCGGGTCGTGCCCGGCACCGGGCCGGACTGGGCGTCACCCGATCCGCAGTCCGTCGACCTGGTGATGATCGATCTCGAAGCCAACCGCTGCGCCGGGCTGGTGAGCGTGCACACCGGCGAGGACGGCGGCCCGGAGACCGGCGGCTACCTCGCGCCCGCCTACCGCGGCCGCGGCCACGGGCGGGTGCTGTTCGCGGCCGGGCTGACGCTGGCCCACGACCACCTCGGCCTGCCGCGGGTGCGTGCCGGCGCCGAGGTCGGCAACATCGCCAGCGCGCGGTCGCTGCAGGCCGCCGGGCTCCTCCGCGTCGCCGGCCCGCCGACGTACCGGCTGCCGGACGGCCGGGTCACCGAGGCGTGGTGGTTCCAGCACGACGTCCCGCGCCCGGAACGCTGTGGTGGCCCGCAAGCGACGTGGTTCCCGGCGGCCTCCCTGCTCTGAATCTTTCGGGGGTTCCGGGTGGCGGAGCCCCCGGCCCGGGGCGAAGCCCCGGTTGTCACAGTAACTTCGGCGCTCGCCGACGTTTTCCGCCGCTAACTTCGCGGTATGACTTCGCTTTCCGCGCCGGTTCCGCCCGTTCCCTCCGACGTGCCGCGGGGGAGCATCTCCTGGCTGCGCGCGTCCGTGGCCCGCTTCAGCAACGGCCTCGACCACGTCCGGCGGCGCGCGCTGGCGGTGGACCTCTTGGCCGCTGTCGACGCGGATGCCTTGCAGGACAGCGCTTTTGCACGCACTCGGCGGCTGGTGGCCGGACTCGACGTCGTCGACGTGATGGCCGGGATCGCGCGGCCGGTGCCGGTCGGGGTGCTCGCCGAGGCGCTGGGCCTGCCGGACGTCTCGGCCGACGTGGTCCCGGTCGCGGCGGCCTACCACCCGCACGTCGAACCGGGCGCGGCCGCCGAAGCGGCGTTGACCCGGCTGCTCGCCGTGTGCGGCGGCCCGACCGAACTCGCCGCCGCCCGGATCGGCCTGCTCGTCCAGGCCTGCGACGCCACGGCGGGCCTCATCGGCAACGGGCTTTTGGCGGCGCGGCACGGAAAACCGGCGGAGCAGCCGGTGCTGGCCACCCGCCGCCGGATCGACGGCGCCGACGTCACGGTGTCCCTCGCCGGGACGCCGTTCGGGGCCGGGCCGCGCGCGTGCCCGGGATCGCGGCACGCCGTCGCCCTGGCGGCCGGTGTTCTTGAGGCGTTGCACGGGTTTCGCCTGACGGAAACGGAAATCTCGTGGGTTCCGGCGCCGAATCTCCGGATGCCCGCGGTTCTGCTGGTGACCCGCGGGTGACCCGCCGCGGCCTTCTGCTAAGACTTACCGCGTTCATTTCTCGGGGGAAGGCGGGGAATTGCTGTACTTCAACGGCCTGCTCGGCGTCGTCACGTTCGGCTTGTGGATCTTCTGCCTGGTCGACGTGATCACCACCGACGAGGGGTCCTGCCGCAACCTGCCGAAGGGGCTGTGGCTGCTGCTCGTGCTGGTGGTGCCGCTGGTCGGCTCGCTCATCTGGCTGGTCGCGGGGCGTCCGCAGCAGGCGGCGCGGGTGCGCGGGCCGTACGAGCGGAACGCGCCGGCGTTCCCGGAATACGACCGGCCGGGCCGGTTCGCGGCGACGAACCCGGAAGACGACGAGGAATTCCTCCGCCAGTGCCGGGAACGCGCGGAAGCCCAGCGCCGGCTGGCCCGCGAAAAGCGCGGCGACGCCTAGCAGGCCGGTCCGTCGCAGGTGCCGCGTTCGTAGGCTTCCAGCGTGGCGATCACCAGCTGACGTTCGGCGGGGGTCAACGGCGTCAGCGCGTCACTCCAGGCTTTCGCGCCGCGCGCGAGCCAGGCGTCGACGGCCGGCCGCTTGTCCTCGGTGATGCTGACGATCGTGCGGCGGCGGTCGGCCGGGTCCTCGTCGCGGTTCAGCACGCCCTGGCGGCTGAGGTCGCCGACCATCAGGCTGGCCGTGGTCGGCGCGACCTGGAGGCGGGTGGCGAGTTCGGTGACCGTCATCGGGCCGTCGAAGAGCAGGTAGGAAAGCAGCGAGAGGTGCCGGGGCGCGAGCGCGCAGCCGTTCAGCTCGGCCGGCACCGGCGTGCGCTTCGCCCGGCCGACCAGGCGTGGCATCAGCAGCAGGAGCTGCCGCACGCCGTCTTCGACACTCGGTCCGGCCTCCGTTGACACCACTCACCTCCCGTCGGTAGCTTTGTTTGCAAAGCAAACACTTGTCTCGAGCGTACCTCGCGCCCGTTCGAGCCTACCGGCCAGAAACAAGGGGATCCCATGACCACGCCAGCCGACATGAACGAGTTCAACAAGCAGGTCGTCGAGGAGTTCCGCGCCAACGAGGGCAAGGTCGGCAACTACTTCGAGGGCAAGAACGTGCTCTTGCTCACCACGATCGGCGCGAAGACGGGAGCCGAGCGCCTGTCCCCGCTGGTGTACACGAAGGACGGCGACCGCTACGTCATCGCGGCCTCGATGGGCGGCGCGCCGAAGAACCCGGCCTGGTACCACAACCTGGTGGCCAACCCGAAGGTGACGGTCGAGGTCGGAACGGAGAAGTTCGAGGCCACGGCAACGGTGATCGCCGACCGCGCCGAGCGCGACCGCCTGTACGCGGGCATGGTGGCGCACGCGGAGGGCTTCGCGGAGTACGAGACGAAGACCGACCGGGTCATCCCGATCGTGGTCCTGGAGCGCTAGGAGCCGATCGGCGCCGGCGTGGGCTCGGCGCGGGTCTCGGCAGGACGTTCCGCTTCCCGCCGCTGCTCGCGCCGGGCTTCCTTGGCCGCGATGATCCTCTTGCCCACGTCGATCAGCGGCTTCTCCACCCAGCGGTGGATCAGGTCCGCGATCGCCAGGCCGACGATGAACACGGTCACCGCCGAGACCGTCCGGTGCGGTGCGAGCCCCGGCACTGCCTGGACCACCGCGAAGTGCACCGGCCCCTGCAGCAGGTACAGCGAGTACGACCGCTCCCCGACGAAGCGCATCGGGGCCGTGCTCAGCAGCCAGCGCAGCGGGCCCGGGCTGACCAGCACGATCAGCAGCAGCATCGTCAGCCCCGCGTACGCCACCAGCAGCCACAGGTTGTTGCGGGTCTCGTGCCAGAGGTCGTCGAAGTTCGTGTGGAGCAGGGCGAACGCCGCCACGATCGGGATCGCCGCCAGCGGGTGGGTCAGGGGCTTCAGCAGGGTGTAGCCGCGGCGGTAGTGCAGCAGGATCGCCAGCAGGCAGCCGCCCGCCAGGATGAAGTAGTGGATCGTCGACCGGTAGATCGCCGTCTGGGATTCGTTCAGGACGAAGCCGCCGGTGGTCAGCGGGACCAGGGCCAGCAGGGCCACCATCGACGCGCCGACCAGCAGGAACTTGCGCTTGGCCGCGCCGATCCCGATCGCCACCAGCAGGAACGGCCAGACCAGGTAGAACTTCTCCTCGATCCCCAGCGTCCACGAGCCGCTGAAGAAGTTGTCCGTTCCGGTGGTGGCCGCCGGCAGGAACTCGTTGAGGAACGTCAGGTAGTACTTCAGCGCCTGCGGGAAGTCCCGCGAGTAGAACTCGCCGCGCAGGATCACGAACGCGACGATCCCGCCCAGGATCACCAGGTACGGCGGCAGGATCCGGAACACGCGCCGGATGTAGAAGTTCGACAGCGAGATCCGGCCGGTCCGGTCCTGCTCGCGCAGCAGCAGCGTGGTGATCAGGAACCCGGACAGCACGAAGAACAGGTAGACGCCGACCCAGCCCGACAGCCACGTCCAGTTCGGCCCGCCGAAGTGGAAGAAGATGACCATCGTCGCGGCCAGCGCGCGCAGGCCGTCGAGCCCGGGGAACCGCCGCATGCCGAGGTAGTCTTCGTGACTCATCGTGCGCAAGACGGTTCCCCTAACGGTGTGATCAGGCCGGCCGAGTATATGGCGCCCGGTTCCGGCCCGATTCCCCGCCTCACCCGGCCCGGAAGACGTTCCCGGCGTCGTACCGGCGCTTCAGCTCCCGGAGCCGCCGCAGGTCGGCGGCCGGGAAGACGCTCTCCGCGACCTCCTCCGGCGCGTGCTCGCCGTAGACGAAGGGCAGCAGCCGCCCGGTTGTCCACGGCGCCAGTGCGTCGAACAGCTTCGCGTGCGCGCGCCGCACCGCCGCGACCCCGCCGACGCCGACCACCGACAGCGCCCGGACGACGAACTCCGCCGAGCGGTCCCAGCCCACACCCGGTGTCTCCGGCGTCCGGGCGAGCGCGCCACCCAGCCGGTCGACGATCAGCACCGGCGGCGCGGCCGCGCCCGGGCCCGCGTGCTCGACGACCGCGTCGAGCATGGCGTCGTTCAGCTGGGAAACCGTGGCGTTGGTGCCGTGGTAGCCGTGCGGCTGCCGCGGCTCGGCCGCGATCGACCCCGACTCGGTGAACGGCAGCCGCCGCAGCGTGTCCGCCAGCGCCGGGGCGACGGCCCGCAGCGGCGCCACGACGTCGTCACCGTCCTCGCCGAGGTAGGCGATCCGGACCTGGGCGACGTGCTTCCCGCGCAGCGGCTCCGGCACCATCGGCAGGTCGGGGTACGGGATCAGGGCCACCGACGTCGTCAGCGTGTCCGGCGCGGCCGCCGACCACGTCCGCCAGGCCCGCAGCACGGCGGGCACGTCGGCGCTGTCGAAGGTGAGGCTGCCGCCGTAGAGCTCGCGCACCGGCAGGAGGCCGAACTCGATCGCCGTCACGACGCCGAAGCCGTCGCGGCCGCCGCGCAGGGCCCAGAACAGGTCCGAGCCCGGCTCGACGCGCCGGAGCTCGCCGTCGGCGGTCACGACGTCGAGCGCGCGGACATGGTCGGCGGCGCGCCCGTACCGGCGGGCCATCAGGCCGAAGCCGCCGCTGAGCGTGTAGCCGACGACGCCGACGTCCGGGGACGAGCCGCTGAGCGGCGCCAGCCCGTGCTTCCCGGCGGCTTCGAGCACCGCTTCCCAGCGGGCACCCGCCTCGACGCGGGCGGTGCGGGCCGCGGCGTCGATCTCGACACCCGTCAGCCGCCGGGTGCTGATCAGGAGGCCGTCGGTGCCCGCGGTCAGGCCGTGCCCGGTGGCCTGGACGGTGACGCCCAGCCCGTGCTCGGCCGCGTAGCGCACCGCGGCGGCGACGTCCTCGGCGCTTTCGGCCGCGGCGACGGCCGCGGGCGAGGTGGGCACCGCCGTCTGGAAGCCGGCGACTTCTTCGGCGTACCCGTCCTGACCTGGGCGGAGGATGTTCATCTCGGCTCCTTTCGTTCCTGCTTCCAGCTTCGGGGGAACGCGATCAGAAGTCCAAGATCTGGTTTTTCTACTGACTAGAATCAGTGCTTATGGAACTGCACCAGCTCGCGTACTTCGTCGCCGTCGCGGAGGAAGGTGGCTTCACGCGCGCGGCCGAGCGGCTGCACGTCGCCCAGCCCGGGGTGAGCGCGCAGGTCAAACGCCTGGAACGGGAGCTGGGGCAGGAGCTGCTGGACCGCTCCGGCCGGACCGTCCGGCTCACCGACGTCGGCGCCGCGGCCCTCCCGCACGCCCGGGCCGCACTCGCGGCGGTGCAGGGGGTGCGCGAAGCCGTCGAAGAGCTCGCCGGGCTGGTCCGCGGGCAGGTGGCGATCGGCGCGGTGACGTCGGCGGGGCCGGTCGGGCTGCCCGACCTGCTGGCCGGCTTCCACGAGCGGTACCCGGCGGTCGAGATCACGCTCTCGGAGGCCAACTCCGACACCATGCTGGCGGGGTTGCGCGAGGGCCGGCTCGACCTCGCCGTCGTCGGCCTCGCGGCGGACCCGCCGCCCGGGATCGCGACCCAGGTGCTGCTCGACGAGCCGTTCCTGGCCGTCACCGCGCCGTCCGGTCCGCTGGCCGGCCGCGAGGAGGCGGAGATCCCCGAGCTCGACGGCCTGCCGCTGATGGCGTTGCCCAAGGGAACGGGCCTGCGGACGGCGCTCGACGCCGCCTTCGCGCGGGCCGGGCTGACGCCGCGGATCGCGTTCGAGGCGGCCGACCCGAACGTGCTGGTGCAGCTGGCCATGCGCGGGCTCGGGGTGGCGATCGTGCCGGAGTCGCTGGCCCGCTACCACCAGTCCGAGCTGTCCGTCGTCGAGCTGCTCGGGCCGGGGCTGCGCGGCGTGCTGGCGCTCGCGTGGCGGACGGAGGGGCCGCTGAGCCCGGCCGCGCGGGCGTTGATCGCGTTCGCCCGGGCGGCTTACCGCTCTTGACAGGTCGTCAACAGGGGCGCTCTCATCGGGTGATGACCGAGACCGCCCTCCGCGACGCCGTCGTCGGCGCCGGGCTGCTGGCCGGCAGCGCGAACGTGATCATGCAGCTGTCCCGCGCGCCGGTCGGGCACGGCGTCCTGGAGAGCCGGGTCGACAGCGGCAACCTCTTCCGCCACCCGGTGAAGCGGACGCGGACCACGCTGACCTACCTGGCGGTCGCGACGATGGGCACCGACGCCGAACGCGCGGCCTACCGGAAGGCCGTCGACCGGGCCCACGCGCAGGTGCGCTCGACCCCGGCGAGCCCGGTCGCCTACGACGCCTTCGACACCGACCTCCAGCTGTGGGTCGCGGCCTGCCTGTACAAGGGCTTCGAAGACGTCTACCTCGCGTTCGTCGGCGGCGAGCCGGAGCGGTTCTACGCCGAGGCCGCCGCCCTCGGGACCACCCTGCAGGTGCGTCCGGAGATGTGGCCCGGCGACCGGGCGGCCTTCGAGGCGTACTGGGCCGGCGGGCTGGCCGAGGTCGGCATCGACGACACCGTCCGCCGCTACCTCACCCGGATCGTCGACCTGGAGTTCCTGCCGCCGGTCTTCGCCCGGCCGGGACGGCGGTTCCACCGGTTCGTGACCACCGGGTTCCTCCCGCCGCGCTTCCGCGACGAGATGCGGCTGCCCTGGACCGCGGCCGACCAGCGCCGCTTCGACGCGCTGCTTGCCGCGGTAGGCCGGGTCGTCCGCGTCCTGCCCGGGCCGCTGCGGCGGTTCCCGTTCAACCTCTGCCTCCTGGATCTGCGGTGGCGGCTGCGGACCGGACGACCGCTCGTTGGGAGTTGACCGCCTCCCGCGGGGGCGCGAGGGTTGGCGCATGAGCGGCGATGAAGAAAGGCACGGCGTCAAGCTGAGCAGTCTCGACCAGGAGGTGTTCCCCGACGCGGGTGTCACCAAGCGGGAGATGCTCGACTACCTCGAAGCGGTGGCGGACCGGATGCTGCCGGAGCTGCACGACCGGCTGCTGAGCGTGGTGCGGGTGCTGCGCGGCCAGGGTCCGTTCATGCAGAAGAACCTGCCGAAGTACACGCCGGACTGGGTGGAGCGGCGGGCGCTGTGGGCCGACCGCTCCCGGCGCGAAGTCACCTACGCACTCTGCAACGACCTCCGCACGCTGCTGTGGTTCGGCAACCAGCGCGCGATCGAGTACCACACGACGTTGTTCCGCGGCGAGCCCGCGAACGGGCCGACACACCTGATCCTCGACCTCGACCCGCCCCCGGACGCGGACTTCTCGCTGGCCGTCGGCGCCGCGAAGCTGGTGCGGGAGGCGTTGCGCAAGGACGGCCTCGACGGCGCGGTGAAGACGAGCGGTTCCAAGGGCGTCCACGTCTTCGTGCCGCTCGCGCCGGGGCAGTCCACGGAGGACATCGCGGCGGCGACCCGCGCGGTCGCGGCCCGTGCCGAGCGGATCGACCCGGCGCTGGGCACCACGGAGTTCGTGCTCGAACGCCGGGAGGGCAAGGTGTTCCTGGATTCGACGCGGGCCGGCGGCGGCACGGTCGTCTCGGTCTACAGCCCGCGTCACCGCCCGGGCGCGCCGGTGTCGTACCCGGTCCGCTGGGCCGACCTCGACGGCGTCAAGCCGGGCGACTTCACCGTGCACACGGTCCCGGGCCTGCTGGGTGAGGTCGACCCGTGGACCGAGGAGATGCCGGAGCCGTTCGTGCTGCCCGCGGACCTGGTGGAGGAGGGGCACACGATCCCGATCGCTCGGGTCGCGGCGATGCACGAGGGCAAGCGCCGGGCCCGCGCGGCCCGCGAATCCGGCGAATCCGCGTAACGCAACGGTCGGTTGGCGTACCCGGACGGTCGGTTGGCGTACCCGGAGGGTCGTCTCAGGCGGCCTGGTTGTGGCCGTAGCCGAGCGGGCGGGGCAGGGACGCGCGGGTGAACGTGATGATCCGGGCCGGCGCGACGCGGTGCCGGGCCAGCCAGACGACGTCCCGCCCGAACGACCACGTCAGCGAGGCCAGGGCGAGCGCGACCGCGGCGAACGTCAGGGACAGCGGCAGCAGGCCCGACACCGCGACGACGAGGACCACGCCCTGCACGGCGGCCACCGTCTTGCGGGCCATGCTCGGGTACAGCGGTGCGGTCAGCCACGGCATCGTCCACGACGCGGCGACGAACACGTAGCGCATCAGGCCGATCGCCAGCACCCACAGCCCGAGCGTGCGGGACACCTGGATGCACAGCAGCAGGATCAGGAACGCGTCGACCTCCATGTCGAAGCGCGCGCCGAACTCCGACGCCGTCCCCGTGCGCCGCGCCACCTGGCCGTCGAGGCCGTCCAGCAGCAGCGCCACGCCCACCAGGCTGACCAGCCAGCCGAGGGAGAACCCGCCCTCGGCGATCAGTTCCGCGGCACAGCCGACGAGGATCGCGCGGGCGAAGGTGATCCAGTCCGCCGGCCCGAACGCGGGACGGCCGCTGCGGCGCAGGCCCCACTCGGTGAGCAGCACCAGCGCGAGGCCGTACACGACGCCGGTCGCCCATGCGAGCAGGGAGAACCCGCCCGCGAAGACCCCCGCGGCGAGCACCGGCGCCGGGATCACCGCACGCAGGAGTAGGTCGTGTTTGATCATCGTCGACTCCGCGAATTGCTCATAGGGTGGCGACACCAGCCTCCGGTCGCCCGCTGAGGAGAAACACGTGGAACAGGCTTTCTGGGTTCAAAGTCCCGGCTCGGGACAGCTGCGCGAGGAGCGGCTGCCCACACCGGGGCCGGACGACGTGCTCGTCCGGACGCTCTGTTCCGGGGTGAGCCGCGGCACCGAAACCCTGGTCTTCCGCGGCGGTGTCCCGGCGAGCCAGCACGACGTCATGCGCGCGCCCTTCCAGGAGGGCGAGTTCCCCGGCCCGGTCAAGTACGGGTACCTCAACGTCGGTGTCGTCGAACAAGGCCCGGCGCACCTGCAGGGCAAGACCGTCTTCTGCCTCTACCCGCACCAGACCGCCTACGTCGTCCCGGCGAGCGCGGTGACGCCGGTGCCGGAGGCCGTCCCGCCCGGACGCGCGATCCTCGCCGGCACGGTCGAGACCGCGGTGAACGCCGTCTGGGACGCGCGGCCCCGGCTCGGCGACCGGATCGCCGTCATCGGCGCCGGGATGGTCGGCGCCAGCGTCGCCAAGCTCCTCACCGGCTTCCCGGCGACCCGGGTCCAGCTGGTCGACGTCGACCCGGCCAAGGCGGACATCGCCGCCGCGCTCGGCGTCGGCTTCTCGGCTCCCGAGGAGGCCCTCGGCGACTGCGACCTCGTCGTGCACGCCAGCGCGTCCGAAGCCGGCCTCGCCAAAGCACTGGAACTGCTCGCGCCGGAAGGCGAAGTCGTCGAGCTGTCCTGGTACGGCGACCGCCGGATCAGCGTCCCGCTCGGCGAAAACTTCCATTCACGGCGGCTGACGATCCGCAGCAGCCAGGTCGGGACGGTCGCGCGGCCGGACCGCAGCTACGCCCAGCGCCTCGGCGTGGCACTCGATCTGCTGGCCGATCCGGCCTTCGAAGCGCTGGTCAGCGGCGAGTGCATGTTTGAAGAGCTGCCGTCCGTGTTACCCCGGCTGGCCACGAATGAACTTTCCGCCTTGTGCCTCCGTGTCATGTATCAGCCGCAGTGACCACGTCCACCCGAACGCATCGGAGGTCTTGGTGTTCAGCATCACCGTCCGTGACCACGTGATGGTCGCCCACAGTTTCCGCGGGGAAGTCTTCGGTCCCGCGCAACGCCTGCACGGGGCGACCTTCCTGGTGGATGCGACGTTCCGGCGGGCCGAGCTCGACGAGGACAACATCGTCGTCGACATCGGCAAGGCCACGGAGGAGCTCAAGGCGGTGCTGAGCGACCTGAACTACCGCAACCTCGACGACGAGCCCGAGTTCAAGGGGATCAACACCTCGACCGAGTTCCTCGCGAAGGTCATCGCCGACCGCCTGGCCGACGCCGTCCACGCCGGACGCCTCGGCGAAGGCGCGCGCGGCCTCGAAGCGATCGCCGTCTCCCTGCACGAATCGCACGTCGCGTGGGCGAGTTACGAGCGTGCACTGTGAACAGCCTCTACGTGGTCCTCCCCGGGGACGTCGACGACTCGTCCGTCCCCAGTGGCGGCAACACCTACGACCGGCGGATGTGCGACCGGCTCGGCGAGGCCGGCTTCGACGTGCACGAGATCGCCGTCTCCGGCAGCTGGCCGCGGCCGGACACCGAGACCCGCGCGGTCCTCGGCCACCTGCTGTCCGCGCTGCCGACCGGCTCGGCCGTGCTGCTCGACGGCCTGGTCGCCTGCGGTGTCCCCGAGGTCGTCGTCCCGCAGGCGCGCCGGCTGTCGGTGTCGGTGCTGGTGCACCTGCCGCTGGCCGACGAGACCGGCCTGCCGCCCGCGCTCGCCGCCGAGCTCGACGCGCTGGAGCGCGAGACGCTGCGGGCCGTCGGCTCGGTCGTCGCGACCAGCGAGTGGGCCGCGCGCCGGCTGATCGACCACCACGGCCTGGCCCCGCACCGCGTGCACTCGGTGACGCCGGGCGTCGACCCGGCACCGCTCGCCGTCGGCACCGACGGCGTCTCCCGCCTGGTCTGCGTGGCCAACGTGACCCCGCGCAAGGGGCAGGGCGTGCTCGCCCAGGCACTGGAGACCGTCGCCGACCTGCGCTGGACCTGCGAATGCGTCGGCGGGATCCGGCGCGAGACCAAGTACGTCGAGCGGCTGCGCGAGCACCGGCTCGGCGCCCGCTTCACGCTCACCGGCCCGCGCACCGGCCGGGCGCTCGAGGCGACCTACCACACCGCCGACCTGCTCGTGCTGCCTTCGCGCGCCGAGACCTTCGGCATGGTGGTCACCGAGGCGCTGGCCCGCGGTGTGCCGGTGCTGACCACCGACGTCGACGCGCTGCCGGACACGGTCGGCGTCGCCCCGGACGGCTCGGTGCCCGGCATGCTCGTCCCCGGCGACGACGTCCCGGCGCTCGGCGCCGCCCTGCGCCGCTGGCTCACCGAGCCGGCGCTGCGCACGCAGCTGCGCGCGTCCGCCAAACTGCGCCGCGAGACCCTGACCGGCTGGGACGACACCGCCCGCCGGATCGCCGACATCCTCCTCCGGCAGGAGGCGGCGGCATGAGTGGCTTCCAGCCCGACTGGCTCTACCTGCGCGAACCCGCCGACGCGGCGGCCCGCGCCACCGAACTCGTCGAACCGCTCCGCGACTTCCTGCCGGAGGACTTCGTCGTCCGCGACCTCGGTTGCGGCACCGGCTCGCTCGGCCGCTGGCTGGCCGCCCGCCTTCCCGGCACCCAGCACTGGATCCTGCACGACCACGACACCGAGCTGCTCAGCCACGCGCAGGCCAGCCTGCCGGGCACCGCGCTCGACGGCAGCCCGGTCGACGTCGTCGCCGAGCAGCGCGACGTCACCGCGCTGCGGGCCGCCGACCTCGCCGGGACGTCGCTGGTCACCGCCTCCGCTCTGCTCGACCTGCTGACCAGGGACGAGATCACCGCGCTGGCCACCGCCGTCGTCGAAGCGGGCTGCGCGGCGCTGTTGATGCTGTCGGTCACCGGCAAGGTGGAGCTCTCGCCCGCCGACCCGATCGACCCGGCCATCGCCGCCGCGTTCAACGCACACCAGCGGCGGGTCACCGAAGACGGCCGCCGGCTGCTCGGCCCGAACGCCGTCGACGTCGCCGCGACCGCGTTCGGCAGGCTCGGGGCCCAGGTCCGGCGCGCCGACAGCGCTTGGCGGCTCGGCCCGGACCAGGCGGAACTGCAGCGGCAGTGGCTCGAAGGCTGGGTCGGTGCCGCCGTCGAACAGCTGCCCCACCTGCGCCCGGTCGCCGACGTGTACCTCCAGCGGCGGCTGGAAATGGCGGCGGCGGGCGAGCTGCACGCGGTGATCCACCACGGCGACCTGCTTGTCCTGCCGCCGAGCCTGGAGGTGGCGGCGTGAAGCGCGCACTGGCCTGGCTGCGGATCCTCGGCGCGTTCGCCATCCTCGGCGTCCTCGTCTGGCAGCTCGGCAGCGCCGCCTTCCTCGACGGGCTCGCCCGGATCAGCGCGCCCGGCGTGCTGGCCGCCCTCCTCATCGGGTTCGCGACGACGCTGTTCAGCGCCGGCCGCTGGCAGGTCGTCGCCACCCGGCTCGGCCTGCGGCTTTCGCTGCGCACCGCCGTCGGCGACTACTACCGCGCGCTGTTCCTCAACGGCGTGCTGCCCGCCGGCGTCCTCGGCGACGTCCACCGCGCGGTCCAGCACGGCCGCGACAGCGGAGACGTGCCCCGTGGCGTGCGGGCCGTCGTGCTCGAACGCACCGCGGGCCAGATCGTGCTGATCGCTTCGGCGGTCACCGTGGTGCTCGCGTCGCCGTCGGTCGTGCCCGGCGCGTTCCGGGAGGTCGTCGTGGGGGCCGGGGTGGTCGTGGTGCTCGCCGCCATCGCCGGTCTCGTCGTCGGCCGCCTGCTCGGCGGGCAGTGGATCCACAGCTCGTCGAAGTTCCGCCGCGGCTTCGCCGTGACCCTCGCCGACGTGCGCCTCGGCCTGCTGACCAGGGAGACGTGGCCGAGCGTTGGCTTCCTGTCCGTCGCGACCCTGGCCGGGCACCTGGCGCTGTTCGTCGTCGCCGCCCGCGTCGCCGGGGTCGGCGCGCCGGTGTGGCAGCTCGTGCCCCTGATGGTCCTCGCGCTGCTCGCGATGGGCCTCCCACTGAACGTCGGCGGCTTCGGCCCGCGCGAGGGCGTCTGCGCCCTGCTCTTCGGCGCGGCCGGTCTGGGGGCCGCCCAAGGTGTCACCGTCGCTGTCGTCTACGGCGTGCTCACGCTGGTCGCGAGCCTGCCGGGCGCCGGTGTCCTGCTCGTCCGGAGCGTCGCCGGGTTCCGCGTGACCCGCGCTCCGCACACCGGTGCCGTGCCCGCTCCGCGCGTTGCGGCCGGCACCGGGATGGAATCGGAAGTGGGGTTGAAGTCATGACCGCAAGTGAGGTCGTCGGGGATCTGCCGCGCCGGGCCGTGGTCGAGCGGGTGGTCGAAACCCGGTTGCCGACCCGGTACGGGACGTTCCGCGCGGTGGGTTACCTCGACCGCACCGGCACCGAACAGGTCGCGCTGGTGTACGGCGACGTCGCCCCGCTCGGTGCGCTGGTTAGGGTGCACAGCGAGTGCCTGACCGGCGACGTCTTCGGCTCGACGCACTGCGAGTGCGGCGACCAGCTGGCGGCGGCGCTGGACCGGATCGTCGAGGAAGGCGCGGGCGTGCTGGTCTACGTCCAGGGCCACGAGGGCCGCGGGATCGGCCTGCTCGCGAAGCTCGAGGCGATGCGCCTGCAGCAGGACGAGGGCCTCGACACGGTCGACGCGAACGTGGTGCAGGGCCTGCCGGTCGACGCCCGCGACTACCACGCGGCGGCGGGCATCCTGGCCGACCTCGGCATCCGCTCGGTGCGGCTGCTGTCGAACAACCCGGCGAAGGTCGAACAGCTCACCCGCTACGGAATCCGGATCAGCGAGCAGGTTCCGCTGCTGGTTCCGCCGAACCCGGAGAACCTGCGGTACCTGCGCACGAAGGCCGAGCGGATGGCCCACCTGCTGCCGCACCTGGACCAGGCGTTCTCAGGCGCCTAACACTGCGAGGACGCCGGCGAAGCGCTGGACCAGCGTGTCCAGCAGGACGTGCCCCTTCGCCGCACTCGCCAGGGAAGGACGGCCGACCACTCCCGACTCCGTGTACGCCCGCAGGCCCCGCGTCAGCAGGTGTTCCCGGTCGGTGACGTGGTCGGCCGTTTCGTAGCCGGGGCGGACCAGGTGCGGGTGGGCGTGCAGCAGGATCGACGTCTCCAGCTCGCCCGCGTGCATGTCGTCGTCCAGCGACGTCCGCAGGCCGGCCGCGGTGTGCGCCGCCTGCCAGTCGGCGACGCCGGGGAACAGCGCCATCGCGCCGGCCGCCTCCTGGACCACATTGGACAGTACGTAGTTGCCGCCGTGCCCGTTGACCAGCACCAGCCGCGCCACCCCCGACGCACGCAGCGACGCGGCGACGTCGGTGACCACCGCGTGCAGCGTGGGTGCCGAGATGCTCACCGTGCCCGCCCACCCGGCGTGCTCGTGCGAGCACGAGATCGTGATCGGCGGCAGGTGGAGGACGGGGTGGGCGGCGGCCACCGCGCCGGCGATGGTGGCCGCGATCACCGTGTCGGTGGCCAAGGGGAGGTGCGCGCCGTGCTGTTCGAAGCTGCCCACCGGCAGCACCGCGACCGACGCCCGCCGCTGCTGCTCGTCGGCGGTGGTGGCGAGCGGGAACAGATCGGTCATGACCGCGGCCCTTCACTTAGGTTGGTGACATGACCGAGCATGCCGCACTACTGGACATCGCGCGCGAAGCCGTCGCGAAGGCAACCGGCATCGTCCGGTCGCGCCCGAGCTTTTCGGTGTCCGCGAAGGGCGATCGCGACCTGGTGACCGACGTCGACACCGCGGTCGAGGACGCGCTGCGGGAGTTCCTCGCCGCCGAGACGCCCGAGATCGGGATCCTCGGCGAGGAGCGCGGCCGCAGCGGGGACGCCGGCGGCCGCTGGTGGGCGCTCGACCCGATCGACGGGACGGCGAACTTCGCCCGCGGCATTCCACTCTGCGGGATCTCCCTGGCCCTCGTGGACGGCGAACACAGCACGGTCGCCGCGATCACGCTGCCGTACCTCGGCGTCACCTACACCGCCGCGCGCGGCGAAGGCACCTTCGCGAACGGAACGCGCGTGGGCGCTTCCACCGCGACGGAAATGTCCGACGCCATGATCGCCGTCGGGGACTTCGCGATCGGCGAGCTCGCCGAGGAGAAGAACCGCGCCCGGCTGACCCTGCTGACGGACCTCGGCGCGCGGGCGCAGAAGATCCGGATGCTCGGCACCGCGGCGATCGACCTCGCCTGGGTCGCGGACGGAAAGCTCGACGCCGCACTGATCCTGTCCAACAATCCTTGGGACACCATGGCCGGCGTGCTCCTCGTGCGCGAGGCCGGCGGCGTCGTCGTCGACCGCGACGGCAGCGAGCACACGGTCGGTTCCGCGGCGACGATCGCCGTCGGCGCGGGGCTGCGCAAGGAGATCGTGGACGCACTTGATCGCGCGTACGGGGTTGTTCGTTAGGATTCCGGGGTACACGTAAGCGGCGCCACAGCGCTGGTTTGCGCTGTCCGCGCAAGGTTTTCGGCTACGTTGGTACCGGTCGGCCGCCCGGGCTGGCATGCTGACCGGATCTCGTCGGCCACTTCGGAGAATGGTGGATGCTCGTGGAAAGTCGCCGGATCCGCGATCGGTACCGGCTGCTCGAGCCGATCGGCGGCGGCGCGATGGGCACGGTGTGGCGGGCCCAGGACGAGAAGCTCGACCGCACCGTGGCGATCAAGGAACTCCTGCTGCCGCACGACCACGACGAGCAACGCACGCAGGAGGCGAAGAACCGCGCGATGCGCGAGGCGCGGATCGCCGCCCGGCTGCAGCATTCCCACGCGATCACCGTGTTCGCCGTCCTCGAAGAAGAGGACCGGCCGTGGCTGGTGATGGAGTACCTGCCGTCGAAGAGCCTGGCCCTCGTGCTCGGCGAGCAGCCGGCCACGGTGGACGACGCCATCCGCGTCGGCGTGCAGATCAGCTCGGCGCTGGCGGGTGCGCACCGCGCCGGGGTCGTGCACCGCGACGTGAAGCCGGCCAACATCCTGGTCTCCGAGGACGGCACGGCGAAGATCACCGACTTCGGCATCTCGCGCGCGATCGGTGACGTCAAGCTGACGGCCACCGGCGAGATCGCCGGCACGCCCGCGTACCTCGCGCCCGAAGTGGCCCGCGGCGAGGACGCGGACTTCGCCGCCGACGTCTTCTCCCTCGGCGCCACGCTGTACGCCGCCGTCGAGGGGCAGTCGCCCTACGGCGTCGCCGACAACCCGATCGCCTTGCTCTACAAGGCCTCCAGCGGCGAGATCGTGCCGCCGGAGAAGGCGGGCCGGCTGACCCCGCTGCTGCTGCGGATGCTCGCCTCCGAGCCGGCCGAGCGGCCGTCGATGGACGAGGTCGAGCAGGAGCTGCGGGCGCTGCTGCCGGACCCGGAGCCGGGCGAGTCGGTCCTCGCGGCGACGGTCCCCGAGGCCGAACCCGCGGTCGTGCCGACCGTGCCGGCCGCGGTCGCCGTGCCCGCGGGCGAGGTCACCGCGGTGTCGCCGGGCGCGCGTAAGGGCCTGATCGCCGTCGGGGCCGGCGCGGCGCTGCTGTGCGTGGCCGTCGTCGTGGCCATCCTGCTGGTCGTGCGGCAGAAGCCGCCGTCGGACAACGCCGCCCCGCCGCCGCCGTCGGAGACGCCGTCCACCTCGGCGTCCGCAGCGCCGCCGGCCACACCGTCTTCGTCGTCGTCCCCCTCGCCGACGCCGCCGACTTCGGCGCCCTCGACGTCACCGACGGTTTCGACGGTGGCCTCGTCGAAGACCCCCGTCGACGCCCTCACCGCTTACTACGGGTTGCTGCCCGGCAACCCGGCGGCGGCCTGGGACCTGCTCACCGCCAAGTTCAAGGCGTCCCGCAGCCAGACGTACGAGACGTACAAGAGCTTCTGGAGCAAGTACAAGCAGGTGAACGTGATCAATGCGCGGGAGGCCGGGCCCAACCGCGTGGCCGCGACGATCACCTACGACGGCGGGAACGCCGAGAACGACATCTTCACCCTCGTCCAAGAGGGCGGCGTCTGGAAAATCGACTCGCAGAGCAAGTGAACCTTCCCGGCCTGGGGTGCGTGTGACGTATGAGCCGTCACCGCCGTCGACCCACGCTGGAGGTAGCCGTGCCCGTTCCCACCGCTCTGCCCCGGCGCGCGCGATGAGGCCCGCCGACCCGATGGTGTTCATCCTGCCGGCCGCGCCGCCGGGTACCGACACCTACGACAAACGGATGTGCCAGAACCTGCCTGCCGTCGGCCAGCCGGTGCTGGAACTGCCGGTCGCAGGTGACTGGCCGGAGCCCGACGCGACGGCGAGACGGAGACTGGCGCGGTCCCTCGCCGCGCTGCCGGACCGGACGGTCGTGCTGCTCGACGGCACGATCGCTTCCGGCGTTCCGGAGATCGTCGTCCCGCACGCCCGGCGGCTGCGCCTGGCCGTGCTGGTGCACCAGCCCCTCGCCGACGAGCCGGGGCTCGCCCCGGCGCACGCGGCGGAGCTGGACGCGTGCGAGCGCGAGACGCTGCGGATGGCCGGGATGGTCGTCGCGACCAGCCCGTGGCTGGCCCGGCTGCTGATCGACCGCCACGACCTGGACCCGGGCCGCGTCTACGTCGCCAAGCCGGGCACCGACGCGGCCCCGCTCGCGGCGGGCGCGGACGGTGTGTCCCGGCTGCTCTGCGTCGGGGACGTGACCCGCCGCAACGGCCACGACCTGCTGATCCAGGCCCTCGGCGAGGTCGACCACCTGGCGCTGTCGTGCGTGTTCGTCGGTTCCCTCGAGGCGGACCGGGCGTACGTCGACGAGCTCGGCTGGACGATCGAGCGACTCGGCCTCGGCAACCGCATCACCCTGGCCGGCGACGCGGTCGACCTGGGAGCGGCCTACAACGCGGCGGACCTGCTGGTCATCCCCGCCCGCGCGGCGACGTCCGGGATGTTCGTGGCCCAGGCACTGGCCAGGGGCATCCCGGTGCTGGCGACGGAGGTCGGTGGGGTCCACGACGCTCTCGGCGTGGACGCGGACGGAGAGATGCCGGGCGTGCTGGTCGAGCCGGACGACCCGTACGCGCTGGCGGACGCGTTGCACCGCTGGTACGCGGACCCGGAGCTGCGCCGCTCGCTGCGCACGGCGGCCCTCGGCCGCGGAAGTGCGCTGGAGGAGTGGGACGTGGCGGCCCGCCGGTTGACGCACGTGTTGTCGCGGCTGGCGTCCGAACCGAGGATCGTCGCCTGACGCTTGCTGCACGGACGGCGGGTTCGAGAACCTGGCCGGATGTGGGCCAGACACCGCACCTCGTCGCCGACCGAACTCACCTCCGAACGGGGCTTCCTGGAACTGGTCGGGCGGCAGCCCGACCTTCCACTGCGCGAAGTCTTTCTCGGCTTCCGAGATCTCGTGTCCGCGGACATCGACTGGATCGATTCGCGGAAGAAGCGGTTCAAGCGGCCGGCTTCGCGGGTGCGGATCGCCGCGCTGGTCCTCACCGCGTTGTCCACGGTGGTGCTCGGCATCCCCGAGATCCCGCTGCGCGCCTCCATCGCGTTGCCGCTGGTTGCGGCGGTCACGCTGCTGACCGGCCTGGAAACCTTCTTCACTTGGCGCTCGCGGTGGCTGCTCATGGAAGAAACGCAGTACCGGATGAACCGGCTGCGCGACGAAATGGACTACTACCTGGTCACCACGCCGGCAGCGGATCTCGGGCGAGATCGGCTGGACCGCTTCTACACCGAGCAGCAGGATCTCTGGGCCGATGTGAGCCGCCGCTGGATCGAGTTCCGCAAGCACGACCGCCCGCCGCAGCCGGGTGTTCGGCCCTCGTCCTGACCCGGCGGAACGGTTCGCCGGGGAAACCGGCGAACCGAACCGTCAGGCCAGGGTGAGCGCGTAGATCTCCACCCGCGGATCGTTCGGCAGGCTCACCGACTGCACGGTCTTCCCGCCGTCCAGTGCGCTCGAGATCCCGAACAACCGCACCGGCGGCCCGTCGATCCCGCTGCCTGCCTTGATCCGGTGCGGCATCTCCAGCACCACCGGGCTCCCGGACCCGGCCCAGTCACCGAACGTCACCGCGAGGTCCGCGCTCGTCCCGTCGGTGTAGTGCGCGGTCAGCGTCGTCGACACCGGACCGTTGTGGGACGCCCCGACCAGGCGAAGCGCCGTGTGCTGCCCCGCCGGGAGCAACAGCGACTGGCCACGAGCCTCCACGAAGTTGGCCGCCGTCCCCGAAGCGTCCGGGGCCGCGTACGTGACGCCGTCCCAGGTCACCGGGCCTGCCGGCGGCAGGAGTTCTGCGTCGTAGCTCCAGCCGCTGTCGTCGAAATTGCCTTCCGAAGGAGCGGCCACCGTTGCCGTTCCGTCGTGGTTGCGGTCGCGGGTCAGGTCGACCGCGCACTGCGGGCCGGCAGAAGCGCACGCCGACGGGGTCCGGACCTCGATCGTCGCCGAGCGGGTCACCGTGTTCGGGCCGGACACCTTCACCTGCACCGGGTACGTCCCCACAGCCGCCCCGGCCGGCACGCTCACCGTGATCGGCACGGACTGCTGCACCGGCAGCCGTCCCGACCAGACCAGCAGCAACGGCTGGACCCGTGACTTCCACGGCGAAGTCACCGAGACCGTCACCGGCTGCAGGCCCGGGTTCTGGGCCACCACGTCCAGGTCGAGGTGCACCTGCTGGGCCGCCCCGGCCGGGACCACCACGGACGCCTGCCGCAGCGACGCGTCGACGTGCCGCCGCTGGTCGCCAGGGGCGTTGTTCACCGACGGCGGTGCCGCGGAAACCGACGTCCCCCACGAAGACGGCCGCGAGCCCAGCTTGTGCGAGAGCTTCCCGCCGTGCGCCAGTGCCGACCAGTCGAGGGACGTCTGCCGGATGTCCCGGCCGTTGAGCGACACGCTCTGGATGTACCGGTTCGCGTCGCTCGCGCCCGGTGCCGACACCGTCAGCGTGCCGCCCTGCGCCGAGCCGTACTGTCCGATGCGGACGGTCGCCGACTCGAACTGCGGGCTCGACAGCGCGAGGAAGTTCGCGCCGCTCATCGTCGGGTACAGGCCCAGCGAGGAGAAGACGTACCAGGCCGACATGGTGCCGAGGTCGTCGTTGCCGGTCATGCCGTCGGGGCCGGTGGTGAACAGCGTCATCGCCGCGCGGACGACGGTCGCCGTCTTCGCCGGCGCGCCGACCCAGTTGTACGTGTAGGGCGCGAGCAGGTCGGGCTCGTTGTTCGGGTTGTAGGTTGCCTTGCCGTAGTAGTCGTACGGGCTGGCGATCCAGTCCTTCCGCGCCGTCCCGGCCGGGTCCGAAAGCAGGTTGCCGTAGGAGAAGAAGGAGTCCAGGCGCTTCTCGGTCGCCGTCCGGCCGCCCATCAGCGAGACGAGCCCGGCCGGGTCCTGCGGCACCAGCCACTGGTACTGGTAGGCGCCGCCTTCGTGGAACTGGTGGCCGGCGTCGACCGGGTTGTACGGCGTGACGAACGTGCCCTCGGTGGTGCGCGGGCGGAACTGCTGGATCGAGGAGTCCCACAGGTTGCGGTACCACTGGCCGCGGTCGGCGAACATCCGCGCGTCCGCCTGGTGGCCCAGGCCGCGGGCCATCAGCGCGAGGGACGCGTCCGCGGCGGCGTACTCCATGGTCGCCGACGCCGGGTGCTCGCAGTCGTTGTCGCCGCCCTTGGCCGCGCAGTCCTTGCCGAGTTCGAGGCCGCTCGGGATGTACCCGCGCTCGTTGTAGTAGTTGACGCCGGAGCGGCCGTTGTACGGCGAGTCGGCGGGTGGCGTGCTCGTCGCGTTCTTCTTGAGCAGCGCGTACGCCTCTTCTTCGTGCCCGGCGAGCAGGCCCTTCGACCACGCCTCGACGAGGAACGGCGTCACCGGGTCGCCGGTCATGATGTTCGTTTCGCTCTCGGCCAGCGCCCACCGCGGCAGCCACCCGCCGTCGCGGCCGATGGCGACGACCGACAGCGCGACGTCCCGGGCGACCTGCGGTTCCAGCATTTCCAGCAGCTGGTTCTGCGGCCGGTAGGTGTCCCACAGCGAGAAGTTCTGGTACGGCGTGTAGCCGCTCGCGGTGTGCACCTTGCCGTCGAAGCCGGTGTACGCGCCGTCGGTGTCGCCGGCCAGGTTCGGGTGCAGCTGCGCGTGGTAGAGGGCGGTGTAGAACGCCGTCTGCCGCTCGGTCGTGCCGCCCGCGATCTTGATCGCGCCCAGCCGGTCCACCCACTGCTGGTGCAGCGCCGCGCGGGTCGCGTCGAAGTCGTAGTCCGAGGTCTCCGCGGCCAGGTTCTTCCGGGCGCCGTCGAGACCGGTGTAGGACAGGCCGACCTTGAGCACGACGTCGTGGTCGGTGCTCGCGTCGAAGCTCGCCCAGGCGCCGTTGCTCCCGGTGCCCGCGGCGTCGCGGCCGCCAGGGGTGCGCGTCGAGCCGCGCCAGGTGCCGAACGAGCTGAACGGCCGGTCGAAGGTCGCGGTGAAGTAGACGGTGTGCTCGTCGTGGCCGGCGCAGAACCCGCCGGCCTTGACCCGCCCTTCGAGGGTCCGGTCGCCGACGACGTGGATCTCGGAGTCCTTGACCGACTGGTTGGCCTGGCCGGTGTTGAACAGGACGTTCGCTTGCCCGGTCGACGGGAACGTGTAGCGCTGCCAGCCGGTGCGCGCGGTGGCCGTCAGCTCGGCGTTGATCCCGTATTTCTGCAGGCCGACGCGGTAGTAGCCGGGTTCGGCGTGCTCGTCGTCGTGGCTGTAGGCGGACTTGTAGGCGTCTTTGTCAACGTTGTCGACAGCCCCGGTGGTCGGCATGATCGGCAGTTCGCCCATCACGCCGCAGCCGACGCCGGACAGGTGCGTCTGGCTGAAGCCGTAGATCGCGTTCTGCAGGTAGTCGTAACCACCCTGGCCGCCGGTGTCCGGGCTGACCTGCACCATCCCGAACGGCGCACTGGCGCCGGGGAAGGTGTTCCCGAAGTTCTGCGTGCCGACGAACGGGTTGACCAGGCCCACCGGGTCGACCGGCGCGGCGGCGTGTGCGGTGGCCTGGGTCGTGGCGGCGACCACGAGCACGGCGGCCGCCGCGGCGATCAGTTGTCTGCTTGGCGACCCCACGGGCGCGCACCTCCAGTTGACAACGTTGTCAGAAGCGGACTGTCCAGCAGCTTTTCACATCCGCGAACAGTTGGGAAGGCGGCAACCAGGTCAAACCGTTGTCATTGCGCGCCGGAGCAGCCCCGCGGCGGCCTCGACGCCGGTGTCGGCGAGGTTGCCGTAGCCGAGGACGAGCGCGGGCTCGCCCGCCGTCGTCCGGTAGGCGTCGAGGTCGGCCACCTTGACGCCTGCCGCCGTTGCCGCGCCGACGACGGCCGCGGCGTCCCGGGCGAGGTGCAGCACCAGGTGCAGCCCCGCAGCGACGCCGGAGAGGCGCGCCGGCCCGAGCGCGGCGACGAGCCGGTCCCGCCGGGCGCGGTAGCGCAGCCGGGCACTGCGCAGGTACCGGTCGTAGGCGCCGCTTTCGACGAAGCCGGCCAGCGCGAGCTGGTCGACCACGGGCGGCGGGTGCGCCCGGACCGTCCACTGTGGAGGAAGAACGGCCCAGCCCAGCCCGAGTGCCGGGCTGAGTGTCTTGCTGACCGATCCGAAGAGCGCGACCCGCCCGGGGTCGGTGCCCTGGACGGTGCCGACGGGCCGCCGGTCGTAGCGGAACTCGGCGTCGTAGTCGTCTTCGAGGATCAGCCCGTCGACGTCCCGCGCCCAGGCCAGCAGCTCGGCCCGCCGCCGCGGCGAGAGGACCGAGCCGGTGGGGAACTGGTGCGCGGGGGTGACGAGCACGGCCCGGACGCCGGCCGGGATCCGCCCGACGTCGATGCCTTCGCCGTCGACCGGCACCGGCTCGACGGTCATCCCGGCGTCCTCGGCCACCCGCCGCAGCCGCGGCCACCCGGGATCCTCGACGGCCAGCCGCGTGCTGCCGCGCTCGGCCAGCGCGCGGCAGACGGCGGTCACGCCGTCGGTGACGCCGCCACAGACCAGCACCGTGCCGGGCGCGGCGCCGCGGACGCGCCGGAGGTACTCGCCCATGACGCGTCGCAGCCGCGGGTGGCCGCCCGGCTCGGGCAGCCCGAAGTCCGCGTGCGGCGCGTTCGCCAGCACCTCGCGCACCGCTTCCGCCCACGGTCGCCGCGGGAAGTTGCGCAGGTCGGGCAGGCCGGGGGCGAGGTCGTACCGCGGCGGCGCCGCGCGCGCCGGCTCCTTCGCCGCCACCGCGTCACCCACCGGCCGGACCCGGGTGGCCGATCCGGTGCGCCCGGCCAGGTAGCCCTCGGCGACGAGCTGGGCGTAGGCCTGCGTGACGACCCACCGCGAGCACCCGAGGTCGGCGGCGAGCCGGCGGCTCGGCGGGACCGCGCCGGTCAGGACGCCGTCCCGGATCGCCTTGCGCAGGGCCCTGGCCAGCTGTTCGTGCTTCGGGCCGGGTCCGGCCGGCTCCAGCAGCACACCCCAATCGGTCTGTGATCCAGCCACGGTATTGGACTGTAGTACCGGACCGATCCGGGCTTAGCGTGGTCGGCATGAAGAAGGTGGAACTGGGCCGGACCGGCCAGTACGTGAGCCAGGTGTCGCTGGGCTGCATGCTGATGGGGACGTCGACGGACGAGCCGACGTCTGCCCGCATCCTGGACGCCTACCTCGACGCCGGCGGCGACTTCCTGGACACGGCGAACTGCTACGCCTGGTGGGTGGGCGAGCAGTTCTCGGGCGGGGAAAGCGAAACCCAGCTGGGCAAGCTGTTGCGGGGCCGGCGCGACCGCGTCTTCCTCGCGACGAAGGTGTCGGCGGGCATCACGGACCTCCCGGCGGCCCGCGCCGCCCGGCGGCCGGACGGCACGACGGACTGGGACGCGGTGGGGCGCGCGTTCGAGGGCGCCGGCGCCGCGGTGATCGAGCGCGAGGCCGAGGCGAGCCTGCGCCGCTTGGGCACCGACCACATCGATCTCTACTACGTCCACGTCGACGACCGGCGCACCCCGCTCGAGGAGACACTGTCCGCTTTGGACGCCTTGGTCCGTGCGGGCAAGGTGCGGTACATCGGCTGGAGCAACGTCCGGACCTGGCGCCTGGAGCGCATCCGGTCGCTGGCGGTGGCCAACGGCTGGGCGTCCCCGGTGGCGGTCCAGGTCCAGCACTCGTACCTGCGCCCCACCGGCGCCGACGTGTCCTCGATCGCGGGTGCGGAGCTGCTGGACTGGCTCGACGAGCACCCGGACGTCTCCCTGGCGGCGTATTCTTCGCTGCTGCGCGGAATCTACGACGACGCCGCCTACCGGGAGTCGACGCCGATCTGGCGGTCGTACGCGGGCCCCGACAGCGAGACGCGCTTGGCCGCGGTGTCCAAAGTGGCCTCTTCGCTGGGGGCGACCGGCAACCAGGTGGCGCTGGCGTGGCTGCTGCGCAAGGGAGTCATCCCGCTGATCGGCCCGCGGACGTGGGCGCACTACGAGTCGATCGCCCCGGCCTTCACCTTGGAGCTGCCGGACGAGCTGCTTTCGGTGCTGGACAACGCGTAGGCGGTGGCGAGCAGCGCGGCGACGCCCGGCTTGTGCTCGTCGCGCCGCCGCCACGTCATGGTGACGTCGGTGGTGGCACCGGCCAGGGGAACGGCAACCGCACCTTCGGGCTCGACGAGCGCGGGCACGAGCCCGCACCCCAGTCCGGCGGCCACGCACCGCGCGAGGGCGGCGAGGCTGCCGACCTCCGCCTCGACGACGGGCCCGTCGATCCGGTCCAGCATCTCCCGGAAGCCGCACCCCTTCGGCGTGGCGAGGAAGCCGACGCCGTCGAGGTCGCCGGGCCGGAGCTCGTCCTCACCGGCCAACGGGTGTCCCGGCGGCACGAGGACGACGAGCGGTTCGGTGCCCAGCGACGCACTGGCCAGCGCCGGGTCGGCGGGCGGGTCGCCGAAGGTGAAGCAGACGTCCATTTCGGACTGCCGGACGGCCTGGTAGAGCTCGCCGCGGCCGCCCTCCCGGAGGGTGAGCCGCACGCGCGGCCACTTCGTCCGGTACTCGCCGAAGAGAGCCGGGATCCGTTGGGCGCAGAGCGTTTCCAGTGCGCCGATGGTCAGGTCGCCCTCGGGCTCGCCGCGTTCCTCGTCGACCGCGGCCCGGGCCTCCTCGACGAGTTCGAGCACCTGGTCCGCGTAGCCGACGAGCCGTTCCCCGGCGCCGGTGAGCCGCAGCCGCCGCCCGCGTTCGAACAGCTTCGAGCCGAGTTCCGCTTCCAGGGCCTGGATCTGCTCGGTGACGCTGGACTGGGCGTAGTGCAGCTCCGCGGCGGCGCGGGTGAAGTTGAGCGTCCGCGCGACGACGCGGAAGGTGCGCAGGTGGCGCAGTTCCATGGCGGCCCCCATCGGCAGTCCCGATACCGCCCATCGTAACTGCCTGCTTCCACCGGTGTCACCGAGCGTCCAGGCTTTCCGGTGTGGCAAGACTCCTCACCGGCCTTTCGCTGGGCTACTTCCTGGTCATGCTGGACACGACGATCGTGACCGTCGCGCTCCCGGCCATTTCGCCGTCTTTGCCGGCGCAGCAATGGATTTCGAACGGCTACACGCTGACGTTCGCGGCCTTCCTGCTGCCCGCGGGGGCGTGCTCGGACCGCTTCGGCGCCCACCGGGTGTTCTCCCTCGGCCTGCTTGCGTTCGCGGCGCTGTCCGGGTTGTCGGCGCTGTCGTTCTCGACCCCGATGCTGATCGCGCTCCGGGCCCTGCTCGGCGTGGCGGGCGCCCTGCTGGTCCCGTCTTCGCTGTCGCTGATCGCGGCGGCCCACCCGGTGCCCGCCGCGCGGGCGAAGGCGATGGGGGTGTGGGCCGCGGTGAGCGGAACCGGGCTGGTGGCGGGCCCGCTGCTGGGCGGCCTGCTGACCGAGGCGTTCGGCTGGCGGGCGATCTTCCTGGTCAACGTCCCGGTGGCGGTGGTCGCCTGGGTGCTGGCGCGGCAGGCTCCGGCGACCCCGGTGCGGGTGGGCCGGATGCTCCCCGCGCGCCTGTTCCGGGATCGCGCCGTTCCGCTGGGGCTCGTGGCGGGCGCGATCGTGAACTTCGGTTTGTCCGGCGTGCTTTTCGTGCTGTCGCTGTATTTCCAGGAAACCCGCGGTTATCCGCCGTCGATGACCGGGCTGGCGTTCCTTCCGCTGACGATCCCGACCGCGTTCAACCCGATTTTCACCGGCCGCTTGGTGGCCCGGGTCGGGCCGCGCATTCCGGCGGTGAGTGGATTTCTGCTGATGTCCGGTGGGGTCCTGCTCCAGGCGTGCTCGACCTCGGCGGCCCTGTCGGTGGTCGCGCTGGCGTTGCTGGGCTTCGGGGTGTCGCTGGCGATTCCCTCGCTGCTGACGGTGGTGGTCGCCGCGGCTCCGCCCGACCTGACCGGCATCGCCGGGGGTGCGTTGAACGCCTCTCGCCAGGCTGGTGCGGCTCTGGGGGTGGCGGTTCTGGGCGCCGTGCTGACCGCGACGACGGCGCCGGTCGCGCTGGCCGCGGCCGCGGGCGTGCTCCTGGCCGGAGCGGCGACCGTCGCTTCGATCCCGGCCGAGCGGGTCCGGCCGGCTCGGCAGCGCTGAGCCGGGAACTGTTTCCTATTCGTTTATGAAACAGGAAACCCCTGGTCGGCAGCCCTGACAGGCGTGAATCCTCGGTGTGAGCGCAGGAATTCGAAGAAGCGCTCGAAATCACCATTCCCGAGGAGGGATTCGTCATGTTCAAGAAGCTGGCCAAAATCGGTGGGCCCGTGCTCGCGATCTGCGCGCTCGCCGCGCTGCCGGTGATCGGTTCGACCACCGCCTACGCGGACGACAACGGCGGGGCGCTGGCCGCCCCGGTCGTCACGCCGACCCCGACGCCCACCACCGACGGCAACCCCTGGCACGGTTGAGGGACCGGGCCGTGAGCGGCGGCGGACCGGCCGCCGCTCCCGGCTCACCGCGGGCCGCAGGCGCAGCCCAGCGCCGAACGCGCTTCGCGCACTTCACCGGCTTCGGGCAGGTCGAGCGCGGCGAACTCGGCCTCGGCCGCGGCCCAGTGCGCGACGGCGCCTTCGTGGTCGCCCATCGCGTGCAGGGTCTCGGCCACGCCGCGGTGGGCGCGGGCCCGGTAGGCGCGGTTGCCGTTGCCGTCGGCCAGGTCGAGGGCGGCCTGGCCGGCGGTGAGCGCTTCCTGCCGGGCGCCCCTGGCCAGCGCCGTCGCCGCGCGGTCGAGGTAGAGCTGGGTGCGCAGGTCCGCGTCCGGCACGTTCGCCGCGACTTCGCGGGCTTTGTCGTGGTAGCGGACGGCTTCGGTGTACCGGCCGCGCTGCCGGTGCACGTTCCCGATGTTGTTGAGCGCGTAGGCCTCGACGCAGTGGTCGCCGACTTCGGCGGCGTACCCGTGCGCGTCGGTGTAGCTGGCCAGCGCTTCGCCGAGCAGGCCGAGCTTCTCCTGCACGGAACCGAGGTTGTTGAGCGTGTGCGCCAGGCCCTGGACGTGCCCGATTTCCCGCAGCATCCGTGCGGCGGATTCGTGCCGCCCCAACGCGACCCGGAGGTCGCCGTGGAGTTCGCCGAGGTAGCCGAGCATGCCGAGGGCGTGGGCCTCGCCCCGGCGGTCTTCGGTCTGCTCGTACTTGGCCAGCGCGGCCTCGAGGTGGGCGATCGCCTGGTCGTGCCGTCCCAGTTCCATGGTGGGGATGGCGAGCGCGCACAGCGTCGCCGCCTCACCGCGCGGGTCGCCGAGGCGGCGCCACTTGGGCAGCGCCTTCGCGGCCAGTTCCAGCGCTTCGGCGAGCTGCCCGCGCCGGTCGTGCGCGGTGGCCAGCCGCAGCAGGACGTGCGCCTGGCCGTAGTCGTTCCCCTCGTCGGCGGAGACGGTCTTCCAGGCGAGCTCGAGCGTGCCGATCCAGTCCTCGAACTGGTTGGTCGTGTTGAAGTACCGCCACAGCAGCACGGCCAGCCGCCAGGTGTGCTCGGGCAGCCCGTGCCCGGCGGCGTAGCGGATGGCGGCCACCAGGTTGTCGCGCTCGGCGACGATCCACCGCAGCCCGGCCTCGCCGTCGGCGAACACCGGCGTCACCGCGCAGGACCGATCCGTCGTCGAGGGCAGCTGAGCCCGGTCGAAGGGGTAGGCGGCACTGACGGCGGCCGCGAGCGTGACCAGGTAGTAGTCGAGCAGCCGCACCAGCGCGGGCGCGGGTGCCGGCTCGCGGCCGGCGAACTCCTTGAGCGGGTCGAGCATCTGGTACCGCTCGGGCGCGGCCTCCTCCAGCAGGCTGACCTCGTGCAGGTCGTCGAGCAGCGACCGCGCCTCGGCGACGTCACAGCCGGCCAGCGCCGCGCCGCCCACGACGTCGACGTCCGGACCGGGCAGGCTGCCCAGCAGCCGGAACAGCGACCGCTGCGGCTCGCCGAGCTGCCGGTAGGACACCCGGACGGCCGCGCCGCCGTCGTCCTCACCCCACGGCCCGTTCTCCTCCAGCAGGCGCAGCAGGTGCTCCAGCGGCCACCGGTCGTGCCGCCGGAACAGCGCGGCCGCGACGCGGATCGGCATCGGCAGGTACCCGCAGCGGCGGACCACGGCGGCGACGTCGGACGCGCGCCCGCGCAGCCGCGCGGGGCCGGCGAGGGCGTGGAACAGCTCGGCGGCTTCCTCGGGCGGCAGCGGTGCGAGCCGGATGTTTTCGCCGGTGTCGGCGTCACCCATCCGCCTGCTGGTGATGACGGCCAGGCAGCCGTCGGCCTCGGGCAGCAGCGGCCGGATCTGCTCCGGCGACGCGGCGTTGTCCAGCACGACGAGCGTGCGGGTGCCCCAGAGCGTCGCCTGGTAAAGCGTCACTTTCCGGCCGACGGTGGCCGGGATCTGCTCGGCGGGCACGCCGAGCTCGACGAGCAGTTCGCTGAGGGCGTCGCCGGTACTGGTGGGCTCGACGCCGGGGGTGAACCCGTTGAGGCGGGCGAGCAGCTGGCCGTCGGGGAAGCGGTCGCGCAGCCGGTGGGCGGCCTCGATGGCCAGTCCGGACTTGCCGGCCCCGGGCGCACCACTGATCCAGACCGCCCGCCGCCCGGCTGCGGCGGCCGCCTCGATGGTGGCGAGTTCGGCGGCCCGGCCGGTGAACTCACCGGGCCGCGACGGCAGCGAGCTGGGCGGATCGCCCTGCTCGGCGCGTGCGGCGAGCTTGCGCAGCACCGGCCCGGGCGCCATCCGCAGGGCGGCGAGCGCGTCGCGCGTGCCGTGGAAGACGCGCAGCGCGGCAACCCGGTCGCCGCCGGCGAGCAGCGCGCGCATCAGCAGTTCGGCGTGCTTCTGGCTGGCCGGATCGGCCTGGACGAGCGGCCGCAGCCGGTCGCGCGCCGAGCGGTGGTCGCCGGACTCGAGCTCGAGTTCGGCCAGGTCACCGACGACATCGGGGTAGCTCTCGTCCGGCGAGATGACCTCGGGCCCGCCGACGCGGTCGATGTCGATGTCCTCGAGGAACTTCCCGCGCCACAGGCCGGCGGCCTCGCGCAGCAGCGCGATCGCCCGGCGCGGGTCGTCGGCGCGGACGTCCGCGGCTTCGGCGCGCAGCCGGTCGAACCGCGTGGTGTCGAGCTGGTCCTCGCCGACCCGCAGCAGGTAGCCGGTCGGGGTGGTCTCGATGGTGGCGTCCCCGACGACGTCCCGCAGCCGCTTGATGTAGCTGCGCACCAGCGTGGGTTTGGCTTCGCGGTCGGCCCAGACGATCTCGGCGAGCCGCGCGGGCGTCACCGGCTTGTTGGCGTGCAGGAGCAGCACGACCAGGACGAACCGCTGCTGCTGGTCACCCAGCGGCACCGGCACCCCGTCGTGCCACGCCTCGAGCGGACCGAGCATCCGAAACTCCACGCGGCCTCCCCGGCGTCAGCTTGCTGTCCTCTTTCGATGTCGCGCAATCGGCCGTCCGGGTTTCGGGAATCCGCATTTGTTCCACGTTCGATGCACACGGCGTTGGCACACTCCGCCGGTCGATCAGGGGTGAAGGAGAAACCGGTATGGGGTCCGACGTGTTGCCGTGTTACGTGGCCTGCGATGTCTCGCTGTCGATGACCGACCACCTCGACGAGCTGAACACCGGGCTGCGCGAGTTCCGCGGCGCCGTCCACGCGGACGCCTCGGTGGCCGGCCGCGTGTTCTGCAGCGTGGTGGGATTCGGCGACCGGCCGCAGGTGGTCCAGTCACTGCTGCCGATGGACGACCTCGCTGAGCTGCCACAACCGGGCCCGTGCGCGGGTACGAACTTCGGCCCGCTGTTCACGTTCCTCCGCACCGAGATCGACCGCGACGTCGTGATCCTGCGGCGTCACCGCCTGCAGGTCCACCGCCCCCTGGTGTTCTTCCTGTCCGACGGCCAGCCGACGGACCCGGTGACGTGGCCGCGCGCGTTCGCCGCCCTGGTGGACCCGGCGTGGCCGTTCTGCCCCCGGGTGGTGACGTTCGGCCTCGGCGACGCGGACCAGGAGGCACTGGGCCGCATCGGAACGTTCCGCGCGTACCTGGGCCGCGACGGCATCCGGATGGGAACGGCTTTGATCGCCTCGGTGATGCACGTTCTGTCCACTTCCCGTCCACCGGCCGACCGCACCCTGTCCAAAAGGGGGTTGCCATGGAGACTCACTGAGGGAGAAGCCGGTGGAGCGCGCTGAGCTGGTCCGGGAGCTGAAGACGTTGCGGAAGGGCCGCGGCCTGCAGGCGAGCAGGCTGCCGGACCGCATCGGCCCGTGTCTGAGGGCGGCCTGCGGGGTGTCGGAGTCCGACGGAATGGTGCCGACCCGCGACAAGGTGTCAGCCCGGTTGACGGAGCTGTCGCTGCAGTTGCCGGAGGACCTGCGTCTGGCGGCCCTGGCGGCCTTCGCGATCACACCGGAGGCCCGCCAGCCGCTGTACCAGGAGAGGGTGCTGTGGGCGGCTTCGCGCGTCGACCGCGACCCGCGAACGGTCCGCCGCCGCGTCGACGAGGCGATAGACCTGCTGGCGGAGCTGGCCCTGTCGAGCGCGTCGGAGAATTCCTCAGGCCGCTGGCACACGGCATCGTTGACGCTGGCGTTGGTGGCCGAGGAGTCGTGCGTGTTCGAGCAGCACCGGGTGGTGGCCGACCAGGACGGCGTGAGGTCGTTCGACCTGGCTGCCAGTGCGGTCGAGGGGATGGTGCTGTACGGCGGAACGCTGGCATCGGGAAAGGCATTACTGGCGGCTCCGCTGGCTCGCGGGGAGTCACGGGAGTTCGCGGCGGTGTTCCCGCTGGAGCCGCAGTCACACCTGGTGTACGTCCCGCGGCACCGGTGCGAGGTATTCGATTTACGGCTGCGGCTGGGGAAGGAAGGGCCGCCGGAGGTCCTGGCCTTGGACGGCGCGTTCGAGAGGGACGTACCGGACCCGAGGTACCGGGGACGGACACTGCAGGTGGACGGGGCGGGGGAGGTCCACCTGCAGTTCCGCCACCTGACGCCAGGCCTGGTGTACGGGGCTCGGTGGGCAGATGAAGGAAACTCGGTCCAAGGTGGGCAATAAGTGCCGGCGTGTAGGCCTTCGCCCAGACGGACCTCCGGCTCGGTGGCGAACGGCTTCGAGCGACCTCGGGTGGTCGTGGTCTGTTCGCGATCGAATTGCCGATGAGCTGGCTCGGCACCCGTCCCGCGCGAGACGACTTCTTCACCGAGCTCGGAGGCGTCCTGACCGAACTGGCCCCGCTCCGAGGCCAACCGTGGCGAGCTGCCCCAGCGACCGCCCACCACGGCCTGAACAGGCACCGCTGGTATGAGCTGGTTATGAGTCAGCTCACGGAGGTTGGTCCTGCCGTACTTGTTCGTCGACTATAAACGGCGCTTCATCACACGTGTCGACCTCAGGCCTCAAGATGGAACCGACTTCATCATGTAGATCATTCAAGGCTCCGGTAAGACGTTCAGGACGTGGCAAGTCAGCATCGTTTTGCCGACTGCGTACACCAGCTGAGCCGCCCAATTCAGGTCCAGTGCGACGTTACCGCCGCCTCGAAAGGTGACTTCGCTTCCCGCAGGTGGTCAGGAAGTCTTCTAGCACAAATTTCGGGTCCCCGTGCCCCGCCGCACCTGATCACTGCGCCGAGGGGATGGCAGGGCAGCAAGCCGGGCACTTTCCGCAACCCACTCCTGCCAGCTCGAAGGACGTGACTGATTCACGTCAGACACCCCGTCGCTAGTCTCCGCGGCGGCGAGCGCAGTAGCTTGGTTGATGTCCGCATGGGGGCCGGCGATGTGGTTCGTCTGCATCACTTCGAGCACTGCGGCCGGCAGCAACTTGAGGTTGGCCCTCGGAGGGTCTTCGTCCTCGAACACGAATCCGACATAATGAGAGCCTATGAGAACAGCTCATCGACGAGCAGTTGATTGATCTCGTGAAACTCACCCGTGATCGGCTTGTGGTCCAACAAGGCTGGCTGAGTTCCATGCTTGGGCATACCGCTCTATTCAGTTCGTCCGCTCCGTGCAGACCTGGCGAGAGCCAGGTCACAGCTTGAACCTACGAGTGAGCTGGCGTCAGGCCTGCTGCACGCGCGCGGAGCTCAAGGCATATTGTAATGACGTGATTACACAAAGTAGTGAGTTTGGATCGTCGTGATGCAGCCTGCACCACCTGGTGCTAGACCATCGTCAGCCCCTCGGCAGGGCCCTTCACGCGGTAGGCAGCTGGGATACCCTCTCTGTCGTGTCGGCCTCAGAACCGTCGGTGGTCGTCTCTAGAGTGGCGGAGTGACCCTGACCGCTCCCACGCCGACAGCCAACTACGGCGAGATTTTCACTCGCCGTTGGGTTGTCGACGTTCTGCTTGATATCACCGGCTACACCGCCGATCGAGACCTTGGCGCGTTGCACCTGCTCGAACCGTCGTGCGGATCCGGGGCGTTCCTCGGCCCGGCGGTCGAACGCCTGATCTCCTCAGCACGATCTCAAGGTCGGGACCTTGCGCTGCTCGGCGATGCCGTCCGTGCATATGACCTGCAGTCGGAGCATGTCAAGACCGCTCGCCGGGTCTGCCACGACTTGCTCGCTGCCGCAGGTCTGCCCGGTGACATAGCCATTACTCTCGCGAAGACCTGGGTCCGTCATCAGGACTTCCTGCTGCCTGGCGTCGACGGCCTGCCCGCCGATGTCGCCATCGGTAACCCTCCGTACATCCGTTACGACGACCTCGACGCGGACACGGCGACTGAGTATCGCCGTGCCTGGACCACCATGAAGGGCCGCGGAGACATCTACGTGGGCTTCTACGAGCGATGCCTTGCGATGCTGAAACCCGGTGGCAGAGTGGGCTTCATCTGCGCCGATCGCTGGATGCGTAACCAGTACGGCGTGGTCTTACGCGACCTGGTGTCCTCTCGGTATTCGGTCCAACACGTGTGGACCATGCACGATGTCGACGCGTTCGAGTCCGCCGTTTCTGCGTACCCGGCGATCACGGTGCTGGCCAATGAACCGCAGGGCACGTCGGTCGTCGCGGAGACCACTGCCGCTTTCGGCGAGTCCTCGGCACAGGCGCTGGCCAAGTGGTCGCGAGATGAATCGCTGACGCACTTCACCGACGATGGTGTTCGTGCCCACCGCCTCCCGCACTGGTTTCCGCCCGGCGAAATGTGGCCCACTGGTTCGCCGGCGCGGCTCGCCCTGATCGAGCGCCTCAACGACGGCTTTGCCTCGCTGCACGACGAGGCCACCGGTACTCGCGTCTCCATCGGGATCGCCACGGGTGCCGACAAGGCCTATGTCACCAAGGATGCTGATGCGGCGGAGCCGGATCGAATGCTGCCGCTATCAATGCGGCGAGACCTCATGTCGGGCTCGTTCGAGTGGCAGGGCAACTACCTGGTGAACCCATGGGACGCCGACGGCAACCTTGTCGATCTTGCCGACTACCCACGCCTCGCCGCCCACCTGAGCGCGCACCCGGCAATCAAAGATCGATTTGTTGCGAAGAAGAATCCCGATCGTTGGCATCGCACCATCGACAAAGTGAACGCCTCGATCATCGACAGGCCGAAGCTTCTGCTGCAGGATATGAAGGCGCATATCCATCCGGTTCTGGAGCGGGGTGGCCACTACCCTCACCACAACCTCTATTACGTCGTTTCGGAGACGTGGGACATGGAAGTGCTCGGCGGGATCCTGCTGTCGCGGATCGCGCAGGCCTTCATCGAAGCATACTGTGTACGGATGCGGGGCGGAACACTGCGGTTCCAAGCTCAGTACTTGAAGAAGATCCGCGTGCCGGCGCCTACCGCGATCTCCGGCGAACTTGCTGACGATCTGCGTCGTGCCTTCCGAGTACGCGATGTCGAAGCTGCAACCTCGGCCGCGGCACGAGCTTACGGAATCGACATCCTTGAGTACGAGCTAACCGATACGGTACCTAACCATGACGCGTGATGTTGAACCCCTCCTCGTCAACTGGTGGAAGGCTAAAAAGGACGCCGTTGCCCGGCTTGCCGCGGATGGCAGGTCGGCGACCGGCGCGCAGGCGCGCGATGCACGACACATGCAGAGCATCGCAATGTTTGTCAGGCAGATGTTTGTGGACGCAGGACTCACCGAGTCGGACGTCACTGTGGACAGTGTTGTCCCGGGCTACTACCGCCGCTCAAAAAACTGGGACGTGGTTGCAAAGCACAAGGGGCACTTGGTGGGCGTTGTAGAGCTGAAATCACAGGCTTCGAGTTCGGGCAACAACGCGAACAACCGCATCGAAGAAGCGATCGGCAGCGCCGTTGACGCGAAAGCCGTACAGGAGCTGACGGGTGCGTTCGGCAATCTCGGGGTCTGGGCGGCGTGGTGTATGACGTTCAACCGAGACGCGGAGAGCGGTGAGCCCATCCGATTGACGCCTGCGCAGAAGGCGAAGATTCGTTTCCCTCTTGACGATCCCGCGTTCCAAATCATGACGTATGCTAGCCAGTACGCTATCGCGCTTGAGAGGCTCATCTCGCAGAAGGTCTACGACGCGGGGTGGATGCTCATCACCTGGCTCAACGGCGATGGCACCGTCGGTCACTCCGAGCCGATCCCGACTGCGACAGCCGAGACGCTGGCAACTCAGATCGAGGCCCGGGTCAAGTTCGCGATCCAAGCTCTACGCGACGAGTAGCTGGAATGCGCAAAAAATGCGCGGACCTTTACTATTCGCGAAGCTTTCCGCAACGGGTGGCGAGCGTCAAATTTTATTGAATGTGCAACCCATTCAAAGGAGTTTATTGTTGAGTGACCGTGAATTCGATGAAGATCCTACGCAAGTTGCAGTCGCGCTCTTTTGGTCCAAGCGAGCAGATCAAAGGGCTGCCCTGGCTGATGGTGGTCTCGCTGGCGGCGCTGCGCGAGCTGCGGGTCACATGAACGGAGTCCGCGATTTGGTTGCGGACATATTCATGGAAGCTGGAGTGTCGCGTGACACTATCGTGTACGAACCTTTCCTGCCGGGGCATTTTCGTGCGCGAAAAAAGTGGGATATGGCCATTCGCTATAAAGGTTCACTTGTTGCTGCGATAGAATTCAAGAGTCAGGTTGGCAGTGTAGGTAAGAATATAAATAATAGATTCGAAGAGGCGCTCGGATCTGGCGCTGACACGTGGGCCGCTCAGAAGAAGGCCCAGGCCTACGGGGAGGTTCCTCCATGGTTGGGCTACGTCTTCATCTTGCAGGAAACGGAAGAAACCGAAAAGCGAAACCGGAGTGTCAAGGCCCTTTTTCCGACTGATCCTGTCTTTGCTGGAATGTCCTATAGTGAACGCTATCAAGAGATGATCCGCAGGTTTATGGCTGACGGTATTTATCAGGCGGGCTGGTTCATTACGACTAAGGTCGACGAGTCTGGGCAGGTAAGCTATAGCGAACCACTTGCCATGGCGACCGGGCGGGCATTTCGTGTGGCGGTTCAAGGGCGGGTGGATTACGTACGCAGCGTGATCGATGGAACTTCATAGTCCATTGTTGCGCATCATGAGGCCAGTGCTGCGATAAGTTCACCGGGTGTTCAAGGTTCGGTGAGCTGTCCAAGGTCTCGGGTGCAGAGGGCGTGCTGATGTCATGTTGTGGGGTGAAGTGTTCATGTGGCAGTAGTGCGCGACTGTTGACCACAGGTGGACCCGGCGACAATGTGAATACTGGCGCATTTAGTCGCATGAATTCGGCCAATGGAGCCCGTCACCGGTTCTGTGCCGTTGACGGGACACCTCTCTACGACGGTCACCCACGGTGCCCCCGGCAGGATTCGAACCTGCGACACCCGCTTTAGGAGAGCGGTGCTCTATCCCCTGAGCTACGAGGGCCTGCTGCTGCCGACCCAGCTTAGCGGGCGGCCGTTGCTCTTGGCAGGTGGGGCGACCCGACTCTCGTCGTCACCCAGGTGAGTGGTTCTCACCGGTCTCCCACATCGCGGATACACCCTGCCGGACCGCCCACCCGACCTGACCTGGACGGACCAGTGCCTCACCTGGTCGTGTCTGGTTTCGAACTGCTGAACAACAGTAGGTAACCTTCGTTAACGGGACGCGGGGAGCCGCTCCCACCGGCTGTTGCGGAGGGCTTCGTTGATCAAGCTCATGTTCGCCGACGACGAGGAACTGGTGCGCTCGGGACTGCGCGCGATGATGTCCGGGGCCCAGGACATCGAGATCGTGGGCGAGGCGAGCGACGGCAGATCCGCGGTGGAGGTCGCCCGGCGGTATCACCCCGATGTTGCCCTGCTCGACATCAAGATGCGGGCCCCTGACGACGGCATTCGTGCTCTCCGGGCCATCCTCGCCCTCCCGGACCCGCCCACCGTCGCGATGCTGACCACCTTCGACATCGACGAATACGTCAGCCTCGCGCTGCGGCTCGGGGCCAACGGGTTCCTGCTCAAGGACATCGACCCGGCCGCGCTGCTCAGGGCCGTCAGGGACCTGGCGCGCGGGGGTGCCGTGCTGGACCCGGGGGTGGCCGCGCGGATGGTTCAGTCGCACCGGGACGAACAACGCGCCGCTCAGCCCGCTCGGAAGCTGCTCGCGTCGCTGTCCGAACGGGAACGGGAGGTCGTCGCGCTGATCGGGCAGGGGCTGTCCAATGCCGAGATCGGCGGGCGGCTGCACCTGTCCGAGGCCACCGTCAAGGGGTACGTCTCCGCCGTGCTCTCCAAGATCGGGGCCGCGAACCGGGTGCAGGCCGCGCTGCTGGCCTACCGCGGTGGGCTGCTCGACCAGTAGATGCTGCTCACGGCGCTGGAGTTCGTCGGGCTCGTCGCCTTCGCCGCGTCCGGGGCGCTCGCCGCGGTGCGGGCGCGGCTCGATGTCTTCGGCGTCGTTGTGGTGGGCCTCACCACCGCGCTCGGCGGCGGGGTCATCCGGGACGTTCTGCTCGGCATCCACCCGCCCACGACGCTGCGGAACTGGCCCTACCTGGCCGTCTGCGCCGGGACCGCGCTGGTCGTCTTCGTCTTCCACCCGCAGGTCGCGCGGCTGCGGCGGGGCGTTCTGCTCGCGGACGCGCTCGGCCTCGGCGTCTTCGCCACCGCCGGGACGACCATCGCGCTCAACGCCGGCGCCACCGTCTACGCCGCGTGTCTGATCGGGATGACGACCGGCATCGGCGGCGGGGCCGTGCGGGATCTGCTGCTCCGGGAAATCCCGCTCGTCCTGCGGAAGGAGATCTACGCCGTGGCCGCGCTGGCCGGCTCGGCGCTCGTCGCCGTCGGTCACGCTGTGCAACTTCCGGAGGGGCCGGTGACCCTCGTCGCCGCCGCTGTCGTGGTCTCCGTCAGGATGATCGCGCTCTGGCGGCACTGGAACGCGCCGGTCGCGCGGGGTCCCGAGTGAGAAATCCTTTGTGAGTTCTGCGTGTGTTCTTAGGCGGGTCTCAGCACGCTGCGTAAAACTAGCGCCATGCGCATCCTTGTGGTGGACGACGACCGCGCCGTCCGTGAGTCGCTCCGGCGGTCCCTGGAGTTCAACGGCTACCAGGTCCAGCTGGCCAGTGACGGTGCGCAGGCCCTGGAGGCGATCATCGCCGACCGGCCCGACGCGATGGTGCTGGACGTCATGATGCCCCGGCTCGACGGTCTCGAGGTCGCCCGCCGCCTGCGCAGCACCGGTGATGACCTGCCGATCCTCGTGCTCACCGCGCGCGACACCGTCTCCGACCGGGTGTCCGGGCTGGACGCCGGCGCCGACGACTACCTGCCGAAGCCCTTCGCGCTGGAGGAGCTGCTCGCCCGGCTGCGGGCGCTGCTGCGCCGCGCCATGCCGGAGGGCCAGAACGGCCAGGCGTCGGAGGTCCTGTCCTTCGCGGACCTGACACTGGATCCCGGCACGCGGGAGGTCCGCCGCGGCGGCCGCGAGATCAGCCTGACCCGGACCGAGTTCGCGCTGCTGGAACTGTTCCTTTCCTACCCGAAGCACGTCCTCACGCGTGGTCGGATCCTGGAGGAAGTATGGGGTTACGACTTCCCGACGTCGGGCAACGCGCTGGAGGTCTACGTCGGCTACTTGCGCCGCAAGACGGAGGCCGAGGGGGAGCCGAGGCTGATCCACACGGTGCGGGGAGTGGGTTACGTCCTGAGGGAAACCCCGCCGTGACCGAACCCGGCGACCCCCGCGGCACGCGCTGGGGAGCCCGCCGGTTCTCGCTGCGCGGCCGGGTGACGCTGCTCGCCGCCGCCTGTGTCGCCGGCGCCGTCGCGCTGGTGTCGATCGGCGCGTACATGGTCGTGCGCAGCAACCTCTACGAGCAGCTCGACGACAGCCTGATGGCCCGCGCGCGGGCGGCCGCCGACTCGCCGCAGGTGCAGACCGAGCTGCGGCAGGTCCCCGGCGCCTTCCTGGCCAGCGCCGACCTGCAGATCGGGCAGCTGAACGCCGCGCCCGACGTCCAGCACGCCGTGATGACCTACCCGATCTCCAGCTCGCCGCCGCCGTTCGGCCAGGACGAGCTCGCCGTCGCGAACGGCGATTCGGCGGAGTCGCTGCGGACGGACTTCCGGTCCGACAGCCGCGTCGTCGCGCTGCCGAACGGGCACGGCGAGGCCATCGTGCTGGCCCAGTCGATGGGCCCGACCAAGCGCACGCTGAACGAGCTCGCGCTGGTGCTCTTCCTGATCGGCGGGGCGGGCATCCTGGTCGCCGCCGCGGCGGGCACCGCGGTGGCGCGCGCCGGCCTGCGCCCGGTCGACCGGCTGACGTCGGCCGCCGAGCGCGTCGCCAAGACCGGCGACCTGCGGCCCATCCCGGTCAGCGGCGACGACGAGCTCGCGCGCCTCACCCAGACGTTCAACACCATGCTCGGGACGGTCGCCGACTCGCAGGAACGCCAGCGCCAGCTGGTCGCGGACGCCGGGCACGAGCTGCGGACGCCGTTGACGTCGCTGCGCACCAACCTCGAGCTGCTGCTGGCCGCCAGCAAGCCGGGCGCGCCGCCGCTGCGGGACGAAGACCGCGTCGACATCATCGCCGACATCAGCGGGCAGCTCGACGAGCTGACGCAGCTCATCGGCGACCTGGTCGAGCTCGCCCGCCAGGACGAGCCGCGCGAGCGCTTCGAGCGCGTCGAGCTCCTGGACGTCGTCGAGCGGGCGCTGGACCGGGCGCGGCGGCGCGCGGGCGAGATCAACTTCGACGTCTCGCTGCAGCCGTGGGTGCTCACCGGCGACAACAGCTCGCTGGAGCGCGCGGTGCTCAACCTCCTCGACAACGCGGTGAAGTTCTCGCCGCCCGACGCGACGGTCTGGGTGCGGCTCTACCCGCTCGGCGACGGCACCGCCGTGGTCGAGGTGGCCGACGCCGGGCCGGGCATCGCCGAAGAGGACCTGCCGAAGGTGTTCGACCGCTTCTACCGCTCGTCGGAGGCGCGAACGCTGCCCGGTTCGGGCCTCGGCCTGGCGATCGTGAAGCACGCGGCCGAGCGGCACGGCGGGGCGGTGTACGCCTCGCGGGCGCCCGAAGGCGGCGCGTTGATGACGATCCGGCTGCCGGGCGCGCCCGGCTGATCCAGGTGATCCGAGACGGCGTCGGCCAGGATCGGCGGATGGCACCGCGGGAGCTGGTTCACCGTTGCCTCGCCGCCGCCGTGGCCGGTGCGCTCGCGACGCTGGTCCTGAAGGCGTTCTCGCCGTTGGAGCTGTGCAGCGGTCCGGCGTGCTTTTACGTCGCCGCGCTGGCCGTGCCGATCATGTTCTCCACCGGAACGGCGGTGGCGTGGGGTCTCATGGCGCTGGCTCGCCTTCGCCCGGCCTGGCCCGTTGCCGTGGTCGGGCCGTTCGTCACCCTCGCGCTGCTGACCACGGTCGTCGACCTGGGGAAATGGCCGTTCCCCCTGGTCTCGGCCGCGGTCGGTGGGGGTTACGCGGTCGCGGCGGTCGTCACCGCGGATGAGGTGCCTCGTGCGTGGCGGGTTGCGCTCGGGCTGCCTGTGGTGGTGTTGTTCGCGTGGGGCGTGGTGCTGCCGATCCTGCTGTGACCTGGTCTTTCGAAGTTCACCCATCCTGTTCCTGCGAATCCTGTGTTGAATCGTGTAGGATTTTGTGTGGTTGGGGTGCGACGGACGGAGTGAACGGTGCTGGCGCGTCAGCGACAGGCGGTGATCCTGGAAGAGGCCCGCCGGACCGGTGCGGTCCGGGTGAGTGACCTCGTGACCAGGCTGGGCGTGTCCGACATGACGGTGCGCCGCGACCTCGACGTCCTCGCCGGGCGGGGGCTCGTCGAGAAGGTGTACGGCGGGGCCACCTCGGTCGTCGGCAAGAGCACCGACGAACCCGGCTTCGAGGCCAAGTCCGTGCGCCAGCGGGCGCAGAAGGAAGCCATCGCCGAGCTCGCCTCGACCCTGGTCCGGCCCGGCACCGCGATCGGCATCTCCGCCGGCACCACCACGTGGACCCTGGCGCGGGCGCTCGACGCCATCCCCGGGCTCACCATCGTGACCAACTCGATCCAGGTCGCCGACGTGCTCCGCGGGTCGACGCAGCCGGATCGCACCGTCGTGCTCACCGGCGGGGTGCGGACGCCGTCGGACGCGCTGGTCGGGCCGGTCGCCGTGCACAGCCTGCGGTCGCTGCACCTGGACGTCGTGTTCCTCGGCGTGCACGGGATGGCCGACGGGCCGGGCTTCACGACGCCGAACCTCACCGAGAGCGAGACCGACCGCGCGCTGGTCGAGGCCGGGCGCAAGCTGGTCGTGCTCGCCGACCACACGAAGTGGGGCACCGTCGGGATCTCGACGATCGCCGACCTGGACGAGGCCGACGTCGTCGTCACCGATGACGGCATTCCCGACGAGGCCAAGGAAGTTCTCGCCGAACGGGCGGGAGAACTCATGATCGCCGAGACGGCGGAGACGGACGAGGCCCAAGAAGCGTGAAGCGCACCGTACGACACCTGGCCGACGGCCGGGAGATCATCTACTTCGACCAGCCCGGCGCGCCCGATCGCGTCGCCGAGGACACCCGTGACCTGCCGCCGGTTTCGGCCGCGTCGGAGATCCGGCTGGACCCGCTGACCGGCGAGTGGGTCGCGATGGCCGCGCACCGGCAGACGCGGACCTACAAGCCGCCGGCTGACCTTTGCCCGCTGTGCCCGAGCAAGCCCGGCAAACCGAGCGAGATCCCGGAAAGCGATTACGACGTCGTCGTCTTCGAGAACCGGTTCCCCTCGTTCGCCGAGGATGTTGTCGGTGAGCCGTCCACTGTGGATGGTCTCGGGCTGGTGCCGGTGCGGCCCGGCCGTGGCCGCTGCGAGGTGGTCTGCTTCACCAGCAACCACGACGGTTCCTTCGCGCAGCTGAGTGTCGAGCAGGTGCGGGCCGTGGTGGACGCGTGGGCGGACCGCACGACCGGCCTGTCCGCGGTGCCCGGCGTCGAGCAGGTCTTCCCTTTCGAGAACCGCGGCGAGGAAATCGGCGTCACGCTCTCGCACCCGCACGGGCAGATCTATGGCTACCCGTTCGTGACGCCGAAGACCGAGCGGATGCTCGACGTCGCCCGCGCCTACCAGGCCGAGCACGGCCGCCCGGTGCTCGGCGACGTGCTCGCGGCCGAACGCAAGTCGGGCGCGCGCGTGGTGACCTCCGGCGAGCACTGGACGGCGTACGTGCCGCCGGCGGCGCGCTGGCCGGTCCAGGTCCAGATCGTGCCGCACCGGCAGGTCCCGGACATCCCCGCGCTGACCGACGCCGAGCGTGACGACTTCGCCGCCGTCTACCTCGACGTGCTGCGCCGCTGCGACGCGCTGTACGACCGGCCGTTGCCCTACATCGCCGCGTGGCACCAGGCACCGGTGCACCGCGACCGCGAGCTGGGCTGGCTCCACCTGGAACTGTTCTCCGTGCTGCGCGCGAAGGACAAGCTGAAGTACCTGGCGGGGTCCGAATCGGGCATGGCGGTGTGGATCAACGACGCGACGCCGGAGCAAATCGCGGAACGGCTCCGCGCGGCGGGCTGAGCGGCCATACTCATCTGCGATGCACAGGTTCGGCTCAGGAACCTCTCAGGACCATCGCGCAAGGTGAGGACATGACCGAGAACGACCCCAGCGCGCACGACCCCGCGGCGCCGCGGCACCCCCAGACCGGCCAGCAGCCGGCACAGGGCGGCTGGGCGGGGAACCCGTACGGTGAGCAGGCCCAGCCCGAGTCCGGCGGTGCGCCGCAGTACTCCGAGCCGTCCTACCACGCGGTGACCGGGGCCGATCCGGCGTACAGCGGGCAGACCGCGAACCCGTGGTCCGCCCAGGGTGCGCAGATGCCGTCCGGCCAGACCCAGCAGAGCGTCTACCCGCCGCCGAACCCGTACGGGCAGCCCGCCACCGGCGGCTACCCGGTGGCCGCCGCGCCGGAGCCCAAGCGCTCCGGCGGGAAGCTGCTCGCCGGCGTCGCGCTGGTCGCGCTGCTGGTCGGCGGGATCGCGGGCGGGACGGTCGGGTACTTCACCGCCGGCTCGTCCGGCCCGGCCAGCAACGCGCTCGACGCGCCGAAGCCGGCCCAGCAGACGGGCAACGCGCCCGCCGGCTCGGTCGAGTCCGTCGCGCAGAAGCTGTCGCCGAGCGTGGTTGAGCTGCAGGTCAGCGGCCAGCAGGGAGCAGGCGAAGGCTCCGGGTTCGTGATCAGCACCGACGGCTACATCCTGACGAACAACCACGTCGTCGAGGTCGGCGCGAACGGCGGCCAGATCCAGGCGGTGTTCCAGGACGGCAAGAAGGCCCCCGCCAAGATCATCGGCCGCGACCCGACGACCGACATCGCCGTCGTCAAGGTCAACGGCGTCGGCAACCTGACCCCGGTGGAGCTCGGCCGGTCCGACGACCTGCGGGTCGGCCAGTCGGTGGTCGCCATCGGCTCGCCGTTCGAGCTGGCCGGCACGGTGACGTCGGGCATCGTCAGCTCGCTGCACCGCCCGGTGCGCGCCGGCGGCAGCAGCGGCGACCAGACCACGGTGATGGACGCGGTCCAGACCGACGCGGCGATCAACCCGGGCAACTCGGGTGGTCCGCTGGCGAACATGGCCGGCCAGGTCATCGGCATCAACTCGGCGATCTACAGCCCGCAGTCGGGCGGCCAGGGCCAGGGCGCGTCCGAAGGCGGCAACGTCGGCATCGGCTTCGCCATCCCGATCGACCAGGCCCGCCGCACCGCGGACACGATCATCAAGACCGGCCAGGCGGTGCAGACCTACATCGGCGCCGAGGTCAAGGACGCCCCGCAGGGCGGCGCTGAGCTCGGCGCGATCAAGCCCGGCAGCCCGGCGGAGAAGGCCGGCCTGAAGGCGGGCGACGTCGTCACCAAGATCGACGAGCGTCCGATCGACTCGGCCGACACGCTGGTCGCGGCGGTCCGCACCCGCGCACCGGACGAGAAGGCGACGTTCACCCTCGCTGACGGCCGCACGGTCGAGGTGACCTTCGGCGGCCAGCCCGTCCAGCCCAACTGATCCAGACGCTCGGCCGCCCTGGCGCGGCCGAGACCAACTTCGGCTCGACCCCCGTTTTCGGGGCCGGACCCACAAGGCCACGCGCGACCAGGCATTCGATGCTGGTCGCGCGTGGCCGCATTTGTGCCCTGGGTCAGGGAGCCGGGCGGTCGGCTGGCGTGCCTGGAGGGTCGGTTGGCGTGCCTGGGGGGTCGGTTGGCGTGCCTGGGGGGTCGGTTGGCGTGCCTGGGGGGTCGGTTGGCGTGCCTGGGGGGTCGGTTGGCGTGCCTGGGGGGTCGGTTCGCGTGTTTGGCGGGGCGGTTGGGGTGCCAGGTGGGGTCTCTCGCGTGATTGGAGACGTTTCGCGTGTGCTTGGGGGCGTGTCTCGCGTGATTGGGGGCGTGTCTCGTGTGTGTGGTGGGGTATCTCGCGTGATTGGTGGGGCATCACGTGTGATTGGTGGGGCATTGCGGCGGGGGCGGAGGGCCGTCAGGGCTACCGCTAGCCAGACCACTGCCAGGGTTGCGGCCAGGCCGGGGGCTGGGTTCGTGTCGTGGAGGCCGGGCATCGGTGGGGTTCCGTACGGGCGCCAGAGGAGCGGGAACGCCAGGATGGCCAGCGCGGCCGTGATGACCGTGCCCGCGACCACCGGGGTGCGCCAGCGGGGCGGGAGGAGGCGGGAGAGGGCGAAGCCGAGCACCGCCGTCAGCGGGGCGATGACCGCGTCGTTGAGGATCGGGCCGCCGATGATCCAGCCGACCGTCCCGAAGACGTCGGGCCGCAGCGGCAGCGCGTACTCGGCGAACAGCACCACACCCCACGCCAGCGCCGCCAGGCCCGGCAGCGCGAGGAGCGCACGAGCGGTCTTCACAGCGCCTCCAGTTTCGTGACCCACTTCGTCTGCAGCACGCCGGGACGGTTCGGCGCGATGATCCGGCACGGGAACCCGTGGTCGGGCGCGAGGACCTCGCCGTTCAGCTCCAGGGCCAGCAGGGTCAGCTCGTCGGCTGTGTGCTCGCCGGGGAGCACGCTGACGCCGTACAGCCCGCCACGCTCCGAAGAGGACACCCGGACCGCCGTGCCCGGGGCCGCGCCGGCGGCTTTCAGCAGCGTGGGCAGGGAGATCCCGCGCCAGGTCGCCGACTGGCTCCAGCCCTCCACACAGGCGATCGGGAGTTCGGCCGTCGTCTGCGGCAGGGCACGCAGCTCGTCGAGCGAGAACTTCGCCGTGCCGCGCGGGGTCACCACCGAGAGCCGCCAGTCCGGCGACCACGTGACGCCCGCGGCTGTCGCCGTGCGGTTCACCGGGAGCTGCTGGGTGCCCTTGCCGGTCCTCCAGGACAGGGCGGAGACGCCGCGCAGGAACGGGACCGTGGCGCCCGCGGTGGCCACGACCGCGACGCCGGTCGCCAGCCCGGTGGTCAGGAGGAAACCCCGTCGCGAAAGCCCCTCGGTCGGCCTTTCCTCGACCGGGGCGGTCCGGCTCAGCGCCCGGCGGATGATCGGCAGCTTCACCGCGACGTGCACCAGGATCGAGCCGATCGCCAGCCACGCGACCGCGTAGTGCACCTGCGGGAAGTAGAAGCCCCACGGGTAGTTCTGCGCGACGTTCAGCAGCCCGGTCGTCAGCTCGAAGAACGCCGCCCCGGACAGCACCAGGATCGACAGCCGCTCCAGGGCGTGCGGCAGCGAGCGGACGAGCGGCCTGCCGAACAGCTTCGGGTAGACGCTCCACAGTTTCGCCAGCAGCAACGGGATCGACGCCACGCCCGAGATCACGTGCAGCCCCTGGGTGACGCGGTACAGCCCGATCGGGCGGCTGGGCCAGAAGAACCACCCTGGCGGGTGCTGGATCAGGTGGCTGAGCAAGCCGGTGACGAAGCACGTCGTGAACGTGACGGCGAGGGCCAGGCCGATTTTCGACGTCACGCGTTCGTGGTGGGCGGCGGCCCGGAACTGTTCCTCCGCCGGGATCGGGAGTTTCACGGTCGCTCCAATCGCGCGAACCAGCGGTGCCCGTGGCGGGTGGTCCAGTCGACGCGCAGGCCGGCACGCACGGCGACCTCGGCGATCGCGTCCACCCCCACCCAGGCCCAGGTGAACCAGGCGACGTCGGCGTGACCGGGCCGGAGCCGGACGCGCTCGTGCCGCAGCCCCTGCCCGGGCGGCTCCAGCTCGACGAGGACGTCACCGCCGGGGGCGAGCAGCCGGGCGGTGCGCCGCAGCAGCGTGGCCGGGTCGCCGCCGATGCCGATGTTGCCGTCCGCGAGCAGGGCGTGCCGCCACCGCCCTTCGCCGGGCAGGGGGTCGAAGATGTTGCGCTGCAACGCGATTCCACCCCGACGTCGAGTCAGGCCGACGGCCGTGTGCGAGCTGTCCACGCCGAGCGCGACGACCCCGCGCCCGGCCAGCGCCGCGGTCAGCCGCCCGGGCCCGCACCCGAGGTCGATGGTGGGCCCGGAACACGCGTCGAGCAGGACGTCGTCGCCCGCGGACGGTTCCGCCCAGCGTTCCACCGCCAGCTCGATCCGCTCGCCGTTCGCCAGCTCGAGCCAGCACCGGTGGCCGAGCAGGCCGTGGTCGAACTCGTGGCCGGTGGTCACCGGGGCCGTCATCACGCCACCGCCTGTCCGCCGACGGCCGCGACGGCGCGGGCGAACCGGCCGCCCGGGCACGCCGCCGCCACCGCGCGGGCGTCCACCATGGTGTCCACATCGGACAGTTCGGCGGCCCGCGCCGGCCGGAGTCCGCTCGCCGTGAGGGCGCGCAGGGTGCGCTCGCCGGTGTCGTCGCGGGACATCGGGACGCCCGCGAGGACTTGCGCGTGCCGCGGTTCGGCGAGGCCCAGCGCCCACCAGCCGCCGTCCGCGGCCGGTCCGAGCACGGAGTCGTGGCCGTGGTGCAGGACCGGTGCGGCCGCCGCGGCCAGGGATTCGGGCGTGACCTGCGGCGTGTCCATGCCGATCTGGAGGATCGGCAGGCCGGTGTGGACCGCGGCGGCATCGGCGTGGGCGTTCGCCAGCCGGGCGCCGAAGTCCCAGCCGCGCTGCGGGATGACGGTCGCGCCCCGCAGCGCCGTTCCGATCTCGGCACCCCGGGCGGCGGCACCGAGGTCGCCGGTCATCGCGACCACGGGCAAGGCCCCGGGTACCGCGCAGACGGCGTCGAGCGTGTCGAGCAGCGCCGCCGCGGCGATCCCGGCCGCCTGGGCCGGCGTCGCGGGTGGGCAGAGCCGGGTCTTCGCGAGGCCGGGTACCGGTGCCTTGGCCACGACCAGCAGGACGAACGGAGGCGTCATCGGGCCAGCACCCGCCCGAAGTCGCGGACCGCGCGCAGCGTCCCCCGCACGGACCCGGACACCTTCGACTTCGTGCCACGGGCGCGCTCGCCGTACCGGACGTCGAACTCGCGCACCTGCCACCCGGCCCGCTGGGCCTTGATCAGCAGCTCCAGCGGGTAGCCGAACGCCCGGTCGGCAACGCCGAGGCCGAGCAGGGCCCGCCGGTCCGCGGCGCGCAGGGGCGCGATGTCCCGCACCGGGAGGCCACGGCTGCGCAACAGCAGCGCCAGCACGATGTTGCCCGCTCTGGCGTGCCACGGCCACACTCCCGGCCCGGTCGGCACCCGGCGGCCGACGGCCAGGTCCGCGCCCTGCCCGACCGCGGTCACCAGCCGCGGCAGGTCGGCGAGGGCCAGTGACCCGTCGGCGTCGGCGAAGCACACGATGTCCGCGGTCGCGGCTTCCAGGCCCGCGTGCACGGCCGCGCCGTACCCGCGGCGCGGTTCGTGGACGACCTTCGCGCCGAGCGAGGCCGCCACTTCGGGGGAGCCGTCGGACGAACCGTTGTCGACCACGATCGCGCGGTAGCCCGGCGGCAGGCCGGCCAGCACGCCCGGCAGCGCCGCCGCTTCGTCGAGGCAGGGGAGGACGACGTCCACTTCCAAGTCAGTCACGGCGCCGACCGTAAGTCCGGACGTGAGCGACGCAGAACCCTTGCGGCGCTTACCGAATCATGACGTTCGACGAGTTCTTACCGCGTCGTTACGGCTGCCGTTCCCGGGGCGCGGACCGCCCGCCGTGGCCCTACGGTTGGCGGCGATGAGCGAGCCGAAAACGGCAGCCCGGCTCGCCGAGCCGCCTGCCCGTGAACCCGAAGCCCCGGTCCGCGGCCGCCGCGCCGACCTCGTCGCGGTCGCCGCGGCGGTGCTGCTCGTCGCCGCGGCCACCGCGGTCGGCCTGTACTACAACCGGCCGCACTCCGGCGTGATCATCTTCGTGTCCGCGCCGCCGTTGTTCGCCGACTGGCTGCCGCACGTCGGCCCGGGCTCGGTGTTCGCCGTGCTCGTGGCGGTCGCGGTGGTGCTGCACGGCCCGGCACTGGCCGCCCGCCTGCCGTGGCGCCGCGCGCTCGGCGTCGGCTACCTGGCCTCGCTCGCCTGGATCTTCTCCCTGGCCATGGTCGACGGCTGGGCGCGCGGGTTCGCCGGGCGGCTCACCATCCCGCAGGAGTACCTCCACGAGGTCCCCGGGATCACCGACATCCCGCGGATGCTGCGCGAGTTCTCCTCCCGCATCCTCGACTTCCAGCCGCATTCGTGGACGACGCACGTGTCCGGTCACCCGCCGGGCGCGACGCTCGTCTTCGTCTGGCTGGACCGGATCGGCCTGCACGGCGGCGCCTGGGCGGCCACGGCCGTCGTGCTCACCGGCAGCCTGGTCGCGGTCGCCGTGCCGGCCACGGTCGCCCTCCTCGGCCGGCCCGAGGCGGCCCGCGCGGTGCTGCCGTTCGCCGTCCTCACCCCCGGCGCGGTGTGGATCGGCGTGTCCGCGGACGGCCTGTTCGCCGGGGTGACTGCCACCGGGCTGGCCCTGCTCGCCCTGTCCGCGACGGGCTTCACCCGCGGCCGCCGGTACGCCGTCCCGGCCGGGCTGGCCGCCGGGGTGCTGCTCGGCTTCGGGATCTTCCTGTCCTACGGCCTGGTGCTGCTGGGCGTGCTCGCGGTGGCCGTCGCCATCCTCGGCCGCCAGTGGCGGGCGGTGGCACTGGCGATCCTCGCGGCGCTCGCCGTCGTGGGCGTCTTCGCCTGGGCCGGTTTCTGGTGGCTCGACGGCTACCACCTGGTCGTCGAGCGCTACTACCAGGGCGTCGCGCTGGTCCGGCCCTATTCGTACTGGGTGTGGGCCGACCTCGCGGCGGTCGTCGTCCCCCTCGGCCCCGCGGTCGTGGCCGCCGTCCGGCGCGGTTTCGCGTCCCCGCGCCGAGCCCTGCTCACCGATCCGGTGCTCCTGCTCGGCCTCGCCGCCCTGGCCGCCATCCTCTTCGCCGACGTTTCGGGCCTGTCGAAGGCGGAGACCGAGCGGATCTGGCTACCGTTCGGGGTGTGGTTGCTGCCCCTGACGGCGTTGCTGCCGCGGCCCGGTCGCCGGTGGTGGCTGGCCGCGCAGGCGGCGACGGCGCTGGCCGTCAACCACCTGCTGCTGACGGGCTGGTGAGGGAGACGTGATGAACGATCAGGCCGGGCGCGTGCTCGTGGTCGACGACGACGAGACGGTCCGTGACGTCGTCCGCCGCTACCTCGAGGTGGCCGGGTTCACCGTCGACATGGCCGGTGACGGTGGCGAGGGCCTGGCCAAGTTCGCCGCCCACGAACCCGACCTGGTCGTGCTCGACGTCATGATGCCGGGCATCAACGGCCTCGAGGTGTGCCGCCGGCTGCGCCAGGTCAGCCAGGTGCCGATCGTCATGCTAACCGCCCTTGGCGAGGAGGAGAACCGCATCGCCGGGCTCCAGCTCGGCGCCGACGACTACGTGACCAAACCGTTCAGCCCCAAGGAACTCGCCCTGCGGGTGGCCTCGGTGCTGCGCCGCGCCCGGATGCCCCGCCCGGAGCCGGCCGCCGCCGAGCTCGTGGACGGCGACCTGCGCCTGCAGATGAAGGCGCGGACCGCGACCCTCGCCGGCCGCGAACTGCCGCTCACCACCCGCGAGTTCGACCTGCTGGCGTTCTTCCTCGCCCACCCGGGCGTCGCCTTCTCGCGATCGGACCTGCTCGAGAAGGTGTGGGGCTGGGACTTCGGCGACCAGTCCACAGTGACCGTCCACGTGCGACGGTTGCGCGAGAAGATCGAGCGCGACCCGGCCAAGCCGGCCCGGGTGGCGACCGTGTGGGGCGTCGGCTACCGCTACGACCGGGAGCAACCTTGATCGGGTCCGGAGAATCCTTCCCGGAGATGCTCACGCACCTCTGGCACATCCTCCCGTTCGCGCTGATGTTCTCGCTGCCGGTCGCGGCGCTGGGCGGGGTGGCGCTGTACGTCCTGCGCCGCGGCTCGCTGGCCACCACGCTCACGGTGCTGGTGCTGATCCCGGTGCTCGCCACGCTGGTCGGCGTCCTGGGCATCAGCGGTTTCATGTTCACCCCGGCCCTGACCACGATGCTGCTGGTCTGCCTGCTCGTCGCGCTGGTCACGGTGCCCGCGGCGATCATCCTCGGCCGGGCCATCGCGCGCCGCAGCGTATGGGAACGGGAGGCGCGCGAACGGGAACGCGCCGCCGAGGCGTCGCGGCGCGAACTCGTCGCCTGGATCAGCCACGACCTGCGCAGCCCGCTGGCCGGGATCCAGGCGATGGCCGAGGCACTGGCCGACGGCGTGGTGTCCGAACGCGACGAGGTCGCCGACTACGCCCAGCGGATCGGCGGCGAGACCCGGCGGCTCTCCGCGATGGTGGGCGACCTGTTCGAGCTCTCGCGGATCACCGCGGGTGCGCTGGAGCTCACGATGTCCGCGGTGCCGCTGCGGGACGTGGTGAGCGACGCTGTCGCCGCCCAGGCCCCGGTCGCCGAGCGGAAGCGGGTCCGGGTGCTCGCCAACGCGTCGACCTGGCCGGTGGTGACCGGCAGCGACCCGGAACTGGCCCGGATCGTGCGCAACCTGGTGTCCAACGCGATCCGGCACACCCCGCCCGACGGGACGGTGGCGGTGCAGATCGGCGTCGACGGCGACGAGGCCCTCCTCGCCGTCGACGACTCCTGCGGCGGCATCCCGGACGACGAGATCAACCGGGTCTTCGACGTCGCGTTCCGCGGCACGCAGGCCCGGACGCCCGAGCGCGGCGGGACGACCAGCGGGGGCGGGCTCGGCCTGGCCATCGCCAAGGGGCTGGTCGAGGCGCACCGGGGGCGGATCGGGGTGCAGAACCACGGGCCGGGGTGCCGGTTCGAGGTGCGCCTGCCGCTCGCGATGCCGTAGGCGCCGCAGGCGGGTTGCCCCGGAACCGGGCCCGGCGTTGGCTGCGGCTGCTTGCCCGCGTGGGCCGCCCGGAGCCGCGATTCGTGGTCGGGGTGCTCGCCGCGGGCCGGGCCGTCAGGGGGAGACCGGCTCCCGGAGTTCCGCCGTCGCGAAGTCGGCGATGCCCCGCTCGAAGCCGATCTCCGCGGTGAAGCCGATCAGTTTGCGGGCGCGGGCGGGGTCGGCCACCACGTGCCGGACGTCGGCGGGGCGGGCGCCGCCCACGACCTCCGGGGCCGGGCCGTCGCAGGCTCGGGCGAGCTCCGTTGCCAGGTCGCCGACCGTGTGGGGGATGCCGGAGCAGATGTTCAGCGGGGTGAGGTCGGCCGCCGGGCCCGCTGTCCGGAGGGCCAGGACGTTCGCCCTGGCCACGTCGTGGACGTGGACGAAGTCGCGCTGCTGGCGGCCGTCCTCCAGCACGCGCGGCGCTTCGCCCCGCACCAGAGCCGAACGGAAGAGGGACGCGACTCCCGCGTACGGCGTGTTCTGCGGCATCCGCGGGCCGTAGACGTTGTGGTAGCGCATCGCCCACACCGTGCCGCCCGTCTGACGGGCCCAGGCACCGGCCAGGTGTTCCTGGGCCAGCTTCGTCGCCGCGTACGTGCTGCGAGGGTTCAGCGGAGCGTCCTCGGGCACCAGCTGCCAGCTCAGCTCCGCTTCGCACGACGGACACCGCGGCTCGAACCGGTCCGCGTCCACATCGGACTGGCGGCGGGGCGATGGGGCCACCACGCCGTGCTCCGGGCACGCGTAGCGGCCTTCGCCGTAAACCACCATCGAAGACGCCAGGACCAGCTTCCGGACGCCGGCCGCATGCATTCCGGCCAGCAGCACCGCCGTGCCGTAGTCGTTGTGCAGCGCGTACGACGGGGCGTCGGACGGGTCGATGCCGTGGCCGACCACCGCCGCCTGGTGGCAGACCGCGTCGACGCCGTCCAGCAGCTCCGCGACGATCTCCGCGTCCGTGACGTCGCCGCGCAGGAAACGGTGCCGGCCCGTGTACGGCGGCGGGGTCCGGGAACCGTGGGCCGTGGCGAGGAGGTTGTCCAGCACCACGACCTCGTCGCCGTCGTCGGCCAGGAGGTCGGCGATGTGGGACCCGATGAACCCGGCTCCGCCGGTGACCAGTACGCGCACACCGGCCACGCTAGGGGGCTTCGGCGGGGTCCGCGGGGGCTCGCCGCGGCACGTCACCGAATCGTCAGGACTCGCCCGGCACCTCCCGGCGCCCGGCCACGCAAACCGGCTACGGTGGGCGCCATGGAACGGAGTGCACAACGGCTGGGCCGGGCCCTCGTGGTCATCGTGGACGATCGCGTGGCGCACGGCGAGCACGAGGACACCACTGGCCCGCTGGTCACGGAGCTGCTCGAAGAAGCGGGCTTCATCGTCGACGGTGTCGTGGTCGTCGAGGCCGAAACCGCGGGTATCCGCAACGCGCTCAACACCGCCGTGATCGGCGGCGCCGACCTGGTGATCACCGTCGGCGGCACCGGTGTGCTGCCGCGCGACCGGACGCCGGACGCCACCGCCGGTGTGCTCGACCGGCCGATCCCGGGCATCAGCGAGGCCATCCGCGCCTCCGGGCTGGCCGCCGGCGCGGTCGACGCGGGGATCTCGCGGGGGCTCGCCGGGGTTTCGGGCAGCACCCTGGTGGTCAACCTCGCCGGCTCGCGGTCCGCGGTCCGCGACGGGATGGCGACGCTGACCTCGCTCGTTCCGCACGTGATCGACGAGCTTTCCGGCCTCGAAGAGGTCTGATCTCCGCTTTGCCGGGCCCGGGGTGACACATGGTCACTCCGGGCTTCGCTCTGGAGTTGTCAAACATCGCGTCGTGGGACACTGGGGGTATGGCCGGACAGCAGCGCGACCCCAAGACCAGCAGCGAGCAGCGCCGCCGGGTCGACGAGATCTTCGGGGACGTCCTGCCCGAGACGACCTCCGACGAACGCGACCCGGAGCGGCGCTCCGGTCTCCCGGATGACTGGTACCGGGAGAACCGGCCTCCGCACCACGACCGCTGACCTCGTCAGTCGAGGTCGGTTCCACGCTGGGACTGCTGGGTCTGCTGGGCGCGCAGCAGGTCGCGGATCTCGGTCAGCAGCTCCACGTCCGTCGGCTCGGACGGGCCCGGCTCTTGGCCACGCTTGCGGCGCTCTTGGACCTTCTTCACCGGCAACACGATGACGAAGTAGACGACCGCCGCGACCAGCACGAAGTTGATCGCCGCGTTGATGACGCTGCCGAAGTCCAGGAACGTCGCCTTGTTGTTGTCGAAGATCTGGTAGCCGAGGCCGTTTGCCGCGTCCGTGCCGCCGATCGTGCTGATCAGGGGCTTGATCAGGCCGTTGGTGAACGCCGTGACGATCGCCGTGAACGCCGAGCCGATGACCACCGCCACGGCGAGGTCCACGACGTTGCCGCGCATCAGGAAGTCCTTGAAGCCTTTGAACACCTTTGCTCTCCTCATGAAGCCAGGAACCGGGAAGGGGACGCCCGGCCCGTCTTGGCGGGTGTGGGCTAGCGGAGAGTAACCGTTACCGGACGCTTCAGTGAAATCACCGCCCTCGGGATGGTTGGTTTCGGTGTTCGGCTGGCGCCTGGGCTGCGCGGGCAGGAGCTGCTTGCCGGCGCGAGGCTGAGTCGACTAGTCGGGCCTGGATGGTCGCCTTCAGGGGTAACCCGGGGTGGGGGTCGCGGCCGGTTGGTCGGTGGTCGATGGCTGGCGAAGAGCGCCGCTGTCGCGTGGGAGCACGCGCTGCCGGCTCCGGCGACGCTGATCCGGCCAGCCGGACCGGGACGGCCGCCCTACCGGTTTGCCCGTGGCGGGGATCGCCGCCGGTCGGTCGGTGGTTGATGGCTGGCGAAGAGCGCCGCTGTCGCGTGGGAGCACGCGCTGTCTGCTCTGGCGACGCTGATCCGGCCAGCCGGACCGGCACGGTCGCGGTACCGGGGTCAGCCGTGGCGGGGATCGCGGCCGGTCGGTCGGCGGCTAGCGAAGAGTGACTGTCACCGGACGCTCCAGGGAAATTGCCGCCACCCGGGTCGCGGAGGCCTCCGGGAGGCGGAGCAGGACCAGCGGCCCCTTGGGGGTGGCCGGCTGCCGATGGCCGATCGTCACCACTGTCGCCCCGGCAGCCAGCACCGAAGCGGGAGCTGCTTGGTCCGGAGCAGCGATGATGTCGACCTGCTGGCCGGGCTGGAGCAGTTCAGCCACGGCCTCGTCGGCCAGCCGGACCGGGACGGTTGCCGTGCCCGGATCCACCGCTGTGGGTGCCGTGGCCAGGCGGACGTCGGTCAGTGGCTCACCGGAGCGCACAGCGCCCGACAGCAGGCGTCCCTCGACGGAGTCTAGGGACGTCAGTACGCCCGCTGGACGTGCTTCGTCGGGGATGTCGGCCAGCCGGACGTCCGCAGCGCTCAGCGTCGTGCCGGGCGGGAGGTCGTGGGCCGCGAGGACGGTCGGTGCGCCTCGCGCGAGGCCGGGGTGGGCCAGGAGCAGGCCGCCCAGCACCAGCAGGCCGGCGGCGAGCCAGCGGCGGATGAGCCGCGTCCGCCGGCTCTGCAGCCGGGTCGGGTCGAACGGGCGGAGCTTCGACAGGATGTCCATGGGGTCCCCTCGGCCGGATCTGGTGCGGCGGTGTGCTGCACGAGATCGACGTTAGGGAAGCCGGACGGACCGTCGAAAGGGTCTCGTCCGGCATCTGTGGACAACCGGGGTGTTGTGGATAACCTCCGGGTCAGGAGGCCGCGGCGGTCGTCTTCGTCGTGGTCGAAGAGGAGGATGCCGAGCTCGTGTCGGACTTCGACTCCGTCTTGGTCTCGGTCTTCGCCGGGGCGGCCGCGGTGCTCGACTTGCTCGAGTCGCGGGAGTCCGTGCGGTAGAACCCGCTCCCCTTGAAGACGACGCCGACCGAGCTGAAGACCTTGCGCAGCGCCCCGGAGCACTGCGGGCAGACGGTCAGGCTGGGGTCCGAGAACGACTGCACGGCTTCGAACCGGTGGTCGCATTCTTTGCAGGCGTACTGGTACGTAGGCACTGACGGCTCCTTTGCTGGCACTCATCCGACCTGAGTGCTAACCCGATTGTGCGGGAAAACCTTCCCGGAAGGCAATTCCTGGTTGCTCACACCGGCAGTTCGACCACGCCCCGACCCGGTGTCAAGGCCCCGGTCATGCGCACGTCGTGGGGCTCCCCGGGCAGCCGTTCGACCAGCTCTTCGTCCCTGACCACGGCCAGCAGCGCGGCGCCGGGCGCGGCGGACCCCAGCGAGCGGTCGTAGTGCCCGGCGCCGCGGCCGAGCCGGACGCCCTGGTGGTCCACGGCCAGCGCGGGCACCAGCACCAGCTCCGCCGCCCCCACGGCATCGGTGCCCAGGCGCTTCCCGCCCGGCTCGCGGATGCCGCGGAACCGGCTGGGCACCAGGTCGGCCTCGCCCGTGTACTCGGCCCAGTCGAGCGGATCCGTCCGCGACACGATGACCGGCAGCAGCACTCGCGCGCCGGCGGCCACCAGCGCGTCGACGAACGCCGTCGTGCCCGGCTCGGTGCCGAACGGCAGGTACGCGCAGACCGTGCTCGCTGTGACCTTCGACACCGCAGTGACCAGCGCCGACGCCTCCCGGGCGTGTGATTCGGCTGCCTGCTCCGCCCGGGCGCGCGTCACCCGGTCACGCCACTCCGCCTTGCTCAGGTGCTCATTGCCCAGCGCGTGCATGACCTCACGTTAGGCTCTGCGCCCATGACGGGCGCCGCAACCACCCAGACGTTCAGAACCGCCATCGTGCCTGCCGCCGGCCTCGGGACACGGTTCCTCCCGGCGACGAAGGCCGTGCCCAAGGAGCTCCTGCCGGTGGTGGACACCCCCGGCATCGAACTGGTCGCCGCCGAGGCCGCGGCCGCCGGCGCGGAACGCCTGGTGATCGTGACTTCGCCGGGCAAGGACGCCGTGGTCCGGTACTTCGAAAAGCAGCCAGAGCTGGAGCAGAACCTCGAGAGCAAGGGCAAGACCGCCCTGCTCGAGAAGGTGCGCCGGGGCTCAGAGCTGCTCGCCGTCGAAACCGCCATCCAGGAGCAGGCCCTCGGCCTCGGCCACGCCGTCGCGCAGGCCGAACCGAACCTGCGCCCGGACGACGAGGCCGTCGCCGTGCTGTTGCCCGACGACCTCGTGCTGCCGACCGGCGTGCTCGAGAAGATGAGCGCGGTCCGCGCCGAGTTCGGCGGCAGCGTGCTCTGCGCGTTCGACATCCCCAAGGCCGAGATCTCGCCGTACGGCGTCTTCGACGTCAGCGACACCGGCGATGACGACGTCAAGCGCGTGCACGGGATGGTCGAGAAGCCGAAGCCGGAGGACGCGCCGTCGACCTACGCCGCGGCCGGGCGGTACCTGCTCGACCGGGCGATCTTCGACGCGCTCAAGCGGATCACCCCGGGCAGCGGCGGCGAGCTCCAGCTGACCGACGCGGTCGCCCTGCTGATCTCCGAAGGACACCCCGTGCACGTCGTCGTCCACCGCGGTGGACGCCACGACCTGGGGAATCCGGGTGGTTTCCTGCGTGCCGCGGTCGATTTCGCGCTTGAAACGCCCGAGTACGGTCCATCTTTACGGGCGTGGCTGACGGAACGGATCGGGACAGAGCGCCCATGACGGAATCCCTCGACGCGGCGCGGCCCGAGGTGGCCGGGGACGAGGCCGAGTTCCGCTCGGTCGACGCGCAGATCGCGATGACACTGGACGCGGCCGTCCGGCCGCAGCCGGTGCGGGTGGCGATCTCCGAGGCCCAGGGCCTGCTCTGCGCCGAGGAGGTGGTCGCCGAGCACGCGCTGCCCGGCTTCGACCAGGCCGCGATCGACGGGTACGCGGTGCGCAGCGTCGACGTGCGCAACGCCGGGCAGGAGCCGGTGCAGCTGCCGGTCGTCGGGGAGATCGCGGCGGGCTCGCGCCAGCCGCGGCGGCTCCAGCCGGGCCAGGCCGTCCGGGTCGACACCGGCGCGCCGCTGCCGACGCTGGCCGACGCGGTCGTGCCCCTCGCCTACACCGACGGGCACCAGGCGAAGGTGACCGTGCACCGCTCGGTGCCGTCGGCGGGGTACGTGCGGCGGGCCGGCGAGGACGTCCAGATCGGGGACGTCGCGGTGCGCCGCGGCGACACGATCGGCTCGGCCCAGGTGGGGCTGCTGGCCGCGGTCGGGCGGGCGAAGGTCCTCGTCTACCCGCGGCCGCGGGTTTCGATCGTGTCGGTCGGCGACGAGCTGGTCGACATCGACCGGACGCCCTCGGTCGGGCAGGTCTACGACGTCAACTCCTATGCGCTGGCTGCGGCCGCCCGGGACGCCGGCGCCGAGGTCAGCCGGGTCGGCATCGTGCCGAGCGAGCCGAAGCGGCTGCGGGAGGTCGTCGAAGGCCGGCTGCTGATGTCGGAGATCGTCGTGGTCGCGGGCGGCGCCGGGGGCGCCACCGGCGACGAGGTCCACGCCGCGCTGTCCGACCTCGGCCGGATCGACATGACGCGGGTGGCGATGCACCCGGGCTCGGTGCAGGGGTTCGGCAGGCTCGGCCCCGACTCGGTGCCGACGTTCCTCATCCCGGGCAACCCGATGAGCGCGCTGGTGGTGTTCGAGGTCCTGGTGCGGCCGCTGATCCGCGCGGCGCGCGGCACCCGCAACCCGCACCGGCGGATCGTCGGCGCGCGGCTGCTGTCGCCGATCACCTCGACCGAGGGCAGGCGCGGCTTCCTCCGCGGCCAGCTGCTGCGCGACGAGGCCAACGGCGAGTACCTGGTCCAGCCGCTCGGCCAGTCCGGGGCGCACCTGCTCGCGTCGCTTGCCGAAGCGAACTGCCTGATCAACGTGCCGGAAGAGCTGACCGAAGTCGCCGCGGGCGACCAGGTCCAAGTCACCTTCCTGGCGCAACGGGCCTGATGAACTCCGTGTCGGGCGTGTCCTATCCGGTCGAGAGCAGGCACCCGGGCTGGCCGGCTCGGCTCGGCCCGCTGCGGGTGCCCGCGGGCGAGGTCGCGATCCGGCCGGTGCGGCTGCGCGACGCCGGCGAATGGAGCCGGATCCGGCTCCGGGACCGCGCGCACCTCGAAATGTGGGAGCCCACCGGTGTCGGGCCGTGGCCCGAACGCAACGCCTTCTGGTCGTGGCCTTCCCAGTGGGCGGCTCTGCGGTCGCTCGCTCGGCGTGGTCAGTGTCTCCCGTTCACGATCACCCTGAACGGTCGTCTCGCGGGGCAGATCACTGTGGGTAACGTCATCCGGGCGTCGCTCCGGTCGGCTTGGATCGGCTACTGGGTGTCGTCCGAGGTGGTCCGCGGCGGGGTGGCGACGGCCGCCGTCGCGCTCGTCACCGACCACGCGTTCAGCTCGGCCGGGCTGCACCGGCTGGAGGCCACCGTGCGCCCGGAAAACGCCGCCAGCCTGCGAGTTCTCACCAAAGCCGGCTACCGGCGCGAGGGGCTTTTCGAGCGCTACCTCGACGTTGCGGGCGGCTGGCGGGACCACTACTGCTACGCGCTGACCCGCGAGGAAACCGGGGTCGGCCTGGTGTCGCGGCTGGTCGCCGCGGGCCGCGCGGACTACGCCTGAACGTGATTACCCACCCGGGTCCGTAGCCGCGTTACCACATGCTGTGAGTTTCACCTAATCCGGTGAGGCTTTTCCGTGATCGAACCCGGCGAGTCTGCGCCCGATCTGTTACTCCTGTGACTAACGTGATTCGTGGTGGAAGGATCGGGGGAGGTGACGGGAGATGCCCAGCTCCGTGATCATCGTCGCGCTCGCCGCGGCATGGCTCGTCGTACTCGTGCCCATGGTCGCGCGACGGCGGCAGCAGGTCGCGAGAACGGCCGACTCGGCGCTCGCGGCCAGGGTCGTGCGCAGTGGACGCAACGAAGACCGGGAGGAATTCGCCATGTCCGACGATCCCGGGAAGTCCCGGCCATCGGTCGAGGACGACCTCGCTGAGCTGGAAGCCGAGCTCGAGCTCGACGACGACGTCGACGAGCCGGAACCCGAACCGGACCCGCTCCCGCAGCCGAAACGCGGTTCACGGGCCGAACGCGACCGGCCGGGCTACCGCCCCGGCCGCGGTGGCTTCGACCCCGAGGCCGCCGAGATCGCGGCCCGCGCGAAGTACGGCTTCCGGCAGCGCGTCGTCGTCATCCTGCTCCTGATCGCGGTGATCACCGGCGTCGTGGCCGGCTTCCTCGTCCCGCTGGCCTGGTGGGGCCACGGCGTGGTCGACGTCGTGCTCGTCGGGTACCTCGTGTACCTGCGCCGTCAGGTGCGCATCGAGGAGGAGATCCGGCAGCGCCGGCTCGCCCGCTTCAACAGCACCCGCGCGCCTCGGCGCACGTCCGCTCCTCTGCCGGAAGAAGAGGACCACGCGGAACCGGAAGACGTCGAAGTCGTCGAGCCGGTCCGCCGCGAGGTGGTCGAGCGCCGGCCGTCCCCGACATCCCGCGTCCGCCGCAGCGCCGTCGTCGTCGACCTCGACGACGAAGACCCGGCGTTCGAGGAGCTCGACGAGCCCGGGACCGGGCCTTACCGCCGGGCGGTCGGAGAGTGACCCCCCTGCGCGAGGTGCTCGTAGGGCACTGCTAAGCTCTACGAGCACAACCAAGGGGCTGTAGCGCAGTTGGTAGCGCGTCTCGTTCGCATCGAGAAGGTCAGGGGTTCGATTCCCCTCAGCTCCACTCGTTCGTAGGTGAGCCCTGTTTGCGGAAAGCGCAAACAGGGCTCACTTCGTTGTGTCTTTTGGGGGTCGGACCCCCAAACCCCCGCCAAGGGGCTCCGCCCCCTGGACCCCCGGCGTGGTTGCCTTTGTTCTCTGGCTGAAAGTTGGTCAGTGGCCGATCATCTCGTTTGTCCAGGTGGTTACCGCCGTGTGCAGTAGGGGGGCGTTGGGGGCGAAGTTGATTGAGTGGCCGTAGTCCGGCACCACGAATGTTCGCAAGTGCGCCTCGGGTGCGTAGGAGGCTGTTTCGGACTGGCGCAGGGTTTCTGCCGTTGAGCAGTCTGTGGCCAGGGGGCCGCAGAACACGTTGTCCTTCTCTCCCATGGCCAGCAGTACCGGTGCGTTGATCCTTCTGCTGTAAGGGAGGACCAAGCCGATCAGGACTGCGTCGATGATCTCTCCGGGGGCTATCAGGTCCTTGGTTGCCTCGTCCGCGTCGATCGTCTGCTGATCGTACGGCCCCGGGCTGTGGAATGCGGCGTAGCGCATCCCCTGCAGCGTTGTCAGGTAGCCCGCGTCCAAGCCGACCACCTTGGACTCCTTCGGGTCCAGGGCCGCCGGGCTCAGTGCGGCCAGCGTCGGCATCACCGTCAGCGGGGCGACGTGGTGGGTGAACCCCGTTACCACCACGCCGTCCACGTCGCGGAACGTCGCCGACTCGATGATCGCTGTTGCCGAGCCCAGTGAGTGTCCTACCAGGACGATCTTCTCGAACCTCGGCCCCACCGCGCCGGTGCGCATGGCCTGGATGGCGTGGTGCACCACGTTCGCCTGGGCGGTCGCGGTCAGCAGCTCGCTCAGCGGCTTCGAACTGCGGCCCGAGCCGACCCGGTCCACCGCCAGTGTCGCGTAGCCGGCGTTGTTCACCGCCTTGCGGAACGATCGGGTGTCCGGCAGGCCGGGCGGGTCGTAATACGCCGAGCTGTACGTCCCGCCCGGGACCAGCAGCTGCAGGGTCCGGCTGCCGCCCGGGGGGACGCACAGTCTTCCGTACATGGTCTGGTCCTTGAGCCCGAGCAGGGGCACGTCCACCAGTGACACGGGGATGTTCAGGTCCTGGCAGGCCGCCTCGGCGGCGGACGCCCGCGGTGGGGTGAGCACCGTGCCGGTGCACAGCAGGGACACGGCCGCGGCGGTGAGGCGGCGCACGAACGAACGCACAAGAATCTCCGTATTCCGTTGCAGGGCAGTCAATCCCTCGGGCGCACCGTCATCGGCAGGCCGCGGGGGCAGGCGATCGTGGTGTACCGCACCCGGACCGGGCCCGCCGGTTCCAGGCGCCACCGCGCGAAGATCGTGGCCAGGCCGATGACCACCTCGGCCCGCGCGAACAGGTGGCCGATGCACTGCCGGATCCCGTTGCCGAACGGGATGAACACCCCCGGCGGCAGCGAGCGCACCCGCTCGGTGGTCCAGCGGTCCGGGTCGAACACCTCCGGGTGGTCCCAGTAGCGCGGGTCGGTGTGCAGGGCGAGCGGGCTGAACACCACCTCGTCGCCGGGCCGCAGCCGGACGGGGCCGAGGTCGAGCTCCTGCTCGGTCCGGCGCATCAGGATCCACAGCGAGTACATCCGCAGCACCTCGCTGACCACCTGCCCGGTGTAGGCGAGTGCGGGCAGGTCGTCGAAGGTCACCGGGCGCCCGCCCAGCACCTCGTCCACCTCGGCCCGCACCCGTTCCGCCACGCCCGGGTGGTGCCCCAGCTCGTGGCAGGCCCAGGCCAGGATCAGCGCGGTGGTCTCGGTGCCCGCGGTGAGCAGGGTCATCACCTCGTCGTGCACCTGCTCCCGGGTCATCCGCTCCCCGGTCTCGGCGTCCCTGGCCAGCAGCAGCGTGGACAGCAGGTCGCCGTGGTCGGTGTCGGCGTCGCGGCCCGCCATCAGCTCGTGCACCACGGCCGTCATCCGCGCGGTGGCCTGGTCGAAGCGGCGGTTGACCGGCAGCTTCTCCACCCAGCCCGGGGAGAGCACCCGGTACATGCCCAGCCGGATGACCAGCGGGATCGAGCGGCGGGCCTCGCGGATCGCCTCCTCGCCCAGCTCGGTGCCGAACAGCGCCTCGCCCACGTTGGTCATGGCCAGTGCCTGCATGTCCGCGTCGATCTGCCGCACCTCGCCCGGCCGCCAGGACTCGGCCAGTGCGGTGGTCGCCCGGACCCAGATCTCGGCGTAGCGGTGCAGGTGCCGCTGGTCGAAGGCCGGCAGCATCAGCTTGCGCTGCCTGCGGTGGAACGGGCCGTCGGACAACGCGAGGCCGTTGCCCGCGTACGGGCGGAATTTGCGGAACATGATCCCGCTGCCGAAGCTTGATCCATTCGTCACCAGCACGCGGTGAACGAGTTCCGGATTGGTGAGGAAATACGTTTGAAGTGGTCCCATTGAAAGCTTGACCACATCGCCGTGTTCCCGCAGTCCCGCGGTGAACGGAACGGGACGGCGGACCAGTGCGAGTGTGTGTCCCAGCAAAGGCCATCGGCCGGGTGCCACCCGGACGGGCACGAGAACTCCTTGGTATAGGCGGGAATCAGGAAGGTCGTCACCCTACGGCCCATTCCGTCGAGCCGACAGCACCCGATTGGGTAAAGATGAACCACGATTGACGGATTAGGCCACTATCGGTGGAGTGGGTATGCTGTGCCGGCTTCCGAACCCGATGAGGTGCGCAATGGTGGGTACGCGGGACTGGATCCCGGCCGGAGTGGACGTGACCTCACCGAACGTCGCCCGGATCTACGATTACTGGCTCGGTGGCAGCCACAACTTCGAGACCGACCGCAGCACCGCGGACCACCTCGAGCGGACGCTGCCCTGGATCCGGCATTCGGTGCGGCTGAACCGCGCCTTCCTCCGCCGCGCGGTGCGCTTCATGCTCGCGCAGGGCATCCGCCAGTTCCTCGACCTGGGCGCGGGCATCCCCACCGTGGGCAACGTGCACGAGATCGCCCAGCGGGAACTCCCCGAGGCCCGGGTGGTCTACGTCGACAAGGAGGCGGTGGCGGTCGCGCACAGCGAGCTGCTGCTGGCGGGCAACGACCGCACCGCGGTCCTGCACGCGGACGTGCGGGACGTCGCCGGGGTGCTGGGAAGCCCGGAGGTCCGGCGGCTGATCGACTTCTCCGAGCCGGTGGGCCTGCTGTGCATGCTGCTGCTGCACTGGATCCCCGACGAAGACGACCCGGCCGGACTGGTGCGCGCCTACCGGGAACCATTGGCCCCGGGCAGCCTGGTCGCCTTCACCCACGTCACGTCCGACGCGCACCAGGAGTCGTTCGCCGTGGCCAGCGACCAGATGGCGCAGCGGCGCGGCGAGGTGCCGCACACCCGGTCCCACGACGAGATCCTGGACCTGCTCGGCGACCTGGTGCTGGTCGAGCCGGGCCTGGTGGGCTGCGGCACCTGGCGGCCGGCCGGGCCGACCGACATCGCCGAGGATCCGGAGTGGAACCAGCTGATCTACGCGGGCGTGGCGCGGAAGCCCTGAGCCCGCGCATAGTTACTGATCGGTAACTTATCCTCGGTGTATCGAAAAGCGCATACGTGCCGGCAACGCCGGATTCCGTTGACTGGGCGGCATGAACGAACCGGCGCTCGGGATGACGGTCTATGGGTGCGCGCCCGATGAGGCCGTGCTGTTCCGGGAGCTGGCGCCTCGGTTCGGCGTGACGCCGGTCATCACGGACGCGCCCGTGTCCGAGGCCAACGTCGAGCTCGCCTCCGGCAGCCGGTGCGTCAGCGTCGGTCACAAGACTGCGCTCCCGAACGAGACTCTTCTCGCGCTCAGCCGGGTCGGCGTCTCCTACGTCTCCACCAGGAGCGTCGGCTTCGACCACATCGACGTCGGCTACGCCCAGAGTGTCGGCATTTCCGTCGGGAACGTGGCCTATTCGCCCGACAGCGTGGCCGACTACACGCTGATGCTGATGTTGATGCTCGTGCGGGACGCCAAGTCCGTCATCCGCCGGGCCGACGAGCACGACTACCGGCTGAACGACGTGCGGGGAAGGGAACTGCGTGACCTGACCGTCGGCGTGGTCGGCACCGGGCGCATCGGCTCCGCGGTCGTGGACCGGCTGCGTGGGTTCGGCTCCCGCGTCGTCGCCCACGACAGCCGCCCCCGGGCCGGCATCGAGTACGTCGAGCTCGACGACCTGGTGCGGGTGAGCGACATCGTCACCCTCCACACGCCGCTCGACAGCGGAACGCACCACCTCCTGGACCGACGGCGGCTGGAGCTGATGAAGCCCGGCGCGTTCGTCGTCAACACCGGGCGGGGACCCCTGCTCGACACCGAGGCGCTCGTCGCGGCGCTGGAAAACGGCCGGCTGGGCGGGGCCGCGCTGGACGTCGTCGAAGGGGAAGAAGGCATCTTCTACGCCGACTGCCGTGATCGGCCGGTCGGGAGCGAACTGCTGGTGCAGCTGCAGAAGCTGCCGAACGTGCTCATCAGCCCGCACACCGCGTACTACACCGACCACGCGCTCAGCGACACCGTCGAAAACTCCATCATCAACTGCCTGGCATTCGAAAGCGGGGAACGGCATGGATAGGCTCAAGGTCGGGATCGTCTTCGGGGGCTGTTCCGAAGAACACCCGATCTCCGTCAAGTCCGCGCAGGAGGTCGCGCGGCACCTCGACACCGGGAAGTACGAAGCGTTCTGGATCGGGATCACGAAGAGCGGCGCCTGGAAGCTCTGCGACGGCCCCGAAGGGGACTGGGAAGCCGGGCGGACGGTCGTGCTGTCGCCGGATCGGAGCGTGCCCGGCTTGCTGGTCCTCGAAGACGGCAAGTACGAGACGATCGGCCTGGACGTGGTGCTGCCCGTGCTGCACGGCAAACTCGGCGAAGACGGTGCTCTGCAGGGCCTGCTGGAGCTGTCCGGAATCCCTTACGCCGGCTGTGACGTCCCGAGTTCCGCTCTGTGCATGGACAAATCCCTCGCCTACGTCGTCGTCGCGAGCGCGGGCATCGCCACACCGAACTTCCGGACCGTGCGGCCCGGCGACGAGGTCGACGGGCTCACCTACCCCGTGTTCGTGAAGCCGGCCCGGTCCGGTTCGTCCTTCGGCGTGAGCAAGGTGGCGAACGAGGGAGAGCTGGCCGCCGCCATCGGGGCCGCCGCGCAGTACGACTCGAAGGTGCTGATCGAAGAGGCCGTTGCCGGCCGCGAGGTCGGGTGCGCCGTCCTGGGGAACGACCAGGAGCTGTTCACCGGTGAGGTCGACCGGATCGCCCTCTCCCACGGCTTCTTCCGGATCCACCAGGAGGACGAGCCCGAAACCGGCTCCGAGAACTCGACACCCATCGTGCCCGCCGACATCCCGGCGGACACCCGGGCACGCGTCCAGGAGACGGCGAAAGCCATCTACCGCGCCCTCGGCTGCAAGGGGCTGGCCCGCGTCGACATGTTTCTCACCGAAGACGGCACCGTCGTCCTCAACGAGGTCAACACCCTGCCCGGCCTGACGTCGTACAGCCGCTACCCGAGGATGATGGCCGCCGCCGGCGTGCCGCTCCCCGCGCTGATCGACCGGCTCGTTTCGCTGGCCACGGCCCGATGAACGACGACTTCGCCTTCGTGGACGAGCTGGTGCCCGGCATCCGCTGGGACGCCAAGTACGCCACCTGGGACAACTTCACCGGCAAGCCCGTCGACGGCTACCTCGTCAACCGGATCGCCGGCACGCGCACCCTGTGCGCCGCACTGGGGGAGGCGCAGGAGAAGGCCGCGTCGCTCGGTTTCGGCCTTCTCCTGTGGGACGGCTACCGTCCGCAACGCGCCGTGGACTGCTTCCTGCGCTGGGTGGACCAGCCCGAAGACGGGCGGACGAAACTGTGGCACTACCCGAACCTCGACCGGTCCGGGATGTTCGCCAAGGGGTACGTCGCCGCCAGGTCCGGGCACAGCCGGGGCAGCACCGTCGACCTGACGCTCTACCACCTCGGTTCCGGGGAACTCGCGGCCATGGGCGGTGGCCACGACCTGATGGACCCGGTGTCGCACCACGGCGCGCGCGGGGTGCCGCCGGCCGAGTCCGCGAACCGCGCCTGCCTCCGGTCCATCATGGAGGGGTGCGGGTTCGCCGCGTACGACCGCGAATGGTGGCACTACGGCCTGAAGGACGAGCCCTACCCGGACACGTACTTCGATTTCCCCGTCGCGTAGGCCGGCAGCCGCACGGTGACGCGGAGGCCGCCCTCCTGGAGCGGGGTCAGCGTGAGCGTCCCGTCGTGGGCCTGGGTGATGCTCTTGACGATGGCCAGGCCGAGGCCCACCCCGGCCTGGTCGCTGCGGATGCGCTCGGTCCCGCGCCGGAACGGTTCGGCGAGGGTCGCGACCAGGGCCGGTGCGAGGTGCTCGCCGGTGTTCTCGACGGTGAGCACCGCCGTCCCGGCCTCGGCGCGGGTCGTGACCCGCACCGCGCCCCGCTCGGGCAGGTTGTGGACGATCGCGTTGTGCACCAGGTTCGTCGTCAGCTGCAGCAGCAGCGCCGGTGAGCCGAACGCGGGCGCGGCGTCGCCGGACGTCTCGACCGTGACGCCGCGCTTTTCGGCCAGGGGCAGGAGCGTTTCGGCGGCTTCCTCGGCGACCAGGGACAGGTCGACGTCGTCCCGGTTGAACGCCCGCTGCTCGGCGCGGCTGAGCAGCAACAGGGCTTCGGTCAGCTCGATCGCGCGGGTGTTGACCACGCGCAGGCGCTCGTCGAGTTCGTCCGTCGTGCGCTCGGGGTCGTTGCGGGCGACGTCGAGCAGGCTCTGCGTGATCGCCAGCGGGGTGCGCAGCTCGTGGGACGCGTTGGCGGCGAACCGGCGCTGCTCGGCGACGTGCGTCTCGAGCCGCGCGAGCATGGTGTCGAAGGCGTCAGCGAGCTCGCGGAACTCGTCGGCGCGGCCGGGCAGCCGGATGCGGTGCGACAGCGAGCCGTCCGCGGCGATGCGCGTGGCGTCGGTGATCCGGGTCAGCGGCGCGAGCATCCTGCCGGCCAGCACCCAGCCGCCGAGCAGGCCGAACACCAGCAGGAAGACGAGCACGACGGCCATGAACGGGACGAAGGCGCGCACCAGCCGCCCGCGGTTGATCCAGAAGTCGCCTTCGGTGGTGATCCAGCCGTTGGGCAGGAAGTACAGGTAGAAGGCCAGCACCGCGGCCATCAGCAGGACGCCGGCGAGCATGACGAACCCGGCGTAGCTGAGGGTGAGCTTGAGCCGGGCGCTCAGCCCCGGCTCCCTAGCCACGGCCGTCGTCGCCGGTGTCGATGCGGTAGCCGACGCCGGGGACCGTCGCGATGATCCCCGGCTCGCCGAGGCGCTTGCGGAGCACGGAAACCGTGATGCGCACGGCGTTGGTGAACGGGTCCGCGTTCTCGTCCCACGCCCGCTCCAGCAGCTCCTCGGCGCTGATCACCCCACCCTGCGCGGCGACGAGCACTTCGAGGACGGCGAACTGCTTGCGCGTCAGGGCCACGTACTTGCCGTCGCGGTAGACCTCGCGGCGGAACGGGTCCAGCCGCAGGCCGGCGATTTCGTGCACCGGTGGCCGGTTGTGCGCGCGCCGCCGGTCGAGGGCCCGCAGCCGGAGGACGAGCTCGCGCAGCTCGAACGGCTTGGTGAGGTAGTCGTCGGCGCCGAGGCCGAAGCCGGTGGCCTTGTCGTCGAGCCGGTCGGCGGCGGTGAGCATGAGGATCGGCAGCCCGCTGCCGGAGGCGACGATGTGCCGGGCGATCTCGTCACCGGACGGGCCGGGGATGTCGCGGTCCAGCACGGCGATGTCGTAGGTGTTGACGCTCAGCAGCTCCAGCGCGGTGTCGCCGTCGCCTGCGGTGTCCGCCGCGATGGCCTCCAGCCGGAGGCCGTCGCGGATGGCGTCGGCCAGGTAGGGCTCGTCCTCGACGATCAGCACACGCACCTTCCCGATGCTACGAGCGGCCGCATATCGGCCGCATATCGGAAAGCGCGTACGCGACGGCAACACCGCGCGGCCTTGACTGGCCGCCATGACCTCCAGCCAACGCACGTCGCTCGGCCGGGGACACGGCGCCGTCCCGGACGGCCTGCCGGTCTTCGACGACTCCCCGGCCGTCGCCAACCTCGATCCCGCCCTGCTCGACGCCCTCCGCCGGGCCGCGGCGGACGCCGCCGCCGACGGCGTGGTGTTCGTCGTCAACGGGGGCTGGCGATCCTGGGCGTACCAGGAACAGCTCCGCCGCCAGGGGATCGCTCAGCACGGCTCGGAAGCGGCGGCGGCCCGCTGGGTGACGACGCCGGACCGCTCGGCGCACGTGCGGGGGCAGGCGGTCGACATCGGGCCGCCCGCCGCCCGGACGTGGCTCGCCGAGCACGGTGCCCGGTACGGGCTGTGCCGGATCTACCGCAACGAACCGTGGCACTTCGAACTGCGGCCCGAAGCTGTCGACCACGGGTGTCCGCCGATGTACGCCGATCCGTCGCAGGATCCGCGGATGCGGTGACCTTCGCGAAGTCCGCCGGTCGCCCATTCTGCGAGGGTGCGGGCCGGGCGGCTAAGCCGGCGTGCGGTAGCGGTGCAGCAGGCTGGTGAAGTGCCGCAGCTTCTCGACGGTGTCTTCGGAGACCGCGTCCGGGTGGAAGTGCATCACGCTGTTGCGGATCCGCCGGATCTCGTCCAGGCGGGCGATGAACGCCGGCCGGTCCAGTGGCCAGCCGATCCGGTCCCAGGCGTCCTTGTTCTCCAGGATCCGCTGGTAGTCGCCGAAGGCCAGGTGGTCGAAGCTGTCGATCGGCCTGCCGCACAGGGGCCGGACCGCCGGGAGGTCGAGCGTGCACCGGATGATCCAGCGCAGCGTCTGGTCCAGCTCGCCCAGCTGGAAGAACGGCGTGGCCATCTCGCCGTAGCGGCGGGCGACGTCCGCCGTCGTGACGATGCCCTCGACAGCCCGGCTTTCGTTGGTGACGAGCACGAACTCCCGCTGCTGCAGGGTGGGGAGGACGTCGAAGAGGTCACGGTCGTAGGCGACGACCTCGGCGTGGACGATCGCGTCGGCGAGCCCCGCCCCTGGCTTGTGGTGCACGGCCTGGGCGATCGAGCGCCACGTCACGGCTCCGCGGGGGTTGCGCGGGCCGCTGAGCACGGCCAGCTGCGAGAAGTCGTTGAGGAGCATCGTGGTGATCGCTTCCTCGATCGAGCTGTTGGGCCCGACGGACGCCAGGCCCTCGACCGGCTTCAGGTTGCCCACGGTCAGGCGGACGTCCAGGTCGCCACCACCTTCGTCGTCTTCGGTGGCCGGCAGGACGTCGGGCGCCGCCGGTTCCTCGGGCTCCTCCGGTGGCGTGGTCAGGGTGACGACGGTGTCGAGCGTGACCGCGCGGAAGCCCGGCGAGGTCACCAGGCCGTGGTTGGCCAGGCCCGCTTCGATCCGGCCGACCTGGTCGCCGCGGTCGGTCACGCCCCACAACTTGAGGAGCTCGCGGACCGTGATCCGCTCGGGATCACCCTGGTCGGCGCGGGTGCGTGCCTGCCGCAGGCGCTCGTGGACGCGCTGGTCGCCGAGCTGACGGCCGGCCGTCGAGACCGTCCGGTCGAGGAACTCCTGGCGGACCGAGTCCAGCAGGCGCTCCTCGGCCACCACCACCCAGGCCCGCCACCCGTCGACCGCGCGCATCCCCGCGGCCACCATCGCCGCGCGGGAGGGCGAGCGGAACTCCTCGCCGTCGGGCTCCAGCCGGATCCGGCCCCGGTCGGTGACGGTCGCGTCGAAGGCCGCCCCGATGCGCTTGCGCTCGAACCGCAGCTTCGCCCCGGGCGCCAGCAGACGGGCTTCCAGCAGGTCCGGCACCGTGACGCGGCGGCCGTCGATCAGGTACATCGACCGGCCGTCGCCGGTCACCACTTCCGCAGCCCGGCGAACTTGCGCCGGGCGCCGATGGCCTGCTTGAGGATCCGCCGTTTCAGTTCCTTCTGGCTCAGGCGGTCCACCCGGGTGAGCTGCAGCTCGGTGGCGACGGCGAGCAGGCTGTCGCGGTCGAGGCGCTGCGCTTCGAGGTAGACCGCGCCTTCCTCTTCGGTGTCGGTTTCCCGCAGGTGGACGGCGATGGCGGCCGCGTCGACGCCCGGTCGCGCGGTCACCGCCTGAGGAGCGGGGACCGGCCGCGGAGCCGGGGCCGCCGGTGCGGTGACGACCGGCCGCAGGGCGGCGGGTGCGGGCGGCGGCTCGGCCGGGGGTGCGGCGGCGCGGTGGCCGAGGAGCCAGTCGATGAGTTCGGCCTTGAGGAGTTTGCTGTACCCGCGCAATCCGCGTTTCTTGGCCAGCGCCTTCAGTTCTCCCACCTTCAGTTTCGACAGATCCTCGGGAAGCCCGGTCACCGTCAGCTGGGCCGAGCCGTCGAGGAGTGCCTCCAGCGTGGCCTCGTCCTGCTGCGCCAGGAACTCGTACACCCGTTCCTGCAGGGCGGCGAGCCGCTTCAGGCCGTTCACCGGCGGTCTCCGGAAAGCGAAAGGGCGCCGAGGACCTCGTCGGTGAACCCGTCGAACTCCTGCACGACCTCGTCGCGGCCGGTGGCGCGCAGCATGGCCGGCACCCCGCTCTCGCCGGCGTCCCCGAAGTGGTTGGTGTTGTTGCGGATGTAGCTCTTCAGCACCGGAACCTTGGAGTTCGCCTGCACTTCGTCGGCGTAGCGCTGTTGGGCGGCTATCAACCGCTTGGCGTAGACCTGCGCCATGGTGAACACCACGCCGAGGAAGCCGGGCTCGATCGGTTCGTGGTCCCGGCTGCCGCCCTTGTGGTGGACGAAGTCGTTGAACTGCTCGACGAGGCCGGTGCAGTTGCCCACCAGGTAGTCCAGGCCGAGGGTGGACAGGTAGTCCGCCTTCGCCGGGACGAGGATCCGCTCGCTCGCCACGATCGCCGTCTTGGTGACCAGGCCGAAGTTCGGGGCGCAGTCGATGAGGACCAGGTCGTAGCCGGCGAAGGAGCTGTCCGCCAGCGCCTGCCGCAGGCAGCCGTGCAGGTCCAGGAACCGCCGCTTCGACCCGTCGAGGGTGGTCGTCCCGCCGAGCAGCGCGGCGAGTTCGAGGTCGATGTCGATCAGGCCGAGGTGGGAGGAGATCAGGTCGAGCCGTCCGCCGGTGCCGTCCAGGACGTTGTTCACCCGCTCCGGCGATACGACGAGGTCCGCCAGCGGCAGGTCGCGGCCGGGCATCTCGGCGCCGTACCACTGCTTGATCGTGCGGGTGTCCGCCAGCCGCTCGTGCCAGTCGTCGATCGAGAAGAACGAAAACGTCAGGTTGGTCTGCGGGTCGAGGTCGATGAGCAGGACCCGCAGGCCGCGGCTCGCGGCGACCGCGCCGAGGTTCGCGGTCAGCGTCGTCTTGCCCACTCCGCCCTTGTAGTTCATGACCGCCACGACCCGCATGCGCACTCCCCGGTGGTCTCGTCCCTGGGGCCCGTTTGTAGTACGCGGTCGAGCCGACCGGCGGGAATCGTCGGCAACTGTCCGGGAACTGTCCACGATGTGGCCAGAGCGGCTAGCGGGGCACCACCGTCATCGGCAGGCGGTCGGGGTAGGCGGCCGAGGTGAACTTCACCCGGACCGGCTTGCCCGCCACCGGGAGCAGCCGCCAGCGGGCGGCCACCGTGGCGAGCGTGATGACGATTTCGTTCTGGGCGAAGCGGTTTCCGATGCACTGGCGGGTGCCCGCACCGAACGGCACGAACGCCCCCTTCGGGATCTCGGCCGCCCGCTCCGGTGCCCAGCGGTCCGGGTCGAAGCGGTCCGGGTCGCGGAACGAGGCCGGGTCGTGGTGGAGCGTGTGCGGGCTGACGATCACCTCCGCGCCTTCCGGCAGCCGGACGCCGCCGAGGTCGACTTCGGTCAGGGTGCGGCGCATCAGCATCCAGAGCGGGTACTGCCGCAGCACTTCGTCGACCACCTGCCGGACGTAGGTCAGCCGGGGCAGGTCCTCGACGGTGACCGGGTGTTCGCCGAGCACCTCGTCGAGTTCGGCGTGCACCTTCGCCTCGACGTCCGGGTTCCGGCCGAGCTCGTGGAACGTCCAGGCCAGTGCCAGCGCCGTCGTTTCGATGCCCGCGGTGAGCAGGGTGAGCACCTCGTCCCGCGCCTGCTCGTCGGTCATCCCGGCCAGCAGCAACGTCGAAAGCAGGTCGCCGCGGTCGGTGCCGTCGCGCCGCCAGTCGCGGATCACCTCGAGCACGATGGCCTGCATCCGGCCGATCGCTTCGTCGAACCGGCGGTTGCCGGGCACCGGGAGCTTTTCGACGAACTTCGGCGACAACGCGCGAATCATTCCCTGCTGGATGATCACGTAAATCGACCGGCGCGCTTCGGCGATCGCCGCTTTACCCAGTTCGGTGGAAAACAGGGCCTCGCCGACGATCGTCACCGCCAGGCTCTGCATGTCGTCGTCGATCGGGCGCACTTCACCGGCATGCCACGAGCCACTCAGTTCCGCGGCCGCGCGCCGCATGATCTCCGCGTAGGCGGCCAGCCGTTCGCGGTGGAACGCCGGTTGCATCAGCCGTCGCTGCCGGAGGTGGAAGTCCCCGTTCGAAAGCACCAAGCCATTTCCGACGAACGGCCGAAACTTGTCGAACATGGCGCCCTTGCGGAACTTCGGGCCCTCGTTGACCAGCACTTCGTGCGCCAATCGCGGGCTGGTGACGAAGTAGACGGGCGCCGGGCCGAGAAGGAGTTTGACGATCTCGCCGTGCTCCGGCAATGTGTCGGTGAATGCGAAGCGTTGCCTCAGGAGTACCGGAGTGTGCCCGAGAAAAGGCCACCGGCGCGGAGCCACCGGAACGCTCATGCATACTCCTCGTTACGCCATTGTCTGGATTTTCCAAGGAGACGGCTCACGCTAGGCGCGTCCGGTCGAACGGGACAGTGCCCGATCGGGTGGTCCGGGCTCACGCGGATGGCGCAGTAGCCGAAGCGCGAGGAATCGCTAAGCTCTTTCGGTCCGATCAGACTGAGAAGGTGTTCTCCGTGACCCGATCACCGGAATGGTATCCGCCGGATGCCGATTTCTCCCTACCCGGCATCGTGCGGGCCGGCCACGAGATCTGATGCGGACGTCCTCCATGCCGATGATCGCACCCCAGCCGGACGAGCCCGCCGCTCCCGATGCGAGCCGCGAACGGACCCGGCTCGCCCGCAAGTGGGCGTACCTGCTCAGCGGCGTGACGGTCGTTTCGCTGAGCCGGGAGGAACTCGAAGCGGAGCTCGGCGAGCTGGTGGACACGCTCTGCGGCACGCTGCACCGCGCGTCGCCGGACGTGACACCGGCGGAGCGGATCGGCGCCCGGCTGGTCGCGCTCGGCTACGTCGGCGAGCCCGGCCTGCGGTGCACGCTCGAGGTGCTCGGGAAGGGCCTGCCGGCGCTGCCCGAACTGGCGGGCGCCGCCGACCGGATCGTGGCCGCGCTCGGCGCGCTCGCCTGCGGCTTCCTGCTCGCGCACGAGCGCAGCGTCCTCGACCAGCAGGAGATCATGCACCTGTCGCTGATCAAGGCGGTGCGGGACGCCCAGTGGAACCTGCGGCAGAGCGAGGCGCGCTTCGAAGAGGTGGTGACGTCGTCGGCGAGCGGCATCGCCGTCGTCGCGCTGGACGGCCGGATCGTGCGGGCCAATGCGGCGCTGGCCGAGATGCTCGGGCACCCGGCGGGCGAGCTGGCCGGCTCGGTGCTCTACGACGTCGTCCACCCCGAGTCCGTCGAGGTCCTCCGCGACGCGATGCTGGCCCTGCTGGACGGCGGCAAGGAGCGGATCCGGCAGTCGGAACGGCTGCTGCGCAAGGACGGCGACGTCGTCCGCATCTCGCTCACCGCGTCGCTGCTGCGCGACGCCGAAAACCAGCCGTCCCACTTCGTCGTGGTGATCGAGGACGGCACCGAGCTGATGCTGCTGCAGGGCGAGCTGAGCCGCCAGGCCCTGCACGACGTCCTCACCGGGCTGCCGAACCGCCAGTACTTCGGCACCCACCTGGAAGCGGCGCTGCGGCGGGCCGACCCGACGTACGGCGTCACGCTGTTCCACGTCGACCTCGACGCGTTCGGCATGGTCTGCAACAGCCTCGGCCGCCGCGTCGGCGAGCAGCTGCTGGTGCACTTCGCGCAGCGGCTCAAGGCGGTGATGTCCCGCGAGAACGCGATGATCGCGCGGTTCCACAGCGACGAGTTCGGCATCCTGGTGGAGAACACCGAGTCGACGCCGGACATCGCCACCATCGTGCGGGCGATCAACGACGAGCTCGCCGAGCCGTTCTTCGTCGACGGCCACGGGCTCGCGCTGTCGGCCAGCGCCGGGGTGGTGCACCGGCCGGCGAAGGGCATCGACCCGCTGGAACTGCTGCGCCAGGCCGACCAGACGCTGCGGCGCGCCAAGGAGCGGCGGCGCGGCCAGTGGAAGATGTTCGACCGCGAGGCCGACGCCCACGACCGGCGGACGCAGGCGGTGGCCGTCGGCATGGCCGGCGCCTGGGAACACGGCGAGATCGGCGTGCGCTACCGGCCGGTGGCGCGGCTGGCCGACGGCGAGGTCGCCGGCATCGAAGCCCGCCTGCACTGGGACCGCCCGGACGACACCGCGCTTTCGCACGAGTGCTGCGTGGAACTCGCCGAGTCGACCGGGCTGATGCTGCCGCTCGGCGACTGGCTGCTGCGGGCCGCGAGCCGCCAGGGCGAGTGGTGGCGCCAGCGCGCGGGGTTCGGCCTGCCGATGGTCGCCGGCTTGACCGGGCACCAGGTGTCGGACGACGCACTCGGCACGCGCGTGACGCGGCTGCTGCGGGACACCGGCCTGCCGCCCGAGCAGCTGATGCTCGGCGTCCCGGCCGGCGCGCTCCCGGTGTCCGGGGTGATCGAGAACGTCACCGCGCTGGCCGACCTCGGCGTGCACGTCATGCTCGACGAGTTCGGGCTGGGACCGGACGACCTGCGCGCGATCGAGAACCTGCCGGTCGACATCGTGCGCGTCGACCGGCGGCTCGCGGAGTGGCAGGCGTGGTCGGACTCGACGTTCCTCAGCGCGCTGGTGCCGCTGGTCCGGCAGGTCGGCGCGACGCTCGTGGTCGACGGGATCCACACCGAGGACCAGGCGAGCTGGTGGCGCACGGCCGGCGCGGAACTGGCGACCGGCGACTACTTCGGCGTGGCCAGGCCGCCTGCCGAGCTCGCCGGGCAGTTCGCCCGCGCCTGAGCCGGCTGCCACCGGGTCAGGCCGACGGCGACCAGCACGACCGCCATCCCGCCGACGACCCGGACGGTCAGCGGCTCGCCGAGGACGAGGGCGCCGAGCGCGACCGAGACCACCGGCAGGAGGTAGCCGACCGTCGCCGCGGCGGTCGGGCCTTCGTCGGAGAGGATCCGGTAGTTCAGGTAGAACGTGATGCCGGTCCCGAAGACGCCGAGGACCGTCACCGCGACGACGGCGGTGAGCGTCAGGTGCGGCGCGGCGGAGGCGACCGGCAGCGCGAGAGCGGTCAGCCCGGTGGCGGTCAGCAGTTGGGCGGCCGAGAGCGCGAGCGGAGCGCCGTCCGGCGGCAGTTTCCGTGCCATGTAGGCGAAGGCGACCGCGTAGCTGAGGCCGGCGCCGAGCAGGGCCAGCGCGCCGGTGCTCAGCAGGCCCGACTGCTGCCACGGCGCGAAGATCACCAGGATGCCGGCGAAGCCGAGGACCAGCCCGAGCAGCCGCGCGGGGTTGAGCCGCCGTTCGGTCCCGAGCGCGACACCGATCAGCAGCGACCACAGCGGAGTGGTGGCGTTCATGACGCCGGCGACCCCGGAGTCGACGGTGCGCTCCCCGATGCCGAACAGCGCGAAGGGCAGGGCGTTGCAGAAGAACGCGGCGACGACCAGCCGCGCCCAGGTCCGGCCGTCCCGCGGCAGCCGCTGCCGGGCGGCGATCGCCAGGCCCAGCAGCGTCAGCGCGCCGAGGGCGCACCGGACGAGGGTGAGGTGGACGGGGCTCAGCCCGGTCAGGGCCAGCTTGATCCAGAGGAAGCCCGAGCCCCACAGCAGGGCCAGGACCACTATGCGCGCCGAAGCGCCCCGTCCACCGTTCATGCGATCAACGGTGCCGAAGAGGATCCGTCAGGACAAGCGAAGAGTTCTGGACGGAGCTTTAAGGGTTTCTACACTTTGACCGGGCCAGAGCCGGTCGCCGCACAGTGCCAGCGCGGCGGGCAGCAGGACGCCGCGGACGATCGTCGCGTCGAGCAGGATCGCGAACGCCATGCCGAGGCCGAGCATCTTGTACTCGATCGCGGCCAGGCTGAGGAAGACGCTGAACACCCCGGTCATGATCAGCGCGGCGCTCGTCACCACCCCGGAACTGCTCGCGGTGCCTTCGACGATCGCCTGCCGGACGGGCCCGCCCGGCCGCCGCCGTTCGCGGATCCGGCTGAGGATGAAGACGTGGTAGTCGGTGCTCAGCCCGAACAGCAGCACGAAGAGGAACACCGGCAGCCAGCCGAGCACCCCGCCGTAGGGCGTGAAACCCAGGAGTGGCGCGAGGAAGCCACCCTGGAACACCAGGGTGAGCACGCCGTAGGCCGCGCCCGCCGACAGCGCGTTGAGCAGGATCGACACCACCGGCACCACGACCGACCGGAACACCACGAGCAGCAGCGCGAACGCGAGCAGCAGGATGAACCCGAAGGTGTACGGCGCCCGGGCGAGCACCTGCGCGGTGAAGTCGTGCGCTTCGGCGGTGCGGCCCGCCACGGCGTAACCGACGCCGTCGATCCGCCCGACCGTCTGCGGCAGCAGGGTTTCCCGCAACGTCGTGAGCGTGCGGCTCGCCGCTTCGTCGTTCCCCGTGCCGCCGAGCGGGATCCGGACGACGAGCGCCTGGTCCACCGGCACGACGACGGACGGCCGCGGCAGTTCCGCGGTGAGTTCGCCGATCGCCCGGCGCAGCGCGGGGGTGTCGACCGGGCCGCCGCGGGTGTTCCAGAGGACGACGTGCGCGGGCATGGTGACGCCGGGAAACGCTTCCTGGATGCGCACGGCCGCGTCGATCACCGGGATGCTGCGCGGCAGGCTCTCGGCCGGCGCCGGGTCCTGCAACCGCATTCCCAGCGCGGGCAAGGCGAGCAGCACGAGCAGTGCGGTGGCGAGCCCGCTCCAGACCGCGGGCCGCCGGGTGACGACGGTCGCCACACCCGCCCAGAAGGCCGAGCGGGTCCGGCGCCGGCCGAGCCACGGGATCCGGCCGCGGTCGACGCGCGAGCCGAGCAGGGAAAGCGTCGCCGGCAGGACGGTCACCGCGGCGAGCACGGCCAGGCCGACGACCAGGACCGTGCCCACGGTCAGGCCGCGCAGGTTGTCGAGCCCGGTGAACAGCAGGCCGGTCACGCACAGCACGACGGTCAGGCCCGACACGACGATCACGTGCCCCGACGTCCGCGCCGCGATCCGGATCGACTCCTCGACGCCGTGCGCGCGTTCTTCCCGGACCCGGCGCAGGAAGAACAGCGAGTAGTCGACGCCGACCGCCATCCCGATCAGCAGCGTGATCGCGGAAGTCGCGCTGTTGACCGGGATCCAGTTGTCCACAACGGACAGGAAGCCGAAGGTGGCGAGCACCGCGGTGCCCGCGAGCAGGACCGGGACCGCGGCCGCGACCAGCGAGCCGAACACCACCAGCAGGATCAGCACGGTGATCGGCAGCGAGCGGGCTTCCGACCGCCCGATGTCCTCCTTGATGCTCTTGTCGACCGCGCCGGACACGGTGAGATCGCCGGCCTGGGCCACCCGGACGTCCGGGTGCCGGGCGGCGACCGTGTCGACCGCCGCGGTCGCCTTCGCCAGGCCGGCCCGGATTTCGGTGCCACTGCCGGTGATCCGGAAGGTGACCAGTTCCGACCGGCCGTCGGCGGAGACCTCGGAGCGGGTGTCCGCGACCGCGCCCGACGTCGTCAGGGTCGTCACGAGGTCGGCGGTGACCGCCGGGGACCGCGGCTGGACGAGGACGTTCTCGAAGAAGGGTTCGCGGGTGGCCTGGTGGTCGAGGACGGCTTGGCCGGTGCCGGCGTCGCCGGGCGGGCTCGACCGCGCGTCGGTGCCGGGGACGAACGTGCCGAGCGCCCAGGCCAGTGCGACGAGCGCGAGCCAGCCGAGGATCGCGGCGGCGCGGTGCCGCAGCGACCAGTTCGTGACGGCTTCGACCACCGGCCGTTTTGCGGGCAGCATGAACTAAGGTCCTTCCGTGAAGGAGTGATCCGATGAGAGCTCGCCCTCGGGCGAGTGGGTGCTTCTTCTTCCTGGGCCGCCGAGTTGCCGCTCGGCGGTCCAGGGCCTTCAGCCGGTCAGTCGACCTCCTTGAGCACGTGTTCGATGGACCGCAGGCGGTCCTGGACGTCCTTGAGCTGCCGTTCGGTTTCTTCCTGCGTCCGGACGGCTTTCTCGGCCAGGCTCCGGTATTCGCTCTCGCGGGCGAGCGCGGCCTTGGCCCGCCAGGTCGCGGCCAGCTGCACGATCGCGATCGACAGCACGACGGTGATCAGGACGAAGACCCCGGTCACGCCGATGATTTCCTGCCACTGGTGCCAGTTCACGTCCGTCCCTCCTCGCCGTCCCCCTGGACGGACTCCGGTGTGGTCAGCGTCGGCGCGGCCGCCGCGATCGCCTCCGGCGTCAGCACGACGGAGAACGGGGTGAGCTCGTAGAACCGCAGCGTCTTGCCGTCCTCGCCGGTCTCGAAGCCGGCGCTGACCAGGCCGGCGGCTTCGAGCTTGCGCAGGTGGACCTGCAGCAGCGCGCGGCTGATCCGCAGTTCGCGGGCCAGCTTGCTGACGTAGGTGCGTTCGGCGTGCAGGGCCGCGACGATCCGCAGCCGGTGCGGGTTGGCGAGCGCGCCCAGCTGCCGCAGGAGCTCGTCACCCGGCGTCCACATGCCAACAAAAGTTAGCAGGTGCCAGGAGGGTGCGCCATCAGGGTGATCCCCGAGATCACATCGGGTGTTCCAGCCACACGTTCGGCTCGACGTAGGTCGCCACGTCGTAGGTGGTCGAGGCGTGGACCGGGGCGATGCCGCCCGGGATGAGGTTCTCGCCGTCCTCGAGCTTCACGCCCGTCCACTCGTGCCAGTCCGCCAGTGAGCCCGACAGCGTCACCGCGAACGGGCACACCTTCACCACCCGGGCGCCGAGCCGCTCGTGGGTGCGCAGCCAGCGGTCGGCGAGCAGGCCGTCCGGACGGCGGCGGGCCGCGTACTCCGGCATCGGGACGGTCGGCTCGGCCTCCTTGCCGATCGGGCGGACCGAGACGATCAGCTTGCTCAGCCCCGATTCCGCCGCCACGGCCTTGAGCGCCTTCAGCATCGGGGTCGCCAGGCCGGTGCCCCGCAGGTGCGGGGCGATCACGACTTCCAGCGCGCACAACGCGTTCGGCGCGCGGCCGTCCATGACGTCCTGGGCCGCCCACTCGATCGCCTGGTCCCAGCCGTGGTCCGGGAGCTCCGTGCGGTCCGGCGCCGGGTACGCCAGCGGGACCGACAGCGCGCGGGCCATCGGGGTGCCGTCGTCGGCCAAGGCGATCAGGAAGTAGCGCGCCCAGTGGCGCAGGAAGCGCTCGCCGGTGATCATCCGGCCGCTCGCGCCCTGGTAGATGAACTGGCCGCCGACGTCACCGAGGCCCAACGCGGCGTCGAGGAGGTCGGGGCGGCCGGCAAGATCGACAACGCGCATGCGCTCATACAAGCGGAAGTGATCGCCGCCGCGATAGCGGCAACCGGGGGACTCAGCGCAGGGCTTTGCGGCGCCGCGTCAGCGCGGCCGGGTCGAGGTTGGCCCGGGTGCCGGCGTCGTGGCCGTCGAGGTAGCCGCTGCCCGACAGGCGCCGGGGTGCGGCGGCGCGCAGGTCGCCGTACTCGGCGTCGAACGCGTGCTGGACCATCTGCGCGCGGTCGCGGACCACCAGCTCCGCCGAGCGCGCGCCCGGCACCGCCGTGCGGACGGCTTCCTCCTCGGCGTGGGAAAGCCGTTCGTGCACCGCGCGCGCGAAGCCGTGCAGCCACGTGCGCCGGTACGCGGCCAGTGACTCGCCGGGGAAGAACCCGCCCGGCCGGACGCGGGTCAGCTGCGTGCCCGCCTGCAGCAGCAGGCTGGTGAACAGCAGCTCCACCCGGCCGAGGTCGGAGCGGAACCCGAACACCGTGACGCTCTCGACCTTCTGGCCGAGGCGGTGCAGCAGCGTCCGGCAGCGCAGCGGGTACGCGACCGAGGTGAGCAGGCTCGCCTTGTCGCGGCTGTACGGGTCGTTCATCGGGATCGTCAGCGTGCCGATCTCGTCGGAACTGGCGCCCGACGCGGCGAGCATCGCCTGGTCGATCCCATAGCGCGCGACCAGCTCGGCGGCCTTCTGGTTGTACGCCTCGGCTTCCGCCTCGGTGACCGCCGGGTCTTCCGCCTTCGCCAGCAGCTTGCGGATGCGCTCGAGCTGCGGGTCTGACTCGGTCATGCCGGAGAGGGTATTCGATCAGGTGTTCGGGCGCGCGGACCGGGTCGGCGTGTCGAGGTAGGCGTCGAGCGTGACGGCCAGCGCGGCTTCGGGGGACGGCGCGAAGCTGGCGTCCGCCAGGCCGCCCCACAGCCACAGCTGGGCGAGCCCGTGCAGGGCCGCCCACAGCGACGCGGCCACCAGCCGCAGGTCGGCACCGGACCGCGCGACCGGGGTCGGCACCGCCGCCACCAGCACGGCGAAGGTGTCGAAGACCGCGCTCGTCGCCGCCGAGAGTTCCGGGTCGTCCGGGTCGATCAGGTCGCGGCGGAACATCAGCTCGAACATCGCCGGGTTGGCCAGCGCGAAGTCGAGGTAGCTGTGGCAGGCCGCGGTGAGCCGTTCCCGCGGCGAGGTCTCCGGCAGCGTCTCCCGGCGGGCGAGCAGCTCGGCGTACCCGCGGGTCGCGACGGCGGACAGCAGCTCGGCGCGGCCCGAGAAGTGCCGCAGGGGTGCGCCGTGGGAAACCCCGGCCGCCTTGGCGATCCCGCGCAGGGTGACCGCGCCGACGCCTTCCTCGGCGAGCAGTTCCGACGCCGTCGCGATCAGGCGTTGCCGGGTGCCCATGCCTCGTCCAAAGCCATCGGGAGCAGGTCGGGGCGCTTCGGGAGGAAGCCGTCGCCGGGTTGGCGGCCGATCAGCCGGTTGCGCGTGCGCGTCACGGCGACCGGCAGCACCTCCCGGACCAGCCACTGCAGGTCGGCGCGCCTGCTGCCGGGCGCCGCGGTGCCCGGGAGGGGCGCGAGCCAGGCGGGGTCGTGGTCCAGGCCGAGCCGGGCCAGGACGTACGCGGCGAGCCGGCGGTGGCCGTGGGCGGACAGGTGCAGGCGGTCGGCGCCGAAGTAGCGCGAATCGGTGACGGCCTGGTCCGGCCACAGGTCGATCAGCAGGGCCCCGTAGCTGACGGCGGCCTCGCGGATGGCGTCGTTGAGCGCGACGATCCGCGGCCGCATCCGGTGGCCGAGCGGCATCCGGCGGGAGACGTCGCTGAGCGTGAAGGTGACGACGACGGGCGCGATGTCCGTGCAGGCCCGGACGGCGGCATCGACCCGCCGGGCGACGGTGCGCGCGTCCCAGCCCCGGCTCATCACGTCGTTGCCGCCGCCGAAGAGGGCGACCAGATCGGGTTCGAGACGCGCGGCGGCCGGGAGCTGCTCGGGCACGATCTGGTCGAGCCGCCGCCCGCGGACGGCGAGGTTGGCGTAGCGGAACCCGGGCTCGTCCTCGGCCAGCCGTGCGGCGACGAAGTCGGCCCAGCCGCGGTAGTGGCGCCGGTCGGGGTACGGGTCGTCGAGTCCTTCGGCGCAGCTGTCGCCGACGACGACGAAACGGTGGTAGCTCATCCCGATCTCCGTAACCCGTGGTTCACCTTGTGGACACTGTCTATCAAACTTCTGTAGACGGTGTCTACTTCGAGTTCACCCGAGCCAGGGGCGCAGCTTTTCGGGGTTCCGCACCGCCCAGATCCGGGTGATGCGGCCGTCCTCGACGTCGAAGGAGTAGACGGCCGCGAGTTCGTCTCCGCGCCGGAGCAGCAGGCCGGGCTCGCCGTTGACCGTCCGCTCCACGAGGGTCAGCACCCCGGAGGCCGCGAGGTCGGCGACGTACCGCGCGACCGGCTCGCCGCCTTCGATCGGCAGCAGCGCGGCGCGGACCACGCCGCCGCCGTCCGCGGTCAGGGTCGCGCCGGGGTCGAGGAGGCCGACCAGCGCTTCGATGTCGCTCGCTTCCCACGCTTCCTTGAAGTCCCTGATCAGGCCCGCCCGGCCGCGAGCCGGGGCGCCCGGCGAGCCGGCGCGGACGCGGCGGCGGGCCGCGGAGGCCAGTTCCCGGCTCGCCGCCGGTGTCCGGCCGGTGATCTCGGCGACCTCGGCGAACGAGTACCCGAAGACGTCGTGCAGCACGAGGGCCACGCGCTGGGCCGGTGTCATCGCTTCCAGCGCGACGAGGAACGCCATGCTCACCGACTCGTCCAGGGTGATCCGGTCGGCCGGGTCGGGCTGGTCGGGCAGTGGCTCGGGCAGCCACTCGCCCACGTACCGCTCGCGCCGGACCCGGGCCGAGCCGAGGACGTCCAGGCAGATCCGGCCGGCCACCGTGGTGAGCCACGCGCCCGGCGAGGAGATCGCGTCCTGTTGCGCCGGGGTCAGGGCGTACCAGCGGGCGTAGGTCTCCTGAACGGCGTCCTCGGCTTCGGTCAGCGAGCCGAGCAGGCGGTAGGCGAGGTTGACCAGCTGCCGTCGCTCGGCGACGACGATTTCCGATGGCGTTGTCATGTCTCCTCCGACGATCCAGCCTGCCCGACCGTCAGGACCTGACATTCGGGCGTCCCGTTTCGTCGTACCGGTCGGAACCAACCGAACAGGGGAGAAACGATGACCAAGATCGGGATCGTGCTCGGCAGCACCCGTCCGGGCCGCATCGGCGACCAGGTCGCCCAGTGGGTGCACGAGCGGGCCGCGCGCCGGGAAGACGCCGAGTTCACCGTGATCGACCTGCGGGACCACCCGCTGCCGCACCTCGAGGACCCTCCGGGCTTCTCGGGGCAGTACGACGACCCGCGCACCCGGGCCTTCGCCGCCGTCGTCGCGTCCTGCGACGGGTTCGTGTTCGTCACCCCCGAGTACAACCACTCCCTCCCCGGGGTGCTGAAGAACGCCCTCGACCACGTCTACGTCGAGTGGAACACCAAGGCGGCCGGGTTCGTCTCCTACGGCGGGGTCGGCGGCGCCCGGGCGGTCGAGCAGCTGCGGCTGGTCTGCGGCGCCCTGCAGCTGGCCGACGTGGCCCCGCAGGTCACGCTGCCGCTGGCGACCGAATTCGACCTCGGCACCGTCTTCGCGCCCGGCGAGCACCAGTTCGCCGCGCTGGACACGCTGCTCGGCCACGTCGTCGCCTGGAGTGCCGCGCTGGCGCCGCTGCGGGCCGGGGGTGCCGAGGCCGCGGTCCGGGGCAGGCTCGACGCGGTCGTGGAAGCGCTGCGGGCCAAGGATCTCGAGGCCCTGCGGCGGATCTACGCGCCGGACGTCGTGTCCTTCGACGTCGAACCGCCGCTGCAGCACGTCGGGACCGACGCCAAGCTGAAGAACTGGGCGAAGGTGTTCACCATCTTCGAAAAGGTGGACTACGAGCTGCGCGACCTGACCATCACCGCGAGCGGCGACCTCGCCGTCGGGCACGGCTTCGGCCGGGTCAGCGGGACGCTGAAGAACGGCGTGGTGACCGACGGCATGTGGGTCCGGGCCACCTTCGTCTTCCGGAAGACCGGCGACGGCTGGGTGATCGTGCACGACCAGGCGTCGGTGCCGTTCGACGTGGCGAGCGGCCGGGGCGTGGCCGACCTCGAGCCGTGACGGCTCAGGCGAGCCGCCTGCGGTGGGCGGCCACGGCGGCCCGCCGCGGGTCGGCCGGCGGGAGCGTCCGCAGCAGCGCGTCGAGCACCGCGAAGTCGTCGGCACCGCAGGCCGTTTCCCAGAACGACCACAGCACCGCCGGGTCGCCGCTGTTCAACGCCACCTGACGCACCTGGGCGGTCAGCGTCTCCCGCTCCTCACGGATCGCCGGCGCTTCCGACTCCGGCAGCAGGGGCCCGCGGAAGACGCGCAGCGCGTCGGCCGGGGCACCGGAGCGGACCGCCGTGCGGGCGCGGAGGAAGTCGGCGTCGACGTCCGCGGCCAGGCGGTACGGGCGCGTCTGCACCACCGACGCGCCCAGCTGCGAGCGCAGCCGGTGGATCTCCGCGCGGACCGTCACCGGGTTGCCGGTCTCGCCGTAGAGCTGCAGGGCCAGCCGTTCCGCCGAGAGGCCGTTCGGGTGCAGGGCCAGCAGGGTCAGGATCTCCGCGTGCCGCAACGTCAACGGCACTTCGCGACCGTCCACAGTGGTCGTGTGGGCGCCGTCGGACAGGAACTGCAGGTGCAGCCGGGCCCGGTGGGTGCCCGACGGGGACGCCAGGCGGAGCAGGTAGCCCTCGGACAGCGGTTCCACCGTGGCGAGGCGGCCGTCGGGCAGGGCGACCGTCCCGCCGCCGCGGCGGACGTCCACGGTGGACGGCAGGGTGCACGCCTCCGCCGCGAGCACCCGCCCGGCCGCCGAAAGCAGCGCGCCCGGGCGGCCGCGCAGGGCCGCCAGGTGCGGCATGTTCACCCGCCGCAGCCGTTCGTCGCGGACCGCCAGCTGGGCGCGCAGCTGGCCTTCCGCGAGCTGCGCGGTCGCCGTGACCAGGGAAAGCATGGCCGGGTGGACCGTGCGCAGCGGCCCGCTGACGTCGATCGAGCCGAGCAGCACGCCGGTCTCGGGGTCACGCACCGGCGCCGCCGCGCACGTCCACGTGTGGTAGCGCCGGACCAGGTGTTCGGCCGAGTAGATCTGCACCGGCTCGCCGGTGGCCAGTGCCGTGCCCATGGCGTTCGTGCCGATCGCGGTTTCACTCCACTGGGTGCCTTCGGTGAGGCCGACGCGGTCCCCGCGCACCAGCTGGCCCGCCGCGCCCTCGCGCCAGAGGATCAGGCCGTCGGCGTCGGTGACGATCATCAGGTGCTCGGCGTCGTCGGCGATGCTCACCAGCATCTGCCGCAGCACCGGCAGCACGGGCGCCAGCGGATGGGCCTCGCGCAGCGCGGCCAGGGCGGCGGTGTCGTGGACGAACGGGGCCTCGCCCTCGTCCGGGTCCACCCGGGCGGCCAGTGACCGGTTCCACGAGTCGGAGACCACGGAGCGTGGCGACCGCGGGCCCGGCACGCCGGCCAGCACCGCCTCGCGGACGTGCCGCAGGAGCCGCGCGTACGACTCCGGGTCGCGCAGCAGCTCGGGTTCCGGCGACTCTGCCACGTCTGCCAGCGTAGGTACCGGACGCGCCGCGGTGCAACGCGCGTGCAACGTTGCCGGACCTACCTTCGCCGCACCCGATCACTCCGAGCAACGAGGCAGGGAAGATGGTCCAGTACGCCGCACCGAACACCGAAGGCAGCGTCGTCAGCTTCGAGGCGCGCTACGACCATTACATCGGCGGCGAGTACGTGCCGCCGGCGAGCGGTCAGTACTTCGAGAACCCGACGCCGGTCACCGGGAAGACCTTCTGCGAGATCGCCCGCGGCAACGCCGAGGACGTCGAGAAGGCGCTCGACGCGGCCCACGGCGCGGCGCCGGCGTGGGGCCGGACGTCGACCGAGGAGCGGGCGAACACGCTGCTCAGGATCGCCGACCGGATGGAGCGGAACCTCGAGGCCATCGCCGTCGCGGAGTCGTGGGAGAACGGGAAGCCGGTCCGCGAGACGCTGGCCGCCGACATCCCGCTCGCCATCGACCACTTCCGCTACTTCGCCGGTGCCCTGCGCGCCCAGGAGGGCGGCATCTCGCAGATCGACGAAAACACCGTCGCCTACCACTTCCACGAGCCGCTCGGCGTGGTCGGGCAGATCATCCCGTGGAACTTCCCGATCCTGATGGCGGTCTGGAAGCTCGCCCCGGCGCTGGCCGCGGGCAACGCCGTCGTGCTCAAGCCGGCCGAGCAGACGCCGGCCTCGATCCACGTGCTGATCTCGATCATCGGCGACCTGCTCCCGCCGGGGGTGCTCAACATCGTCAACGGCTTCGGCGTCGAGGCAGGCAAGCCGCTCGCGTCGAGCAGCCGCGTCCGGAAGATCGCGTTCACCGGCGAGACCACCACCGGCCGGCTGATCCTGCAGTACGCCAGCGAAAACATCATCCCGGTGACGGTCGAGCTCGGCGGCAAGAGCCCGAACATCTTCTTCGACGACGTCGCGGCCGCGAACGACGCCTTCTACGACAAGGCGCAGGAGGGCTTCGCGCTGTTCGCGCTGAACCAGGGCGAGGTCTGCACGTGCCCGTCGCGGGCGCTGATCCAGTCCGGCATCCACGACCGCTTCCTCGGCGACGCCGTCGAGCGCGTGCGCCGGATCAAGCAGGGGCACCCGCTCGACACCGAGACGATGATCGGCGCGCAGGCGTCGAACGACCAGCTCGAGAAGATCCTGTCCTACATCGACATCGGCAAGCAGGAGGGCGCGGAGATCCTCACCGGCGGCGCCCGGACCGACCTCGGCGGCGAGTTGTCGGGCGGCTACTACGTCGAGCCGACGGTGTTCGCCGGCGACAACAAGATGCGGATCTTCCAGGAGGAGATCTTCGGCCCGGTCGTCTCGGTGACGAAGTTCGACGACTACGCGGACGCGCTGAAGATCGCCAACGACACGCTGTACGGCCTGGGCGCGGGCGTGTGGTCGCGTGACGGCAACGTGGCCTACCGCGCGGGCCGCGACATCCAGGCGGGCCGGGTGTGGGTGAACAACTACCACGCGTACCCGGCGCACGCGGCCTTCGGCGGCTACAAGGCGTCCGGCATCGGGCGGGAGACGCACAAGATGATGCTGGACCACTACCAGCAGACGAAGAACCTGCTGGTTTCGTACTCCGACCAGGCGCTCGGGTTCTTCTGATGACGCAGAGGGCCGACCTGACACCGGCCGCCGCGGCGCTGTTGCGGCGGCTGGTGTCGCACCACGGACCGGTGATGTTCCACCAGTCCGGCGGCTGTTGCGACGGCAGCGCCCCGATGTGCTACCCGGCGGGCGAGTTCCGCACGGGCACCTCGGACGTGCTGCTGGGCCGGCTCGAGGTCGACGGCATCGAGCCGGTGCCGGTGTGGATGTCGGGGCCGCAGTTCGAGTACTGGAAGCACACGCACCTGACGATCGACGTGGTGCCCGGCCGGGGGAGCGGGTTCTCGCTGGAGGCACCGGAGGGGGTGCGGTTCCTGATCCGGTCCCGGCTGCTCACCGACGAGGAGTCGGCGGCGCTGGGCTGAAGACGGCCGAACTGTACGAACGGTCGTGCTACCTTCTCCCCATGAACGTCGACGGCGTGTTTGTGGGGGAACCGAGCGTCCTGGGGTACCGGCGGGAGCGCCCGGTGCTGAGCGCGATCACCAAGGCGCGGGTCACCGTGCCCGAGCTGGCACTGACCGAGCTCAACCTCGACGGCGACCGCCAAGCCGACCTGACCGTGCACGGCGGCGTCGACAAGGCCGTCTACGTCTACCCGGCCGCGCACTACCCGGCCTGGGCGGCCGACGGCGTCGACGCCGAGCCGGGCGGGTTCGGTGAGAACGTTTCGCTGTCCGGGGTCACCGAGGACGACGTCCGGATCGGGGACGTCTGGGCCTGGGGTGACGCGCTCGTCCAGGTCTCGCAGCCGCGGCAGCCGTGCTTCAAGCTGGCCATGAAGACCGGGCGCAAGGACATCACGCCGCTGATGATCGACAGTGGCCGGTGTGGCTGGTACCTGCGCGTGCTGCGGCCCGGCACCGTGCCGACGGCCGGGCCCGTCGAGCTCGCCGAACGCTCGGACGGGCCGACGATCACCGAGGTCTACCTGATTTCCTTCGCCAACTACGGGCAGCTGCCCGAGGACAAGGTCGACGCGGCGCTGGACCTCGCCGACCGGGTGCTGGCCGCACCGGCGCTGTCGGCGGCCTACCGCGACGGCGTCCAGTCCACTGTGGACCGCTGGCGGGCGCGGCGTGCCGGGTGACGGCCGGGTTGCCCGCGGGGACGCGACCCGGCGCCTGGTGCTGCGGCGGGCCGTCGACGTCGCTTCGATCGACGGCCTGGAGGGGCTCTCCCTCGGCCGGCTGGCCACCGAGCTGGAGCTGAGCAAGAGCGGGGTGTTCGCGCTCTTCGGCTCCAAGGAAGAACTGCAGCTCGCCACGATCGACGCCGCGCTGGAGATCTTCCGCTCGCACGTCGTCACCCCGGCGCGGGCGGTGGCGCCCGGGCTGCCGCGGCTGCGCGCGATCTGCGAGAAGTGGCTGGACTACTCGGCGAAGCGGGTCTTCCCCGGCGGTTGCTTCTTCTTCAACGTCGGCGCGGAGTTCGACGCGCGCCCGGGGCGGGTGCACGACGCGGTGGCCGCGGCGAGCGGCTCGTTCGCCGCCTTCATCTCCGAAACCGCGGCCGAAGCGGTCGCGCTCGGGCACCTCGACGCCGACGCCGAGGTGCTCGCGTTCGAACTCCACGCGCTGGGCCGTGCGGCCAACGCCGATGCCGTGCTCGACGGCGGATTCCGGCCCTATGAGCTGGCCCGGCGGGCGATCCGGGCGCGGCTGGGCGATTCGGTGCGGTAGCGGTCACGACGGCGGGTTTGCCGTTGACTTCCGCTGTGTGCCGTCCGTAAGATCGGATTCGGTTCGGGGATTCGAGGCGGTCAAAAGCCGCCTTTTCAGGGGGATGAAACTGTGAAGAAGTTCGCGCGCCCGCTGCTCGCGGGTGCTCTTTCCGCTGCCGTTCTGCCGTTCGTTTCCGGAACCGCGGTCGCGGACGACGTGCCACCGCCGATCGTCGAAGAGTACGACTACCCCGGTGCCGACGCGATCTACGCGCAGTACCACATCCGGCTGCTCAAGGGTGACGGGCACATCCTGTTCACCGACTGCGCCGCGACCGGCCCGCTGGTGAAGGTGTGGAGCCGGATCGCCGAGCGGTCCTACTTCTGCTTCCGCATCACCGGGGACTCCGGCTACCTGACGATGGACGTCCCGGACGTGTTCGCGATCACCGGCGACGCCCACGAGCTCAAGGCCACCGTGGTGATCAAGGGCACCGCCACGCCCACCGACGTCATCAAGAACACCTACACGCCGGTCGGCGAGGGCGTCGACCCGCAGAACGGCTTCACGCCGCTCGTCGAATTGCGGTCCGGCCGGTCCTGAGCCACGCCGGTCTGTTCCGCTGACCGGTATTCCACCCATTCGCGCGGTCCGGCCGCGGTGATTTTTCACGCGGCCGGTTCCGCGATTTCGTCGTGCCCAAAAAAGGGGGAGACGACAGATGAAATCGTTCCGCAGACCCGTGGCCGCCGTGCTGGCCGCCGTGGGTTTCCTGTCCGGGGTCACCGCACTGCCCGCGGCCGCCGCCGAACCGGCGCCGCCGTCCGAACGGGTGCAGGCCCTCGACCAGCTCAAGACCGGCGGGCCCGGCGTCCAGGCCGCCGCCGAGCGTGCCCTGTGCGGCACCGACGCCGACGTGCACGCCTTCCTGACCGCCGGCCTGGCCGTCGCCGCCGAGCAGGACCTCCGGGTGCGCATCTCGCAGCTCGTGTCGCGGGCGGGCCCCGGGCTGCGGCGCGCGCTGCAGACCGCGGCCGGCGGCACCGTCCCGGAGATGCAGGCTTTCCTCGACACCGGCTGGCAGCAGCCGAGCCTCGACGACCTGCGCGTACAGGTCACCCAGGCGCTCGCCGCCGGTGGTCCCGGTGTCAAGCGCGCCGCCCAGACGGCGCTGGCCGGTACCCCGGAACAGCAGCGCGAATTCCTCAGCACCGGCCGGGCGCGGGCGCAGGCGAGCGACGACCGCGTGCGCGTCACCCAGCTGATGGCCGCGGGTGGCCCGCAGGTCAAGCGGGCGGCGCAGATCGCGCTGGACGGCACCGACGAAGACGTCTCCCGCTTCCTCACCGCCGGCTACCCGGTGGCGGTCGCGCAGGACCACGAAACCCTGACCGTGGCCCAGCTCGCGGACCTCGCTTCGGACGCGCAGACGCGGGCCGCGGCCCAGACGGAGGCCGCGAAGGAGGCCGCCGCCCAGGCCGTGCAGGCCGCGGAGCTCGCCAAGCAGGCGGCGCAGCGGGCGGCCCAGGAGACCGAAGCGGCGCGCAACGACTCCCTGACCGCGGCCGCCGCGGCCGGCCGGGCGGCCGACGCGGCCCGGCGTGCGGCGGAGGCGGCCAAGACGGCGATCCGGGCGGCCTCCGCGGCCACCGAGTCGGCGCGGATCGCCGCGAGCGCGGCGTCCCAGGCGGCCACCGCCGCCGTGCAGGCCGGCCAGGCCGCGACCAACGCGCGCAACGCCGCCGCCGCGGCCGCCACGGACGCCGGCCAGGCGGACCGGGCCCGTCAGGCCGCGGTCGACGCCCGCCAGGTCTCGTGGAACGCCCGCAAGGCCGCCGACGCGGCCCGTGGTGCGGTCACCGCGGCCCTCGCCGCGGCCAGTGCGGCCAGCGCCGCGGCGTCGGCCGGCCAGAACGCCACCGCGGCCGGCGATGCCGCCGACGCGGCCGGCGGGTTCGCCGAGCAAGCCGGTGCGCAGGCCGACCGCGCCCGCCGCGCGGCCCAGCAGGCGAAGCGGCAGGCCGCCGAGGCGACCCGGGCGGCCAACGCCGCCACCGCGCTGGCGAACGAGGCGGTGGGGGCGGCGAACCAGGCCGCCGCGGCCGCGGATTCGGCCGCCGCGCACGCCGATGCGGCGGCCACTGCCGCCGAGGAAGCCGCCGCCCACGCCGGGGAAGCCGCGCACGCGGCCGAACGGGCCGAAGCCGCCGCGCGCGAAGCGGACACCGCCGCGAACGACGCGAAGACCGCGGCCGACACCGCCGCGACCGTCGCCGAGACCGCGCGCAAGGCCGACCTGGAGCGGCTGGCCCAGCAGGAGGCCCAGGAGACGGCCGAAGCCGAAGCGGCGAAGGACGCCGAAGCGGACGCCCAGGCGGACGCCACCTGGACCGCAGGAGAAGAAGCCAAGCTCGACGCCGAAACCCAGCGCCTGCTCACCGAAGCACGCGCCCCGGGCGCCGACGCGGCCCTGGTCACCCGCAACGGCCGCAAGGCCGCCGCGGGCCTGCGCAAGCTCGGTGGCCCGTTCACCCGCACCGCCGCGGAAACGGCGCTGACCGGCGACGACTTCGACGTCAAGGCGTTCGTCACCACCGTCCAGCCCGCCACCCAGGGCAAGGACGACCGGGCCAGCGTCGCGGCCATCGCGGCCTCGACCGCCCACCCGGCCGAAGCGACGACCGCGCGGACCGCGATGGTCGGCACCGACGCGCAGGTGCAGGACTTCCTGCGCAACCGCCGGTACCCGGGCAGCGAAACCGACGACCGGGTGCTCGCCACCCAGATCGTCGCGGCAGGCGGACCCGGTGTGCAGGCCGCGGGCCGCCGCGCCCTCGACGGCACCGCCGACGACGTCCGGGCGTTCCTGCGCACCGGGCAGTACACCGCCCGCGAGGCCGACGACCGGGTGCTGGCCACGCAGGCCGTCTCGACCGGCGGGCCGGAGGTGCGCGCTTCGGCGCGGGCCGCGCTGGCCGGGCCGGCGAGCGTCGTCCGGACGTTCCTGGAGTCCGGGCTGTACCGGGCGCGGCAGCGGGACGCGCTGACCGCCACCCACCGGGCCGAGGTCGCCGGGTACGTCGCCGACGCCGCCCGCTCGGCGGCGCTGGCCCGGCAGAACGCGGCCGAGGCGGCCAAGGCCGCCGCGGTGGCCCGTGGCGCGGCCGGCGACGCGGATCGCTACGCGCAGCAGGCCAAGGACTCCGCCGACCTGGCGAAGACCTACGCCGCGCAGGCCGCGGCGTCGGCACAGGACGCGAAGACGTCGGCGGACGCGGCGGTGCAGTCGGCGAACCAGGCCAAGCAGGCCGAGGCCGCCGCCCAGCAGGCGGCCCAGCAGGCGCAGCAGTCCGCGAACAAGGCACAGGCGTCGGCTTCGGACGCGGCGGCATCGGCGTCCGACGCGCGGACGGCGGCGGCCGACGCGGCGAAGTCGGCCGCGGACGCCAACCTCAGCCGCGACCAGGCGGTGCAGGCCGCGGCCGACGCCTTCCAGCGGACGATCGACCTGTACCTCCGGGAGATCGCCGAGGCCAATGGCGGCAGCCGTCCCGACATGAGCGATCCCGACGGGCACCCCTACAGCGACGACGAGGCGGGCCACCCGGCCTACCACGAACCGACGCCGTGGGAGCGGATAGGGCTGCAGGACTACATCAACATGCTGACCATGGAGCAGGGCGCGGCCGCGCTGTTCGTCTGCCACAACCGGCCGATCACCTGCGCCCTGTTCGACCACTGGGCCAAGGCGAGCGGTCAGGACTACGTGCTGAGCGCCGACCAGATGCGGGACTTCTACAGCGATCCGCAGTGGCAGGCCGAACTGAACACCCGGCTGGCGGCCTACGCCAACCAGGCCGCGGCCAAGTGCACCGGGCCGGTCGGCTCCACGTGCGCGCTGAAGCTGGACACGAACTGGCTCGGCTCGCAGTTCACGCAGGTGTCCGACCACATCTTCGCGTTGCACTCGTTCGAGTACCGCGTCACCGGCGACCTCACCGCGCGGGTGACCGGCAACGGCACGGTGCAGCTGACCGGCGGCTACCGCGTGGACCTGAAGAAGGCGTACAACTTCGACCCGGACAAGCCGCCGATCGAGGTGCACGGTGTTGACTACAATGTGAAGGACCTGGCGCAGATGCCGACCGTCGGCCTCGCGCGGGACTACACCGTGCAGGGCAGCACGAACCAGAACCTCGACATCGCGGGGCACCGATGAATCCGCAAGGAGTGCGATGCGTGCACGGCCGCTGACGGCCGTTCTCGGGCTCCTCGCCGCGGCCGCCGTGCTGGCCGGCTGCGGCGAGGAGCCCGACCCGCGGGCCTACCCGGGCAGTGAGAGCGGGGTGAGCTGGGAAGACGCCGCGGCGCGGTACCGGATCTCGCTCCCGTCGTGCCCGGTCGAGGGGTTCCGGTTCGACGTCCAGCCGCCGCTCACCGACCGGCTGGCGGTCACCTTCACCGCCCCGAAGTCCTGTGTGGACGGTTACCTGCGGCAGTACGGCGTCGACCCGGCGAACCCGCAGGGCGAGGTCGGGCCGCAGGACCCGCCGTTCGACGCCGGGGAGATGCGGCAGTTCGGGTGGGTGCTCGACCCGAACGTGCGGTACGACCTCTACTTCGGTTTCCACGCGCCGGACCGGTGGTCGACGTTCTGGGTGCTCGTAAAACGGGGCCCGCAGGAAGTGGTCTACCTGCGCAGCAAGACCTTGGGCTGACCGCGGTGCGGGCCACCTCTCGCGAGGTGGCCCGCCCGGTCACTTCCAGTCGACCTGCGGGGAGCGGTAGAAGTTGATGCCCTGCGCCACCCAGCGCGGGCTCTGCTTCGCCAGCCGCACGCGGTAGGCGTCCCAGTTGTGCGTCGCCTTCGGGGACCAGCCGATCTCCGCGATGCCCGGCAGCCGCGGGAACGCCATGTACTCGATGTCGGCGCTGGTCCGGATGGTCTCGGTCCACAGCGGCGCTTCGACGCCCGCGATCTGGCTTTCGCCGACGCCGGTGACCAGCGACGCGGGATCCCAGTCGTAGCCGTCCTCGACCTCGATCAGCGCGGCCCAGTCCTGGCCCAGCGGGGTCTGCTCGGTGTACTTCATGTCGAGGTAGGCGAAGTTCGCCGGCGACATCAGGATCTTGCTGCCGCGCGCCGCGGCCGCCGCCACCGAGGGGTTGTCGCCGCCGAAGTCCCAGTACTGCGGGACCGCCGACGCGGGCGGGTCCGACTTCGCGATCTCGTGCCAGCCGGTGACCTTCTTGCCGTACTTGGCGACGATCGGCTGCACCTTCTTCTCGAACGCGAGGTAGTCCGCGGGCGGGGTCGAGTGTGCTTCGTCGCCGCCGATGTGCAGGTACGGGCCGGGGGTGATGGCCGCCAGCTCGCGGACGACGTCCTCGACGAACTTGTACGTGATCGGCGAGGAGATGCACAGCGAGCTGTAGCCGACCTCGGTGTCCGTGCGGACCGGGACGGCCTTGCCGTCGCAGTTCAGCTCCGCGTACGTCGACTGCGCCGCGTTGGTGTGGCCCGGCATGTCGATCTCCGGGATCACCGTGATGTGCCGCGAGGCCGCGTACGCGACGATGTCCTGGTACTGCGCCTGCGTGTAGTAGCCGCCGGGATCGCCGTCGACGGCGGTCTTGCCGCCGACCGTGGCCAGCTTCGGCCAGCTCTTGATCTCGATCCGCCAGCCCTGGTCGTCGGCCAGGTGCAGGTGCAGCGTGTTGACCTTGTACTGGGCGATCTGGTCGACGTACCGCTTGACCTGGTCCGGCTTGAAGAAGTGCCGGGCGACGTCGAGCATCGCGCCGCGTTCGGCGAAGCGCGGGTAGTCGAGGATCGTGCCGCCCGCGACCGTCCACGTCCGGTGCTGCACCCGCTTCGCCTCGATCGCCGACGGCAGCAGCTGCCGCAGCGACTGCACGCCTTCGAAGAGCCCGTCGGCGGTGTTGGCGGTCAGCGTGACGCCGTCGCGCGTGACCTTCAGCCGGTAACCCTCGGTGCCGGTCCGCGGGTCGTGGCCCAGCTCCAGCGCGATCGCGGGCAGGCCGGCGGCTTGCGGCACGACCGGCAGCGGGTAGCCGGTGGCCGGGCGCAGCAGGCCGCGCAGGTAGTCCGCGACCTGGCCGGCGCCCCGGTCGGCGGTGATGACGGTGGCCGGCGTGAGCTTGAAGGCGCCGCGCGGGTCGGCCTTCGCGGAGACGGGTGCCGGCACGACGTCGGTCACGCTGCGTTCGGGGGCGGCCGGGGCCGCCGTGGCGGAAGCGGGCAGGCCGGCGGCCGTGAGACTCACGACGGCCGCGGTCAGGACGGCTCTGGACAAGCGCATCGAAGCACCTCCGGTCGGGGACTCCCTGCAAAGGTACAGACCAGCGGGTGCATTTGGAACAGCTCTTAACGAAGGGCGGCCCGGATGGCCTCCAGGACGCTCGGGTCCTCGATCGTGGAGGGCACCGCCTCGTCGCGGCCGTCGGCGATCGCACGCATCGTCTTGCGCAGGATCTTCCCCGACCGCGTCTTCGGCAGTGCGTCCACAATGGACACATCGCGGAACGCGGCGACCGGGCCGATGTCCCGGCGGACCATGGCCACGAGCTCCTCGCGCAGCTGCTCCGGCGTGATGTCCGCACCCGCTTTGAGCACCACGAACCCGCGGGGCAGCTGACCCTTGAGCTGGTCGGCGACGCCGATCACGGCGCACTCGGCGACCGCCGGGTGCGCGGCCAGCACGGCCTCCATCGAGCCGGTGGACAGCCGGTGGCCGGCGACGTTGATGACGTCGTCGGTGCGGCCCATGACGAACAGGTAGCCGTCCTCGTCGAAGTAGCCGGAGTCGCCGGTCAGGTAGAAGCCTTCGTAGCGCGAAAGGTAGGCCTCGCGGTACCGCTCGTCATCGCCCCACAGCGTCGGCAGCGAGCCCGGCGGCAGCGGCAGCTTCACCGTGATGGCGCCTTCGCGGCCGGCGGGGAGCTCCTCGCCGGCCTGGTCGAGGATCCGGACGTCCCAGCCGGGGATCGGCCTGGTCGCCGACCCCGCCTTGACCTCCATCGGCTCCAGGCCGCGCGGGTTGGCGGCGATCGGCCAGCCGGTCTCGGTCTGCCACCAGTGGTCGACGACCGGGACGCCGAGCTTCTCGTGCGCCCAGTGGTAGGTCTCCGGGTCGAGCCGCTCGCCGGCCAGGAACAGCGTCCGGAACTGCTTCAGGTCGTACTTCTCCAGCTCGCGGGCGTCCGGGTCGACCTTCTTGACGGCCCGCAGCGCGGTCGGCGCGGTGAACAGCGCCTGGACGCCGTGCTCGGCGATGACCCGCCAGAACGCGCCCGCATCCGGCGTGCCGACGGGCTTGCCTTCGTACATGACCGTCGTGGCGCCGACCAGCAGCGGCGCGTACACGATGTAGGAGTGGCCGACGACCCAGCCGACGTCGGACGCGGTCCACCAGACATCGCCGGGACGGATGTCGTAGACGGCCTCCATCGAGTAGGCGAGCGCGACGGCGTGGCCACCGGTGTCGCGGACGACGCCCTTGGGCTTCCCGGTCGTCCCGGACGTGTAGAGGATGTACAGCGGGTCGGTGGCCGCGACCGGCACCGGATCGGCCGGGTCGGCGCTCGCCGCCAGCTCGCGCCAGTCGAAGTGGCGGCCCGCGGTGGCCGGCGCCTGCTCCCGCTGCAGCATGACGACGTGGTCCGGCTGGTGCTCGGTCATCCCGAGCGCGGCCTCGACGATCGGCTGGTACTCGACGATCCGCGTCGGCTCGATGCCGCAGGAAGCGGCCAGGATGACTTTGGGCTTGGCATCCTCGATCCGCGCGGCCAGCTCCTTCGGGGCGAACCCGCCGAAGACCACCGAGTGCACGGCGCCGATCCGCGCGCAGGCCAGCATCGCGATCGCGGCCTCCGGCACCATCGGCAGGTAGACGATCACCCGGTCACCCTTCGTGACCCCGAGCGAGCGCAGCGCGCCGGCGAAGCGCGCGACGGTGTCGCGCAGCTCTTCGTAGCTGTATGTCCGTTGCTGTCCGGTCACGGGAGAGTCCCAGATCAGCGCGGCCTGGCTGCCGCGGCCGGCCTCGACGTGCCGGTCCAGCGCGTTGTACGACGTGTTCAGCTCGGCGCCGGGGAACCACCGGAAGAAGGGCGGGTTCGCGTCGTCCAGTGCCCGCTCCGGTGGCCTGGTCCAGCTGATCGACCGGGCCGCGGCCAGCCAGAACGCGTCCCGCTCGGCCAGGCTCCGCCGGTAGGCTTCGGAGTACGCGCCCATGCTCGGCTCCTTCGCGTCGGACGTTGCGCCGACCCCCATCATGGCGTGGGAGCGGCGCGGGCGCCGGATTCCGCGGGCGGGAAGACCCGGCAACCTCACGGAGCCCGGGAGCGTCCTAAGCTGGACCGCGGGAAAACGCCGCGTGTCGGCCACGAAGTGAACACGGACAGTGAGGGGAGCCCGGCGGTGAACGGACTCGCGAGCGCGTTGCTCTCGCTAGCCCATTCCTTGTTCGGCCCGGGCTTCTGCCCCGGCGAATGGGTTTGGGCCACGAGTGCGGCCGGCGCGCTCGTCGCGCTGATCCCCCCGGCAGGCGCGGTCGCCGTGTCGATCATCCGGAAGGGCACCGGCAACCGCTACGACGCCACCACGCTGGGCGTCTTCGGCGCGATCGGCGTGCTCACCGCGCTGGTGCTGCCGTGGCTGCTGTCGAACGGCGTGTCGGGGGTCTACCGGGCGGCGTTCTCGGGCGCGAAGTCCGGCCTGAGCAAGACCGAGCTGTCCTCGCTCAGCATCGACGGCGGCTGCTGGGTCGGCAGCCAGACCAAGTACCTCGGCGGCGGCCAGACCGTCTACGACGTGCTGTTCGCCAAGAACGGCAGCGACCTCCCGTTCATCGTCTACCTGATCGCCTTCGCGGTGCTGGGCGCCGGCTCGCTGTTCTTCGTGATGCTGCAGGGCCGCACGGCCTTCCGCCGCGGACCCAAGTGGCCGTCGCGGTTCTTCTGGATCCCGTTCGCCGCGATGCTGGTGTTCAGCGTCGGCATGGAGGCGAACACCGCGCTGCACTTCTGGCTCGGCTTCCTGCCGTTCAGCGTGCTGGGCCTGATCCCGGTCGCGATGGTGGGGCCGCCGCCGTGGTCGGTGATCAACCGGTCCGACCGCTCGGACGAGCCGCTGCCCCGCCGTCAGCTGGAGCCGCAGGGCCCGCCGCCGTCGCAGGTCCAGCCGCGCCCGACCCCGCCGCCTCCGCCGCCGCCCCCGGCCAACCGCGCGTACCCGAAAACGGCGCTGGCGTCCGCGCCCGAGCCGCCGTCCCCGCCGGGCGGCATGCTGGCCGCGGCGCCCGGCCCGATCCCGCCGCCGCCCGGCTCCCGCAACGCCGGCGGCAGCCGCTACCGCCGCGTCAAGCAGCTCGGCGCGGGCGGGTTCGGCACGGTCTGGCAGGCCGTGGACACCCAGCTGAACCGCACGGTCGCGCTGAAGATCGCGCACGCACCGGACCGCGACACGGCCGAGCGCATGCAGCGCGAGGCCCGTGCCCTGGCCGTGGTCAGCCACCCGAACTGCGTCAAGGTGTACGACCTCGCCGAGGAGCCGGACGGCCTGGCGCTGGTGATGGAGTACCTCGAAGGCCGTCCGCTGGCCGAGCTGGTCGACGGCCAGGGTCCGCTCGACGACGTCGCCGCGGGCCGCCTGTGGGCGACGATGGCGGGCGCACTGGCGGCGGCCCACGAGAAGGGCGTGCTGCACCGCGACATCAAGCCGTCGAACATCGTCCTCGACCCGAGCGGCCTGGCCCACCTGATCGACTTCGGCATCGCCCGCAGCCAGGGCGACTCGAAGATGACGGCGACCGGGATGATGATCGGCACGCCGGACTTCGTCGCCCCGGAGCAGGCGATGGGCGCGGCGGCCTCACCGGCCTCGGACGCCTGGCAGCTGGCGGCGACGATCAGCTACGCCCTGTCCGGCCAGCCGCCGCGCGGAACCCGGGAGACGCCGATGGCGGCGCTGATGGCGGCTGCCCGGGCGGAGCCGGTGTCGCGGCTGCCGCAGCGGAGCGCACACGCCCGGTTGCTGGCGGCCTCGCTGGACCCGGAACCGCGCCGCCGTCCGACGTTGAACGCGGTGCGGCGTGAGGTCGAGGGCTGGCTGTCGCGGGCGGGCAAGTCCGCGGACGGCCCGGTGACGCGGGTGGTGCCGCGCCAGCCGGGGAGCCAGCTGCCGCGCCGCTAACCCGGCTTCACGGCCGAGAAGGTCACCAGCTCCTTCGGCCGCAACTCGACGTCGACCTGCTCGAAGCCCGCCTTTTCGAGGCGGGCCGGCAGCGTGCCCGCGTCGACGACGTTCATCGTGTCGCCGATGTGCAGCAGCCGGAACCGGAGGTTGAGCTGGCCGTCGAAGCCGCAGTACGTTCCGCCCGGCCGCAGCACCCGCGCCGCCTCGGCGAAGATCGCGTCCTGCAGGTCCGCCGTCGGCACGTGGTGCAGCATCGTGAAGCAGGTGACGGCCGAGAACCGGCCGTCCTCGAACGGCATCTCCGCGCCGCTGCCCTCGACGACCTCGGCGCGGTCGCCGTACTCCGCGCGCAGCAGTTCGCTCGACGCCGGGTCGATCTCCAGCACCGTCAGCTTCGGTACCAGACCGAGCAGCACCTTCGTGGTGGCACCGAAACCGGGGCCGATCTCGAGGACGTCGTCGCCGAGGTCGCGCCGGCTCAGCCACGGCGTCAGGCGTTCTTCGACGGTGTTCGCCCACTTCTCCGAGCTGCAGATCTTGCGGTGGATCAGGTTCATCGGCATGCGTCCGACGCTATTCAGCTGCCGGAGTGGCCGGTAGCCGATAGCCTGCCAACCGATGTCGCGAACCGGCCAAGCGATGCTGATCGGCGAGTTCGACCTGCCCGCCGGCACCTGGTTCCCGTGGCACCAGCACCCGATCCACCAGCTGGTCTGGTCGGCTCGCGGCGTCGTCGCGGTCAACGCGGGCGACGCCGGGTGGGTGCTGCCGCCGACCCGTGCCCTCTGGATACCGGCCGGGATCCGGCACCGCACCGGCGCGCTCGGCCGGGCGGCGCTGCGGGGCATCTACGCCGATCCGGCGCGCTCGCCGGTCTCCTGGCCCGAGCCGCGGATGGTCGTCGTCCGGCCGCTGCTGCGGGAGCTGTTGGAGTACCTGACCGGCGACGGCGTCGCCCCCGCGGCCCGGCTGCGCGCCGAGGCCGTCGCCTTCGACCTGCTGGAACCGCTGGACGTGGTGCCGATCGTGGTGCCGTCGCCGTCCGATCCGCGGGCCCGCGACGTCGAACGCGCGGTGCTCGCCGACCCGGCCGACCCCCGCACGCTCGCCGAGTTCGGCCGGGACGTCGGCGCCGCCGAACGGACGCTGGCGCGGATCTTCGTCCGCGAGTGCCGGATGCCGTTCGGGACCTGGCGCACGCAGGCGCGGCTGCGGGCGGCGCTCCCGCTGCTGGCTCAGGGCACGCCGCTGGAGACCGTCGCCCACCGGGTCGGGTACAGCTCGGCGAGCGCGTTCGTCGCCGCCTTCCGGCGGGCGGTCGGCGTCACGCCGGGGGCTTACTTCGCCGGCTGAGCTACCGCCAGGACGGCAGCCAGCGCTCGGCCTCCCACTGGCCGTTCGTGATCGCGATGCCGTTCAGGATCGGCCACAACCAGGCGAAGTTCGCCACCACCAGCCCGACGTACAGCGACACCACGAGCAGCCCGGTCCCGCGTCGTTCGAACCCGCGCCGCGCGCTGCCCAGGATCTGGCCGAGGCACAGCGTCAGCCCGAGCACCAGGAACGCCGCCAGCGGGGTGGCGTAGAAGAAGTACATCTGACGGTCGATGTTGGTGAACCAGAAGGCGTACCCACCCAGGTAACCCACCAGCACGGCCGCGTAGCGCCAGTCCGCGCGGAAGATCGAGCGCCAGGCCGCCCAGCCGAGCATCGGGATCGCCAGCCACCACATCGCCGGGGTGCCGATCAGCATCGTCGCGCTGATGCAGCGGGCTTCGCCGCAGCCGGTGACTTCGCCGTTGTAGCTGTAGAGCATCGGGCGCAGGCCCATCGGCCACGTCCACGGCTTCGACTCCCACGGGTGCGGGTTGTCCTTGGGCGTGACCAAGGTTTCGTGGAAGTGCAGCACGTTGCCGGTGTAGTCACCGAGTGAGCGCAGCGCCGGCGGCACCCACGACCAGAAGCCCGGCGCGATGTCCTTGATCTCGGTGTAGTGCCGGTCGGTGGCCGTTTCGCTGGCGAACCAGGCCCAGTACGCGGCGAAGTACATCAGGAACGGGATGACCAGGATCGCCCAGAGCGCGGGCAGCACGTCCCGGCGGATCGTGCCCAGCCACGGCCGCTCGACGCCGGCCGCGCGGCGGGCCGCGACGTCGAAGAACACGCAGAGCAGGCCGAACGCGACGATGTAGTACAGCGCCGACCACTTGACGCCGAAGGTGAGCCCGATCATCAGCCCGGTCGCGAACCGCCACCAGCGGAAGCCGAGCTTGGGACCCCAGACGGACTCGTTGACCCAGCCCTCGCGGACCGCCGTCGCGAGCCGCTCGCGCATCTGGTCGCGGTCGACGAGCAGGCAGGCGAACGCGGCGAGCACGAACAGCGCGATGAAGATGTCGAGCATGCCCATGCGCGACTGCAGGTGCAGGACGCCGTCGCTGATCACCAGGATGCCGGCGATGCCGCCGAGCAGCGTCGAGCGGGTCAGGCGGCGGGCGACGCGGATGGTCAGCAGCACCATCAGCGTGCCGGCCAGCGCGGGCATGATGCGCCAGCCCCAGCCGTTGTAGCCGAACAGCCATTCGCCGATCGCGATCAGCTGCTTGGCCAGCGGCGGGTGGACGACCAGCTCGTAGCCGTAGTTGTCCTCGTAGCCGCCGTTGCGCAGCACCTGCCACGCCTGCGGCACGTAGTGCTTCTCGTCGAAGACCGGGCTGCCCTTGTCCGTCGGCACGCCGAGGTTCTGCAGGCGGACGATGCCGCCGATCAGCGTGAGCACGAGGGTGACGACCCAGCCGCGCAGCCGGTCGGTCGGCATGCCACGGCCGAGCAGGGTCAGCTCGCGGTCGGTGGGCGGCCGGAGCGCCTCGACCGGGTCCGGCCGGACGCTTTCGTCGTCGGGACGGGTCAGCACGGCGGTCACGGGGGCGATCCTACGGGCGGCACGGGGCGTCCGTCGTCCGGATCCGCTGATCAGCCTAGGCTGGCCGGGTGACTTCCGGCCGCCTGATCCTCGCCGCCACCCCGCTCGGCGACGTCCGCGACGCTTCCCCGCGCCTGGCCTCGGCCCTCGCGGAGGCCGACGTCATCGCGGCCGAGGACACCCGCCGGTTCCGCTCACTGGCCACGGCGCTGGGCGTGACCCCGCGTGGCCGGGTGGTGAGCTTCTACGAAGACGTCGAGTCGGCGCGCCTGCCGAAGCTGCTGGAAGCGCTGCACGCGGGCGAGACGGTGGTCCTGGTGACCGACGCCGGGATGCCGAGCGTGTCCGACCCGGGCTTCCGCCTGGTGGCGGCGTGCGTGGCCGAGTCGGTGCCGGTGACGTGCCTGCCGGGCCCGTCCGCGGTGACGACGGCGCTCGCGTTGTCCGGGTTGCCGTGCGACCGGTTCTGCTTCGAGGGGTTCGCGCCCCGCAAGCCGGGCGAGCGGACTCGCTGGTTGACAGCGTTGCGCGACGAGCCACGGACGGCGGTGTTCTTCGAGTCCCCGCACCGGCTGGCCTCGCTGCTGGAGGACGCGGTATCGGTCCTGGGTGGTTCCCGACCGGCGGCGGTGTGCCGGGAGCTGACGAAGACGTATGAAGAGGTCAAGCGGGGGTCTTTGGAGGAGCTGGCCGCGTGGGCCGCGGAGGGGGTCCGCGGCGAGATCACGGTGGTGCTTTCGGGCGCCGAGCCGCGGTCGGTTTCGGTGGCGGACCTGGTGGGCGAGGTATCGGACCGCGTGGCGGCGGGCGAGCGCCTGAAGTCGGCGGCGGCGGAGGTCGCCGAGGCGGCGGGGGTGTCGAAGAAGGAGCTGTACGACGCCGTGCTGGCGGCACGGGTCAAGTGAGCGCGATTCCGAACAGGATGAGCGGCTTCCCCGACGCTGTCCTGCACGCTTTGGAGCAGGCCGGGTGGCATCCCGGCCGTTGCCTCGACATCTCCGCGTGGGAGGCCGAGCTGGCGGCGGAGGGCTATCGCCTGCGCCCGGTCGCGGCGGGCGCGCTGCGCTCCTTCGGCGGGTTGCAGCTGCCGCCGGTGAACCGGGCCGGACCGAACTTCGCCAACGACGAACCGTTGACCGTGGACCCGATCGCGGCCGGTGCCGGGCACCACGAGCTGGCCCGCGAGCTCGCCTCGGAGCTCGGGGGCAACTGGTACCCGCTCGGGGAGTGGCTGAGCTCGGCCAGCGTCTTCGTCGAGGACTCCGGCCGGGTGGTGGCGACGGGCCTCGGCTGGCTGTGGGAGCTCGGCGAATCGGTGGAGGAGGCCATCGTGTTCGCCTCGACCGCGCACCGGCCGCTGACGTGCCTGCGGGTCGTGGCCCCCGGCGCGCCGCCTTGGCCGCCGGGCCCGGTCAGGTGAGCAGCGCGGTCACCGCGGCGTGCGCCTTCGCCGCGTCCGGGGCGTCTCCGGTGATCACGTCCGTGTACACGAACGACTCACCGATCCGCACCAGCAAGTAGGCCAGGTCCGGCACCGGCAGCGGCGGCTCCAGCCGCCCCGCGTCGACTTCGCCCTCCAGCAGGGTCACCAGCTTCTCCGTCGTGCGTCGCTGGCAAACGCTTGCGCGGGTCGTCAGCAACCTCAGTGCGCGCTCCGGCTCGCGGCGCAGGAAGTCGCGGAACGGAGGTGAGTCGTTCGCGAACCGGACATATCCACTGACGAAGTCGGCAACCCCCGCAGCTCCGCGTCCGACGCACGACGGCCACAGGTGGGCGATCGTCACCTCCGAAAGCGACCACAGGATCTCGCCCAGCAGCAGGTCGCGCGAGCCCACCCGCCGGTGCAGCGTCGCGCGGCTGATCGATCGCGCCTGGGCCAGCTCTCCCATGTCGACGCGGCGGCCGGCGAGGAACCACTCACGGGCGAGCTCGAACTCCTGAGACATATGCCAGAATGTCTCACAACCACGACGGAGAGGGAACGCGACATGCGCGCAGTGCAGGTGACCGAGTTCGGCGGACCCGAGGTGCTCACCCCCGTCGAGCTGCCCGATCCGGTGGCCGGGCCCGGCGAGGTGCTGATCGACGTCGAGCGCATCGGCGTCAACTACGCCGACACCCACCAGGCGGAAAACTCCTACCTCGCGCCGTCGCAGCTGCCGCTCGTCCCGGGTGGTGAGGTGGTCGGGACCCACGACGGCAAGCGCGTCGTCGCCCTGCTCAACGGTGGTGGCGGGTACGCCGAGAAGGCCGTCGCCCCGGCCGCGACCACCTTCCCCGTCCCCGAGGGCATCGACGACCTCACCGCGCTGTCCCTGCTGGTCCAGGGCACGACCGCCTGGGTGCTGCTCCGCAAGAACGCCCACCTGGCCGAAGGCGAATCGGTCGTCGTGCACGCCGCGGCCGGTGGGGTCGGGACCATCGCCGTCCAGCTGGCCAAGGCCTGGGGCGCCGGCCGCGTCATCGCCACCGCCAGCAGCGAGGAGAAGCGCGCGCTGGCCATCGAACTCGGTGCGGACGTCGCCATCGACTCGCGCGCCGAGGACATGACGGCCGCCCTGATCGAGGCGAACAACGGCCGCCGCGTCGACGTCGTGCTCGACATGGTCGGCGGGACGACCACCGACCAGAGCATCGCCGCACTGGCCCCCTTCGGGCGGCTGGCCTTCTACGGCATGGCGGGCCGCGAGAGCCCGAAGCCGGTCGAGCTGCGCAACGTCCTCGGCCACAGCACCACGATCAGCGGCATGTGGCTGCCGCACGTCTTCCGGCTGCCCGGCAACGTCTTCGGGACCGCGCTGACCGAGCTGTTCGACCTGGTGCTGGCGGGCAACCTCAAGGCCATCCCGGGCGGCGAGTTCGCGCTGTCGGACGCCCGCGGTGCGCACGAGGCCCTGCGCTCGCGCAAGACCGTCGGCAAGCTACTGCTCGACCCCGGCAAGTAGGCGTTCCAGGGGTGCCGCCTTGTGGAGGCACTCCTGCCACTCCAGTTCCGGGTCCGAATCCGCCGTGATGCCGCCGCCCACGCCCAGGGAGATCGTGCCGGCAGCGATCTCGAACGTCCGGATCGCCACGTTCAGCTCCAGCCCGGCCGCCGGCGACAGCAGCCCGATCGCGCCCGTGTAGACGCCGCGGCCGCACGGCTCCAGCTCGGCGATCAGGTCCAGCGCGCGGATCTTCGGCGCGCCCGTCACCGACCCCGGGGGGAACGTCGCCGCCAGCAGGTCTTCGGAAGAGACCGACGGGCGCAGCACGCCCGTCACCGTCGAGTCCAGGTGCCAGACGCCGGGCGCCGGGCGGACCTGCAGCAGCGACGGCACCGTCACCGAGCCGACCTCGCACACCCGGCCGAGGTCGTTGCGCACCAGGTCGGTGATCATCACGTTCTCCGCCACGTCCTTCGTGGACCGGCGCAGCAACACGGCATTCCCGTCGTCGGCGGGCCCGCGGCGGGGGAGCGTCCCCTTGATCGGCGTCGACCGCACCGAACGCCCGTGCCGCGCGAGGAACAGCTCCGGCGAGAACGACACCACCGATCCCCACGAGCCCGCGAGGAACGCCGCCCGGCGGGGCGCCAGCGAGGACACCCCGGCCGAGAACAAGGCGGCGGCCGAGCCGGAGAACGAGCCCGTGAACCGCGAGCAGATGTTCGCCTGGAACAGCTCCCCGGCCTCGATCGCGTGCACGCACGCCTTTACCGCGTCCCGGTGTTCCGACGGCAGCGGGCGCCGCAGCGGCCCGGCTGTCCACGACGATGGCGGGGCGGGCGACGCCAGCAGGGATTCCATTGTGGACAACGAGGGGCCGCCGCCGTCCAGCGACTCCAGGTGGCACGTGCCCGCGGCGGACCACCGCAGCACGTGGTCCGTCCAGCCCCACGCCGACGCGGGCAGCGCCCCGGTCCGGCCCGAGGGGTCGGCCAGGTCGTAGGCCAGGTACCCGAACCAGCCGCCCCCGATCACCCCCGGCGGCGCGTCGGCCTCCCCGGCGGACGGGAACCCGCCCGGGACGACCTCGAGCGAAGGCGCGATCACCGCCTCGGAAGAGAACCAGTCGCCCGAGAGCATCGCGGGTGGCGGTAGCCCGCGCAAAGCCGCGTGGTGAGCCAGTACCGAAAAAGCGCGTGCGGGCGTGACATTCGTCCGGATCGGGGTGCTCGTCACGCGCATGGCGACATACCACCACACGTCAGAGCAGCAGGTCACCCAATGTGAACGGGTACACGACGGCGTTCTGCTCCACCGGCGCCGCGATACCCGGGACGTCGGGGGCGTACGCGTGCTGGTGCACCCCGAGCCGTGAGTGGAACCAGCCGGCCCGCCCCGGGATGCCGTTGTGGCGGACCAGCCACAGCACGACCTCGCTGTCGGCCCAGCGGTCCGGGTGCAGGCGGTGCTGCCAGCAGTCGTAGTCGGCGTAGACCAGCACCCGTTCGATGTGGGCCGCGTGCCGGACGTGCTTGATCCACGCCTTGACGAACCGGTCGTCGACGCTGGGGGCCGCCACCTCCAGCGCCGGGGCGAGCGAGCCGGTGGCGAACGCGCCGAGCCGGCTCGCCGTCCGCACGAAGAAGTCCGCCTGGTCGTGGACCGCGCCGGGCCGGGCGTAGTGGCGCCCACCGGCGTGCAGCCCGGCTTCCTGCGCGCCGGCCAGGTTGCGTTCCGCGGCGGGGTTGCTCCAGTTGACGTTCTCGCTGATCGTCACCGACACGAACCGGGTCTGCGCGGCCCGCACGGCCTGCCAGTCGGCCACCTGCTCGCGGTGCGACAGCGAAATGCCGAGTTCACTCTCCGGCTCTGTCACGGTCCGCCCCCGGCGCGTCGGTGGAGAGCACACCATACGTCGCCGGAGACGGACCCGCAGTGACACACACCGTGTTGATCAGGCGTTTTCGCGTTGGAACGTCCGTGTTCCCCACCACAGGGACAACACGGCCATCACCAGCACCACGACACTGCCCGTGAACAGGGCGTCCATCGAGAAGTCGCCGCCGAAGCTGTGCCGCTCGACGTCCACGACGTGCCGGAACGGGTTGATCCGCGAAACCGTGTAGAGCCAGTCCGGCGCCCGCCCGGCGGTGATCGGCAGCAGGATCCCGGAGAGCAGCAGCAACGGGATGAGCACCGCGTTGAGCAGGGCGGGGAACGTCTCCTCGCTTTTCAGCGTCAACGCCAGCGCGTAGGAGCACGACGCCAGCGACACCGCCAGCAGGAACACGATCACCAGGCTCAGCAGCACGCCGCCGACGGGCGCGTCGAGCGGGAACACCAGCTCGGCCAGCACGATGATCAGCACGGCCTGGACCACGGCCTGCAGCGCGTTGGCCAGCACCTTGCCCAGCAGCAGCGCGACCCGGCTGACCGGCGTCACGCGGAACCGCTCGACGACGCCGGAGCGAAACTCGGCCAGCAACCCGAAGCCGACGAACGAGCTGCCGAACAACGCCAGCTGGGCGATCAGCGCGGGGGTGAGCAGCATCCAGCCGTCCATTTCGGACAGGCCCTGGTCCTGCACGGTCCGGACCATCAGCGGCCCGAACAGGAACAGGTACAGCAGCGGCTGCATGATCCCGATCAGCACCCAGGTCGGGTTGCGCAACGCCGCGGTCATTTCGCGGCGGAAGATCAGCCAGGTGTCACGCAGCACGGCCCGCCTCCTCCGCTTCCCGCAGCGAACGCCCGGTCAGGGTCAGGAAAACGTCGTCGAGCGTGGGCCGGTGCACCTGGACCGAGAGCATCGCGATGCCCTTGGCGTCGAGCGCCCGCAGCAGCTCCGGCAGCGCGACGTCGCCGCGCGGCACCCGGAACCGGACTTCGCCGCCGTCGACGGACAGCTCCTGCGCGCCGGCGAGCCGCCCGGCGATCTCGGCGGCGTCCGTGGCCTGCCCGGGGTCCACGCCGACCTCGACGCGGTCGCCGTTGACCCGCGCCTTGAGCGCGTCCGGCGTCCCTTCGGCGACGATCCGGCCGTCGTCGATGACGATCAGCCGGTCCGACAGCGCGTCGGCCTCGTCCAGGTAGTGGGTGGTGAGGAAGACGGTGACGCCCTGCTCGGCGCGCAACCGGCGGATGTGGTCCCACAGGTTGGCGCGGCTCTGCGGGTCGAGGCCGGTCGACGGCTCGTCGAGGAACACCAGGCCGGGCGAGTGGATCAGCCCGAGCGCGATGTCGAGCCGGCGCCGCTGGCCGCCCGACAGCGTCTTGGTCAGCCGCTGGTCCAGCCCGGTCAGGTCGAGCTGCTCGGCGAGCTCGGCGCCGCGCGCGATCGCGTCGGCCTTGCTCATCCGGTAGAGCCGGCCCTGCAGCTCCAGCTCGTCGGCGACCTTGCTCTCGGGCGCGGTGCCGCCGCCCTGGGCGACGTACCCGATGCGCTTGCGCACGCCCAGCGGGTCGGCCAGCAGGTCACAGCCGCCGACGGTCGCAGTGCCCGAGGTCGGCTTCAGCAGCGTGGTCAGCATGCGCAGCGTGGTCGTCTTCCCGGCGCCGTTGGGCCCGAGGAAGCCGACCAGCTCACCCGCTTCGACATCGAGGTCGACGCCTTTCACCGCGTGGACCTCGCCCCCAGTGCGGCCCTTGCGGCGGAACCGCCGCTCGAGACCGCGTGCCGTGATCATCGAATCCCCTCTCGAAGGTAGTCAAACTTGACTAGCGCTACCGCACACTCTGCCTCAAGACGGTCGGCTAGTCAAACTTGATTACCAGGACGGGGGTGCGCCGAACGCGTCGTCGCTCTCGTCGGACATGACGTACTCGCCCGCTTCGAGCCGGGCGATCAGGCCCTGCAGCCAGGACAGGCTCGCGTCGGTGATGCCGCCCCACAGCCGGTACAGCTCGCCGACGTGTGCCGGTGTGCCCAGTTCCATGCTCGCCTTCACCTCGTCGAGCATCAGCTTCGCCTGCCGCTGCTCGGCCTCCAGGTGCACGAGCCGGTGCCGGAGCAGGTTGATCACGCGGGCGCGCGGGAACGACGTCATCAGGGAAATCCCGGCCGACAGGTCCGGGTGGTTGAGCTCGGGATCGGACAGCGCCTTGGACAGCAGGACCTGGTACTCCTGCTCGCCCTCGCCGGTGAGCCGGTAGGCGATCCGGTCCGGGCCGCCCTCGCCCGGCTCGACGTCGACCTGCTCCAGCAGGTCCTCGGCCGTCATCTTCTTCAGCGCGTGGTAGATCGACCCGGGCTGGACGTTGGCCCACTTGTCCGCCGACCAGCTGAGCAGCTCGCGCCGCACCTGGTAGCCGTGCGCACGGCCGTACATCCGCACCACCCCGAGCACGAGCAGCCGTGTCGCCGACAACCGGGGCCTCCCTCCCGACAAAGCGCGTGACGCCCTCCGTAGGCTAATAAGGTATGAGCACCCCTGTGTTGACCGCGGTGGCCTGGCCCTACGCCAACGGCCCCCGCCACATCGGCCACGTGTCCGGATTCGGCGTCCCGTCCGACGTCTTCTCCCGCTACCAGCGAATGGCCGGCAACCGGGTGCTCATGGTGTCCGGGACCGACGAACACGGCACCCCGATCACCGTCCAGGCCGACAAGGAGAACTCCACCCCGCAGCAGACGGCGGACAAGTACACCCGCCAGATCGGCAACGACCTGCAGGGCCTCGGCCTGTCCTACGACCTGTTCACCCGCACCACCACGGGCAACCACGCCGAGGTGACGCAGCAGATCTTCCTGGCGCTGCACCGCAACGGCTACGTCGTGCCCAAGACCACGCGCGGCGCGATCAGTCCGTCCACCGGCCGCACGCTGCCCGACCGCTACGTCGAGGGCACCTGCCCGATCTGCGGGTACGACGGCGCCCGCGGCGACCAGTGCGACAACTGCGGCAACCAGCTCGACGCCGCGGAGCTGATCAACCCGAAGTCGCGGATCAACGGCGAGACGCCGAAGTTCGTCGAGACCGAGCACTACTTCCTCGACCTGCCCGCGTTCACGAAGACCCTCGGCGACTGGCTGGCCACCAAGACCGACTGGCGCCCGAACGTCCTCAACTTCACCAAGAACCTGATCGACGACATGCGGCCCCGGCCGATCACCCGCGACCTCGACTGGGGCGTCAAGATCCCCCTCGACGGCTGGCGCGACCAGCCGCTGAAGCGGTTCTACGTCTGGTTCGACGCGGTGATCGGGTACTTCTCGGCCAGCGTCGAGTGGGCCCGGCGCTCCGGCAACCCGGACGCGTGGCAGGAGTGGTGGAACAACGCCGACGCCCGGTCGTACTACTTCATGGGCAAGGACAACATCACCTTCCACGCCCAGATCTGGCCCGCCCTGCTGTTCGGGCACAACGGCGAGGGCGACAAGGGCGGCGAGCCGGGCAAGTACGGGAAGCTGCACCTGCCGGACGAGATCGTCTCCAGCGAGTTCCTCACCATGAGCGGCTCGAAGTTCTCCACTTCGCGCGGGCGCGTCATCTACGTCGAGGACTTCCTGCGCGACTTCGGCCCGGACACGCTGCGGTACTTCATCTCGGTCGCCGGCCCGGAGACCCAGGACACCGACTTCACCTGGGACGAGTTCGTCCGCCGGACCAACTTCGAGCTGGCCAACGAGTGGGGCAACCTGGTCAACCGGTCCATCTCGATGGCGCACAAGAACGTCGGCGCCATTCCGCGCCCGGAGGCCCCGACGGCGGCCGACGAAGAGCTGAAGGCGTTGTCGCGCAAGGCGTTCGACACCGCGGGCGGGCACCTGGCCCGGTCCCGGTTCAAGCTGGCGGCGGCCGAGGCGATGAAGGTCGTCACCGCGGCCAACAAGTACATCTCCGACCAGGAGCCGTGGAAGCTCAAGGACGACCCGACGCGGCGCGACACCGTGCTGCACACCGCGCTGCAGGTCGTGAGCGACGCCAACACGCTGCTGACGCCGTTCCTGCCCCACTCGGCGCAGAAGGTGCACGAGGCCCTCGGCGGCACCGGCGTCTGGGCCGCCCAGCCGGAGCTCAAGGAGGTCGAGGACCTCGACATCGACGGCCGGATCAACCCGATCCTGACCGGCGACTACGCGGCCGAGCAGGCCAAGTGGGAGTCGACGCCGATCGAGGTCGGCAAGCCCCTGCAGAAGCCGTCGCCGCTGTTCACCAAGCTCGACCCGGCGCTCGGCGAGACCGGTCCGGAGTGGGCGCCGATCATCAAGGAGTGAGAAGAACGCATGGGTGATCAGAAGCGCGAGCTGCCGCCGGTCCCGGACCGGCTCCCGGTGTCGGTGGTGGACGCGCACACCCATCTCGACGCGTGCGGCGCGGTCACCGCGGCCGATGTCACGGCCATGGTCGACCGCGCCGAGCGCGCCGGCGTCGCCCGCGTCGTCACGGTCGCGGACGACCTCGCCTCCGCCCGCTGGGCCACCGAGGCGGCCACCTGGGACCGCCGGGTCTGGGCCGCCGTGGCGATCCACCCGACCCGGACCAAGGAGTTCGGCGAAGCCGAAAAGGCCGAGGTGGAACGCCTGGCCGCGCACGAGCGCGTGGTCGCCGTCGGCGAAACCGGCCTCGACTACTACTGGGACTACTCGCCGCACGACGCCCAGCAGGAGGCGTTCCGCTGGCACATCGACCTCGCGAAGCGGCTGGGCAAGCCGCTGATGATCCACGACCGCGAGGCCCACGACGACGTGTTGCGCATCCTGGCCGAAGAGGGTGCGCCGAATGCCGTAATTTTCCATTGTTTTTCCGGCGACGCGGAAATGGCCCGCAAGTGCGTCGACGCGGGGTATGTCCTTTCCTTCGCGGGCACGGTGACGTTCAAGAACGCGAAGGGGCTCCACGAGGCGGCCCGGCTCTGCCCGGCCGGGCAGTACCTCGTCGAGACCGACGCGCCGTTTCTGACCCCCCACCCGTTCCGTGGACGGCCGAACGAGCCGTTCGGCGCGGCTTACACCGTCCGTCACCTCGCGGCGCTCAGGGGCGAAGCTGTCCACGAAGTCGCCGAAGCGGTCCGGACGACGGCCGAACGGGTGTACCGACTCCCCAGCGTCACATCGGGTTGAACGCATTGCGACAACAGGGTTTCCGGTTCGTCCACCTGATGGAGTGACCCAGATCACGACACTCCGGGGGGTGTTTGCGCAACCCGCCGCGACCCGTTACTGTCCCGTGATCGTGCCGGTCGGACCTGTGCTCAGCAGTTGCCGATCGTCACGCCCAGTCGTAGAGACGGCGCCCCCGACCGTCGTCTCGTGAAAGGGAACGATCCCCGGTGACAGGTAGCAGACAGGCTGGAGCGCGCTCCGCCGTCCTCGAACGCAGTCATTTCGAGGACACGGCATACGGCCAGCTCGACTTCTCCGACGACCCGAACATCACGCAGCAGGACATCCTCGCCGCGCTCGGCCCCGACGCCGACGCGATGATGGCCGAGATCGACGTCGACGTCGACGAGCTGATCCGCCTCATCAACGCCGAGACGACGTACCTGCCCCCGATCGTCATCCCGGACGAGTTCGAGGCCGACCGCACCGCGTCCCCGCAGGCCCGCAAGGCCGCGCTGGACGAGGGCCTCCGCGAGACCACCAAGGTCTGGAAGCGCCGGTTCCTCAAGGGCGCCGTCCTCTCCGTGATGATCTCGATCGCCGGCGGCGGCGCGGCCGCGCTGGCGATGAACAAGAGCATCACCGTCGACGTCGACGGCCAGCAGACCACCGTGCACTCGTTCGGCGACACCGTCGGCGAGGTGCTCGAGGACGCGGGCCTGTCCGTCGGCGAGCACGACTCGCTGTCCCCCTCGCCGCAGGCCGAGGTCGGCGACGGCGGCGTCATCAAGCTCGAGCGCGGCCGCCAGCTGAAGATGATCGTCGACGGCACCGAGCACACCTCGTGGGTCCGCGCGACGCACCTCGGCGACGCGCTGAGCCAGCTCGGCATGGCCGAGATGGACAAGCCCGGCACCTGGATGTCGATGCCGAAGAGCGGCGAGCTGCCGCTGCAGGGCGCGACCGTCGAGATCAAGACGCTCAAGAACATCACCCTGTACGACGGCGGGAACGCGCCGAAGCAGGTCAAGACCACGGCCGTGACGACGAAGGAGTTCCTGGGCGAGTACAAGCTCACCCTGGGCCCGGAGGACCAGGCCGAGGGTGGTCTGGACGTCAAGCTGACCGACGGCGCCGAGGTGCACATCAGCCGCACCGGCGTCTCGACGGTCACGCAGAAGGAGACCATCGACCCGCCCGAGCAGCGCGTCGACGACCCGGACCTGGCCAAGGGCAAGACGCAGGTCGAGGACCCCGGCGCGCCCGGTGAGAAGGAAGTGACCTACAAGGTCACGCAGAAGAACGGCAAGGAGGTCGGCCGGGAGAGCATCTCCGAGAAGGTCCTCACCCAGCCGAAGCCGAAGATCGTCCACGTCGGCACCAAGCAGGCCCCCACCCCGGACATCGGCGACGGTTCCGCGTGGGACCGCATCGCGCAGTGCGAGTCGGGCGGCAACTGGGCCATCAACACCGGCAACGGCTACTACGGCGGCCTCCAGTTCGACAAGCGCACCTGGGACGCCTACGGCGGCGACGAGTACGCGGCCTACCCGAACCAGGCGTCGCGCGAGCAGCAGATCGCGATCGCCGAGAAGGTCAAGGCGGGTCGCGGCGGCAGCTACAGCGCCTGGCCGGTCTGCGGCAAGAAGGCCTGAGCCCCACTTCGAAACGGCCCCCGTCCACCGGACGGGGGCCGTTCCGCGTGCGCCGGCAGGCATCACGCGTGTCCCGACGGGCATCACGCGTGATCCGCGGGGCATCACGCCGATGCCCCTCCAATCACGCGAGATGCCCTCCCAATCACGCGAGATCCGCGCTCGATCACGCGGGATCCGCCGCTGATCACGCCGGATCCGGGTTCAAGTAGGCTCGTCCGGTGGTTGAACTGCTGGGACCGGCCGAAATCCGCGGGCTGGCGGCCGAACTCGACGTGCGGCCGACCAAGAAGCTCGGGCAGAACTTCGTGCACGATCCCAACACCGTCCGGCGGATCGTCGAGCTCGCGAACGTCACCGAAGACGATCTCGTCCTCGAGGTCGGGCCCGGGCTCGGGTCGCTGACCCTGGGCCTGCTGGCCACCGGCGCGCGGGTCGTCGCCGTCGAGATCGATCCCAAGCTCGCCGAACGGCTGCCCAAGACCGTCGCCGAACGCGGGCCCGAGGCCGCGGACCGGCTGACCGTCGTCGGGGCCGACGCCCTGCGCGTCACCCGCGCGGAGCTGGGTGAGCCGACCGCGCTCGTCGCCAACCTGCCCTACAACGTCGCCGTGCCCGTCGTCCTGCACCTGCTGGCCGAGGTGCCGTCGCTGCGCTCCGGGCTCGTCATGGTGCAGACCGAGGTCGCGGACCGGATGGCCGCCGGCCCCGGCAGCCGGATCTACGGCGTCCCGAGCGTCAAGCTCGCCTGGTACGGCTCCGCACGCAAGGTCGCCGCCGTGCCACGCTCGGTGTTCTGGCCGGTGCCGAACGTCGATTCCGCGCTCGTCGCCTTCGAACGTGCGGACTCGACCGCGTCCGCCGACCGGGACGTCCTCTTCGGCCTGGTGGACGCCGCCTTCTCACAACGCAGGAAGACGCTGCGGGCCGCGCTCGCGGGCTGGGCGGGCTCGGCCGAGCAGGCGGGCGAACTCCTCGCCGCCGCCGGGATCGATCCCAAAACCCGTGGTGAGCAGCTCGACGTGCACGACTTCGCCCGGATCGCCGCCGCGCGCTAGCCGTTCCACTGTGGAAGCGTGAAAATACGCCCTCTCCGCCCTTGATCCCGCGATCCGGACACCGCCAGTCGTGTGATCTGGGCCAACGGGCTTGCTTTCGATCCGTGGGATCGGTTTTACTCAGTACGTCCATCCCGAGCGACTGAGAGACCTGGCTCGCCGAAGTCGCAGCAACCACCCTCCGCAGGGCAGGTGCTACCGCCAGGACCGATGGAGGCCGTTTTCGATGAAGAGGGTAGCTCGCCCCCTGCTCCTGACCAGGCGTCGCGTAGTCGACGAAGGCCGCCGCTCCGTGACCGCATGTCGACGCTCCAACTGAGCTTGTCGTAGCCGGTCCACCTCTTCTTCACGCACCGTCCCAACCGGACGGAACTCGCTTGCGGCCGGGTGCTGCGCGCTGCCTGCACCCCGTTTTCTGGAGCCTTCGTGATCACCGTCGAAAACCTGTCCAAATCCTTTGCCACCAACGGAAACTCGGTCGTCGCCCTGCGGGACGTGAGCGTCGACGTCCAGGCCGGCTCGCTGTTCGGCGTGGTCGGCCCGGCCGGGTCCGGCAAGTCCGTCCTCGCCCGGTGCATCGCCCTGCAGGAGCGCCCCGACCGCGGCGTCGTCCGCCTCGACGGCCTCAACACCGGCACTCTCGACGGCCGCCGGCTCCGCGAAATCCGCCGTCAGCTCGGCGTCGTCTCGACGAAGCCGGAGCTGATCGCCGAGCGCACCATCGCCGGCAACATCGCTTCCCCGCTGGAGCAGCTCGGCGTCGACGGCCCGCAGCGCCGCAGCCGGGTCGGCTCGCTGCTCGACCTCGTCGGCCTGACCCAGCGCGCCGCGCAGCGCCCCGGCGAGCTGTCCGCCGGTCAGCTCCGCCGCGCCGCGGTCGCGAAGGCGCTGGCGGCGGCCCCCGCCGTGCTGCTCGCCGACGACCCGACCGCCGGCGTCGACCCGGAGGAGGCCGGCGCGGTGCTCGCCGTCCTCGACCGGGCCCGCTCCGAGCTCGGCACCACGGTCGTCGTCACGACGCCGGACGCCGGCGTGGTCCGCCGGGTCTGCGACGACGTCGCGGTGCTGGAGGACGGCACCGTCATCGAGCGCGGCTCGGTGCTCGACCTGATCTCGAACCCGGGCAGCCGCACAGCGCAGGCGCTGCTGCCGGCCATCGAGACGACCCGCTCGCAGGCGGCGCGCTACGACCGCTCGGCCGACGTCGTGCTGATCGGCTTCGCTTCGGTGGGCGCGCTGCTGCCCGAGGCCGCGGGCCGCTTCGACGTCGAGTTCGCCACCATCGGCGGCGGCCTGACCCGCATCGGCGACACGCCGGTCGGCCGGTTCCGCCTGGGTGTCCGCGGTGAGCGGGCCGATGCGGCGCTGGCCTGGGTCGCCGAGCGCGGTGGCCACGTCACGCACACCGCGCGTGGCCCGCAGGGTGTCGCGGCTGCCTGATCGTTGTCCCGGAACGCCCCGATGTGCACGTCGCATCGGGGCGTTTCCGCGGGCACGTAGGCTGGTCGGGTGCTCGCTGTAGTTCCGCCCCCAGTCACCGTCCGGGTCCCGGCCAAGGTCAACCTGCACCTTTCGGTCGACGACCTGCGGGAAGACGGTTACCACGAGCTGGTCACCGTGTTCCAGGCGCTGTCGCTGACCGACGAGGTGACCGTCGCGGTCACCGAAGAGCCCGGCATCGAGGTCTACGGCGAAGGGGAGGGCTCGGTGCCGACCGGCCCGGAAAACCTGGCCTGGCGGGCCGTCGAAGCGCTGGCCGCGCACGTCGGGCGCACCGGCGAGCCGAAGGTCAGGGTGGTGCTGCGCAAGGGCATCCCGGTGGCAGGCGGCATGGCGGGCGGCAGCGCCGACGCGGCGGCGACGCTGGTCGGGCTGGCTTCCCTGTGGAACCTCGACGTCACGCGCGACGAGCTGGCGGAGATCGCCGCCGGCCTGGGTAGCGACGTTCCGTTCGCGCTCTACGGCGGCACCGCGCTGGGCACCGGCCGCGGCGAGCAACTGGTCCCGGTGCTGTCGCGGCACACGTTCCACTGGGTGCTGGCCTTCGCCGCCGAAGGGCTGTCGACGCCGAAGGTGTTCGGCGAGCTGGACCGCCTGCGCGCGGCGGGCAACCCGCCCCGGATCGGCTCGCACACACCGGTGGTCGAGGCACTGGCCTCGGGCGACCCGCGTCAGTTGGCCCTGCTGCTGGGCAACGACCTCCAGGCGGCGGCGGTCTCGCTGCGGCCGGACCTGCGCCGCACGCTCCGGGCGGGGGTGAACGCGGGCGCGCTCGCGGGCACGGTGTCGGGTTCCGGCCCGACGTGCGCGTTCCTCTGCGAAGACGGGCAGTCGGCGGTGGAGGTCGCGGCCGAGCTGTCGGGCGCGGGCGTGTGCCGGACGGTCCGCGTGGCCCACGGCCCGGTCCCGGGAGCCAGGGTGGTCGGCGGGGACGACGCGCCGCGGCCGGCCCCGCCGCGGGTGCACGCATGAAGCACGCCGAGTTCGCGTTCCCGGGAATACGATCCCGTCGGTCTCGCGTTGTACACGGAACCGATGAGCCGCGGTGTCTTTCCGGGACCGGAGCTGGCTCCTCGTCCTCGCGCCGGTGCGCTTCCCCCGTGGTCGAAGCGGTGCCCGCGCTGAGAAATCCCCATTTCACCGGGACCGTCGTGCCCCGGTTCAAGACAGTGGAAAGGATCGGCTGAGCGGATGGCCAACCTGGTCAACCTGGAGGCGGTGAGCAAGTCCTACGGGGTTCGCCCGCTCTTGGACGGCGTTTCCCTCGGCATCGCGGCCGGGCAGCGCATCGGCGTCGTCGGCCTCAACGGCGGCGGCAAGACCACGCTGCTGGAGGTCCTTTCCGGACTGTCCGAACCGGACTCCGGGCGGGTGAGCCACGTGCGTGACCTGCGGATGGCCGTGGTCACCCAGCGCACGGAACTCCCGGACGGCAGCACGGTCGGCGACGTCGTGCTCGAACGCTACGGCGCCGAGCACGAATGGGCCGCCGACGCCCGCGTTCGGTCTATTGTGGACGGACTCAGGATCACCGCGATCGGCCTGGACACGCCGACGGCGAACCTCTCCGGCGGTGAGCGGCGTCGGGTCTCCCTGGCCGCCGCGCTGACCGGGGAACTCGACCTGATCGTGCTCGACGAGCCGACCAACCACTTGGACGTCGAAGGTGTCCGCTGGCTCGCCGACCACCTGCTGGCCCGGAAGGTCGCCGTCGTGGTCGTCACGCACGACCGGTGGTTCCTCGACACCGTCGCGACGCTGACCTGGGAGGTCGCGAACGGCCGCGTCGAGCAGTACGAAGGTGGTTACGCCGACTGGATCTTCGCCCGCGCCGAGCGCGCGCGGCTGGCCGCGACGGCCGAGGAGAAGCGGCAGAACCTGGCCCGCAAGGAGCTCGCCTGGCTGCGCCGCGGCCCGCAGGCGCGCTCGTCGAAGCCGCGCTACCGGGTCGAGGCGGCCGAAGCGCTGATCGCCGATGTCCCGCCGCCGCGTGACTCCGTGGAGCTGCAGGCGTTCGCGAAGCGGCGGCTCGGGAAGACCGTGCTGGAGCTGGAAGACACGACGTACCAGGTCGGCGACCGGACGCTGCTGGACCACGTCACCTGGCGGGTCGGGCCGGGCGACCGGATCGGGCTGGTCGGGGTGAACGGCTCGGGCAAGACGTCGCTGCTGAAGCTGCTCGGCGGCGACGTCGAGGGCTCGACCGGCCGCCGGATCCAGGGCAAGACGGTGGCGCTCGCGCACCTGCGCCAGGAGCTCGACGACCTGCCCGGCGACCTGCGCGTGCTGCAGGCGATCGAGCAGGTGGCCGGGCGCGTGGTGTTCGGCAAGCAGGAGATGACGGCGTCGCAGCTGGGCGAGAAGCTCGGCTTCCCGCAGGCCCGCCAGTGGACCCCGGTGGCGGACCTGTCCGGCGGCGAGCGGCGCCGGCTCCAGCTGTGCCGGCTGCTGATGGCCGAGCCGAACGTCCTGCTGCTCGACGAGCCGACGAACGACCTGGACATCGACACCCTCCAGCAGCTCGAGGACCTCCTCGACGGCTGGCCGGGCACGATGGTGGTGGTCTCCCACGACCGCTACCTGGTGGAACGCGTCTGCGACACGATCGTCGCCCTGTTCGGCGACGGCCGCATCACCCACCTCCCGGGCGGCATCGAGGAGTACCTGAACCGCCGGGCGGCGGCTCTTCCGGCCGCGGGTCCGGCACCTTCGGTGGCGAAAGCCGAGGCGAAGAAGTCGGCGGCGGACCTGCGCGCGGCCCAGAAGGAACTGGGGCGGCTGGAGCGCAAGCTCGACCAGCTGCACGCGAAGGAGGAGAAGCTCCACGCGTCCCTGCTGGCGGCGGCCACGGACCCGGCGAAGCTGATGGAGCTGAACGCGGAGCTGAAGGGCGTGCAGGGCGAGATCGAGGACGTCGAGGGCCGCTGGCTGGAGACGTCCGAGCTGCTGGAGTGAACGCGCTTCCCGCCTGGCCGGGGGAGTTTTCCCGTTGATCGGCGGATGTTGACGCCGAGACAGTAATGTTCCGGCTATGAGCAGGTTCGTGGACACGCTGGTCGCCACCGCGACGGGGCGGGGTCAGCAGCGGGGCATGGTCACCGGGGAGCCGAAGGAGCCGGTTCGGCGGACCTGGAGCGAGGTGCACGAAGAAGCCCGGCGGATCGCCGGTGGGCTCGTCGCCGCGGGGTTCCGGCCGGGAACCGCCGTCGGCGTGCTCGCCGCCGCGCCCGTGCTGATCGCGCCGACCGTGCAGGCCGTGTGGCTGGCCGGGGGCAGCGTCACCATGCTGCACCAGCCGACCCCGCGCACCGATCTCGCGGAGTGGGCCGAGGACACCGTGCGGGTGCTCGGGATGATCGGCTCCGAGCTCGTGCTGCTGGGCGAGCCCTTCGACCAGCTCGCGCCGGTGCTGGAGCAGAAGGGCATCGGGTACAAGCTCATCACCGAGCTCGCCGGAGCCGAGCCGCTCGCCGACGTCGTCACCACCGACGAGGGCGACACCGCGCTCCTGCAGCTCACCAGCGGCTCGACCGCCGACCCGAAGGCCGTGCGGATCACCTACGGGAACCTGTACTCCAACGTCAAGGCCATGGTCGAGCGCGCGGAGTTCGACTTCGACGTCGACGTGATGGTGTCCTGGCTGCCGACGTTCCACGACATGGGGATGGTCGGCTTCCTGACCGTGCCGATGACCTTCGGCGTCGAGCTGGTCAAGATCACGCCGGTCGAGTTCCTCTCCGGGCCGCTGATCTGGCCGCAGCTGATCACCAAGTACGGCGGCACCACGACGGCGGCGCCGAACTTCGCGTACGCGATCGTCGGGCGCCGGATGGCCCGCGTCGACGAAGACGACGCTTTCGACCTTTCGAAACTGCGCATCGCGCTGAACGGCGCCGAGCCCATCGACGAGTCCGCCGTCCAGACCTTTGTGGACGCCGGCGCGCGGTTCAAGATGCCCGCCGAGTGCGTCTTCCCGGCCTACGGCATGGCGGAAGCGACGCTCGCGGTGTCGTTCGCACCGCTGTTCACCGGCCTCACCCTCGACGTCGTCGAAGCCGACGCGCTGGAGGCGGAGAACCGAGCGGTGCCGGTCCCCGAGGACGACCCGCGGCGCGGCACCGACGGCGTCCGGTCGTTCGCGCTGCTCGGCCGGCCCCTCGACGGGCTCGAGGCGGAGATCGTCGACGAGACGGGCGCGCGGCTGGGTGAGCGCCAGGTCGGCGAAATCCGGCTCCGCGGCGAGGCCGTGACGCCCGGCTACCTCACGATGGACGGCCCGGTCGCGACGCAGGACGAGGACGGGTGGCTGAACACCGGGGACCTGGGTTACCTGGTCGACGGCCAGATCGTCATCTGCGGCCGCCGCAAGGACGTCATCATCATGGGCGGCCGCAACCTGTACCCGACGGACATCGAGCGCGCGGCAACGTCGGTCGAGGGCGTCCGCGCGGGCAACGCGGTGGCGGTCCGGCTGGACGCGGGCAGCCGCCGCGAGCGGTTCGCGGTGGTGGTGGAGTCGAAGCTGGCGGGCGACGCCGAGGCCGAGAAGAACCTGATGAAGCAGGTCTCGGCCCGAGTCCGCGACGCCGTCGACATGCGGCCGTACGCGGTGGTGGTGCTCCCGGCGGGCAGCCTGCCGAAGACACCGTCGGGCAAGGTGAAGCGCGCGGCGACGGCGGTCCAGTTCGCGGACAAGATCTCGAAGAACGCCGACGCCTGACGTACTCCGGCGGCGGGCCTCGATGGCCCGCCGCCGGAACGGTCAGCGTTGCTGGACGCGCACCGCCCGGATGGTGGGCGGGGTAGCCCGCTCAGCCGTGGCCTCGGTCGACGTCCGTGCCCCCGGCAGGTCCGGGGCCTGGCCGGTACGGCTGGCCAGCTGGTCCTCCACCACGTCCAGAAACTCGTCGACTTCGCGTTCGTCGTAGCCGCGCTTGCCGATCAGGGGCTTGGCGAACATCACGTGGTGCACTTCGGCCGCGGTCAGGTCGTCCTCGTCGGTGAGCGTCTTGGCGATCCGCCGGATGAACGCGTCGACCTCATCCTTCGCGTAGCCACGGCGGCCGATCGGGGCGTTACCGAAGGTGACCTCGGCGAGGTCTTCGGCGGTGAACGACATGGAACTCTCCGATTCCGGGTTGGGCGGGTGCGAAAACTCCCGTACACCGTCCTAACCCGCGGACAGCCTCCCCGAAAGGGCGGAACCCCAACCTCACCCCCACGGGCGGCCGCACGCCTGCCTTCGGGTGAGTCCGCGCTACCGAGCGCTGTGTAACCGGGTTCACAGGGTGACGTGGAACGTCAGCTGCGCCCGAACCACTTCCGGGTGCCCTGCGGCCGCTGCGGCTCCTCCTCGACCACCACCGGCCGCGGGTTGCGGAGCTCGACCAGCGCCGCTTCGGCTTCGTCGAGGAACAGGTCGACCTGGGCCTGGTCGTAGCTGCGCATGCCGACAGGCATGATCGTGAACTCGACGTAGTGGATGTCGTCCGGCGTCAGGATGTTGCGCCCGGCCAGTGCCTCGGCGATGAGGTCGAGGAAGGCGTCCACCTCGTCCTCGTTGTAGCCGCGCCGGCCGAACCGGGGTTTGCCGAAGGCGATCGCCCGGACTTCGTCGGGGGTCATGGCTTCACCTCGCCACCCATGTCAGCCCGCGTGGAAGGCGTTCTGCGCGGCCGCGAGGCCGGTGCCGATCAGCGCTTCGGTCGCGTCCGCGCACCGATCCACCTCCAGCGGGAGTTCCTTGCGCTCGACGGTCGAGAAGTCCTTCAGCACGAAGTCCGCCGGGTCCTGGCGGCCGGGCGGGCGGCCGATGCCGAACCGCACCCGGTAGTAGTCGCGGGTGGCCAGCGACTTCGTGATCGACCGGAGCCCGTTGTGCCCGTTGTCGCCGCCACCGAACTTGAGCTTCAGCGCACCGAAGTCCACGTCGAGCTCATCGTGCACCACGACCACGCCGGACGGCGGGACTTTGTAGAACTTCGCTACGCCGACCACCGGTCCGCCGGAGAGGTTCATGTACGAGCGCGGCTTCACCAGCACCACGCGGCGGCCGGCCAGCCGGCCTTCGAGGACCTCACCGCCGGTCTTGTGCGCCTTGAACTTGCCGCCGACCCGGGCGGCGAGCTCGTCCAGCACCATGAATCCGACATTGTGCCGGTTTCCGGCGTATTGGGGTCCTGGATTGCCAAGGCCGGCGAGCAAAACAAGCTCGCCGGCCCCGGGCAGGTCTTCCGTCATACGGTGATGCTATTCGGCGGCTTCGGCCGACTCTTCGCCAGCTTCGGCGTCTTCGTCGGTCTCTTCACGCTGCGGCTCGTTGACGGCCACGACGAGCGACTCCGGGTCGGTGACCAGGGTCGCGCCCTGGGGCAGCTCGATCTGGCCGGCCAGGATCTGGGTGCCGACCTCGAGGCCCTCGATCGAGACCTCGACCTGCTCCGGGATGTGCAGCGCCTCGACCTCGACCTGCAGGGTGTCGACGTCCTGGTTGACCAGGCCGCCGGGGCCGGGGGTGCCGGAGACGACGACCGGGACGTCGACGGTGACCTTCTCGCCGCGCTTGACGACCAGCAGGTCGACGTGCTCGATGTAGTTCTTCAGCGGGTGCACCACGATGGTCTTGGTCAGGGCCAGCTCGCTGGCGCCCTCCAGGTCCAGGGTGATGACGGCGTTCGAGCCGTTCTCGCGCACGACGCGGGCGAACTCGATGGCCGGCAGCGCGAAGTGCCGCGGGTCCGAGCCGTGGCCGTACAGCACGGCGGGGATCTTGCCGGCGCGACGCGTGCGACGCGCGGCGCCCTTGCCGAACTCGGTGCGCGGCTCGACGGACAGACGTACCTCGGACACGGTGTGGCACTCCTTCAAATCAAGACAGCATGCTGCGGCGGGGGAAGCCGGTGTGTGTTCTGTTCAAGGAAGTTTCGGCGGCGAGTTTCCGGGCGTGCACGACGACGGGGGCTACTCGAGCCGCCGCGTCGATCACGCCGGGCACCCCAGAAGGGCCCCGCCTCGCCGAGACAACTTCAAGAGTGTAAACCAACCTCATCACGGTGGGTTGCGGCGGGTGCCCGGCCCAGGCTAGAACCCTCCTGGAACCCCGGTACGTGACGACACAAATCCGGTGGCGGATCGACGTCGGCCGAGGTGTGCTCGGTAGCGGGAGAGCAGGGGGCGGGAATGCGCGCTCGGTGGAGCAGGGTGGCGGCGGTGCTGCTGCTGGGTGGAGTGCTGGCCGGCTGCCAGGTGGCCGTGGCCGGGACCGCCGGGGTCTCCGCGGCCGACCAGGCGACGGCCGACCGGCGCGCGCAGCAGCGCACCGCGGTCGAAGCGGCACTGACCGCGCTGGGCCAGGCGCCGGCGGTCGCGCTGAAGTCCACGGTGAAGGGCGCCGAGCAGCAGTTCCGGATCACCCGCGGCGGGTACGCCGTCGGCGGCCTGCCGCTGGAAGGCCGGTTCGTCCAGGTCACGGTGGCCGCGAACCAGTTCTTCCTGCAGGCCGACGCCGACTACTGGAAGGCGCACGCCATCGACGAGGGCACGCAGTTCGGCACCAGCTGGGTGCGTTCGCTCGGCTCCGAACTGCCCTTCGACCCGGCGGCCCGCTTCTCGCCGCCCGCCCTCGCCGAAGGCCTGCGCAAGGCACTGTCCGGGCTCGACCGGATGGGCGAGCCGGTCATCGAGAAGCTGCCCGACGGCACCGAGGTCTACCAGCTGGGCGCGGCCCCGAGCGTGCTGCGCGTGACGACGGCCAAGCCGAACCGCGTCGTCAGCTTCGCCCCGGCCCTGCTCGACCCGCAGAACGGGCCGAAGTACGGCGCCGAGTTCGGCGTCACCGCGCTCACCGGCGACGCGGTCAAGGCGTTCCACACCGATCTCGACACCGCGGTCGGCGGGCTGGGCCAGCCGTTCGAGGGGCTGGTGCAGGCCAGCGCCGTCGTCACCAACGACAAGCTTGACTGCAAGGACTTCGTCGGCTCCTGCACGACGACGGTCGACGTCTCCAACAGCGTCGTCGGCACGCCGGCGTCGGGGGAGAAGAGCGTCGTCCACATCACCCTGTCGGTCGAGGTCAGCGCCGAGTCGCTCGGTGCGCAGACGTGCACGGCGGCCGGGGACGCGGAGCCGTACAAGACGATCCAGCTCTCCTGCGCGGTGAAGTTCAAGCTGCCCAACCGCACGGCCAGCTACCAGGTGCTCTCCAAGCCGAACGCCACGGCGGAGGTCCGCGCGGGCCTGGACGTCAACGCCGTGAAGCAGAAGGTGGCCGCGGAGTTCGCCGGCCTGGGCGGCTGACCTGGGCACCTACCCCCAGGTGTGTTGCTTCCGTTGAAGTAGGTGATCTTCCGTTCCTAGCATCGGCTGCGGACAGCCGAAACGAACGGAGAATCAGACATGGCCAAGCTGGTCATTTTCGGGGGAACCGGGTACGCCGGGAGCCGCATCGGCGCGGAGGCGCTGCGCCGCGGGCACGACGTCGTCGGGGTCGCGCGCCACGCGGGTTCGGTGCCCGAAGGCGTCGAAGCGGTGCAGGGCTCGCTGCACGACGAAGAGTTCGTCGCGCAGCTCGCCAAGGACGCCGACGTCATCGTGGTCGCCACCCCGGCCCGGGAGCTCGACGGCGAGAAGCTGATCGACGCCGTCCCGGCGCTGGCGCGGATCGCGAGCGAGCACGGGGCCCGGCTGTCGTTCGTCGGCGGGGCGGCCAGCCTGCACGTGGCCGAGGGCGGCCCGCGGCTGTTCGACACCCCGGAGTTCCCGGCCGAGTACAAGGAGGAGGCCGGCAACCACGCCGAGGTCCTCGGGCTGCTGCGCGAGCAGCCCGAGAACGTCGACTGGTTCTACGTCAGCCCGGCCGCCGAGTTCGGTGCCTGGACCCCCGGTGAGCGCCGTGGCGAGTTCCGGGTCGGTGGCGACGTCCTGCTGACCGACGAGAACGGCCGCTCGCACATCGGCGGCGACGACTTCGCGATCGCCTACGTCGACGAGATCGAGCAGCCGAAGCACCGCCGGGCCCGGTTCACCGTCGCTTACTGAAGTTCCCGGATCACCGGCGCGAAGGTTTCGAGGTACTGCTCGAACACCGTGATGTACGAGAAGCCGTACCGCTCGCGCCGGGTTTCCAGCTGCCCGGCGATCTCCTCGACCGTGCCCAGCAGCAACTGGGGCGCGTCGAGGAGCTCCCGGGCGTCCGGGACGGCGCTGCGCTCGGTCTTTTCGTGCCACGCTTCGGCGGCGGCAAGACGGTCGCCGGTGACCTCGACGTGCTGGACCAGCATGTTGCGCTCGACATCGCGGCCGGTCTTCGCGCGGAAGTGGGCGACGCGCTCGTCCATCGCTTCGGCGTTGTCCAGCTTGAAGGTGCCGGGTGGCTTGCCGGGCTGCTGCCGCAGGCCGCCGAACCCGACGATGTCGGCGTGCTCCGCGGCCAGGTCCAGGACGCCGTCGCTGTTGCCCGCGATGAGCAGCCGCGGGTGCTCGATGCCCTCGTCCTCGAAGTGTTTCCGCAGGTAGCCGAGGCTCTCGCCGAGGTAGGCGATGCGCTCGGCGGCCTTCTGCCACGGCAGGCCGGCGGCGTCGAACTCGCTCTTCATGTGCCCGGCGCCGAGCCCGAGGTCGAGGCGGCCGTCGAGCAACGCGGCCGTCGAAGAGGCTTCGCGCGCGAAGAGGGCGAGGTTGTAGAAGGGCACATTGGACACCAGCGTGCCCAGCCGCGGCCGTTCGGTGACGGCGGCCGCCATGGCCAGCACCGGGAACGGCGCGAACCGGCCGGTGCCGAGGTGGTCGGGCACGGTGATGACGTCGTAGCCGAGCTCTTCGGCCCGGCGGCACTTGGCGATCCAGGCGTCCCGGCCGCCGGTTTCCCGGAGGCTGACGCCGAACTTGAACTTCCCCATGCCGGGGACGCTAGTGCCGGGAACCCCCGCCGGGCGCGGAGTTCGCGCCCGGCGGAAGGGAACCTCAGGCGTTGCCGTCGAAGAGGGACGTCACCGAGCCGTCTTCGAAGACCTGCTGGATGGCTTCGGCCAGCATCGGGGCGATCGACAGCACGGTCAGGCCCGGGAACCGCTTCTCCTCCGGGATCGGCAGCGAGTTCGTCACGATGACTTCGCGCGCCTTGCAGGAGGAGAGCCGCTGGGTGGCCGGGTCGGACAGGATCCCGTGCGTCGTCGCGATGACGACGTCGGCCGCGCCCTCTTCGATCAGGGCCTCGGTGGCCTTCACGATCGTGCCGCCGGTGTCGATCATGTCGTCGATCAGCACGCAGAGCTTGCCCTCGACCTTGCCGACCACGCGGTTGGCCACCGCCTGGTTGGGCTTGTCCGGGTCACGCGTCTTGTGGATGAACGCGATCGGGCGGTCGCCGAGCTGGGCGGCCCACTTCTCGGCCAGCCGCACGCGGCCCGAGTCCGGGGAGACGACCGTGATGTCCGCGTCGCCGTAGGTGGCCTTGATGTGGTCGGCCAGCACGGTCTGCGCCATCAGGTGGTCGACCGGGCCGTCGAAGAAGCCCTGGATCTGCGCGGTGTGCAGGTCGACGGTCATGATCCGGTCGGCGCCCGCGGTCTTGAACAGGTCCGCGATCAGCCGCGCGGAGATCGGCTCGCGGCCCTTGTGCTTCTTGTCCTGGCGCGCGTACGGGTAGAACGGCATCACCACGGTGATCCGCTTCGCGCTCGCCCGCTTGAGCGCGTCCACCATGATCAGCTGCTCCATCACGTACTCGTTGATGGGCGTGGTGTGCGCCTGGATGACGAAGGCGTCGGTCCCGCGGACGGACTCCTCGAACCGGACGAACAGCTCGCCGTTGGCGAACGTGTGCGCCGTCTGCGGGGTGATCGTCACGTTGAGGTGCTTGGCGACCTCTTCGGCGAGCTCCGTGTGCGCGCGGCCGGAGAAGAGCATCAGGTTCTTCTTCGGCGTCCCTTGCTTCGGACTCATGCTGGCGACTCCCCGTCGGTTCCTGCTGCTGCTGAATCGGCGTCGAGGGCGGCCTGGGCCGCCTCCGCCGCGGGCGTACCCGGCCGGCGCCGGATCGCCCAGCCTTCGATGTTGCGCTGGGGTGGCGCCGACACCGCGAGTGTGCCTGGCGGAACGTCTTCGCGGATCACGGCACCTGCACCACTGTAAGCGCCGTCACCGATGTGCACCGGGGCGACGAAGGTGTTGTCCGCGCCCAACCGGACATACGACCCGATAACGGTCCGGTGCTTGTTCACGCCGTCGTAGTTCACGAAGACGCTGGAACAGCCGATGTTGCTGTGCTCACCGATCGTGGCGTCACCCACGTAGGTCAGGTGGGGCACCTTCGTCCCGGCGCCGATGTCGGCCGCCTTCGTCTCGACGAACGCGCCGAGCTTCGCCTTGACGCCGAGCTTCGTACCCGGCCGCAGGTAGGTGAACGGGCCGACGTTGACGCCGTCGCCGAGCTCCGAGTCCGAGCCGTGCACGCGGACGACCGAGGCGCCCGCGCCGATGGAGACGTTCGTCAGCGTGCTGTCCGGGCCGACCGTGCTGCCCTCGCCGACCGACGTCGTGCCCTTGAGCTGCACGCCGGGCTCGATGACGACGTCGCGGGCCAGCGTCACGCCCGCGTCGATCCAGGTCGTCGCCGGGTCGACGACGGTGACGCCCTCGCGCTGCCAGCGCTGCACGATCCGGCGGTTGAGCTCGGCGCCGAGCACCGACAGCTGCACGCGGTCGTTGACGCCCTCGGTCAGCCACGGGTCGTCGACGACCAGCGCGCCGACGTGCAGCCCGTCGCCGTTCGCGATGCCGAGCACGTCGGTGAGGTAGAGCTCGCCCTGTGCGTTGTCGGTCGAGAGGCGCGAAAGGCCGTCGCGCAGCACGGCCGCGTCGAAGGCGTAGACGCCCGAGTTGATCTCGGTGATCGCGGCCTGCTCCGGGGTGGCGTCCTTGTGCTCGACGATCCCGGTGACCTTGCCCGCGCTGTCGCGCACGATCCGGCCGTAGCCTGCCGGGTCGGCGACCACCGCGGTGAGCACGGTGACCGCGTTCTTCGCCTCGGTGTGCTCGTCGAGCAGCGCGGCCAGGGTGGTGGTGTCGAGCAGCGGGACGTCCCCGTAGCTGACGATCACCGTGCCGGTGACGTCGGCGGGCAGCGTCGCGAGCGCGCAGGACACGGCGTGGCCGGTGCCCTTCTGCTGGTCCTGCACCGCGGTGCCGACCGGGCGGCCGAGGGCGGTGCCGAGCTGTGCGAGGTGTTCGCCGACCAGCTCGCGGCCGTGGCCGACGACCACGACGAGGTGTTCGGGGTTCAGGCCGGCGGCGGCCCGGACGGCGTGTTCGACCAGGGGCCGCCCGGCGATCGGGTGCAGCACCTTGGGCGTCGAGGAACGCATGCGGGTGCCTTCACCCGCGGCCAGGATCAACGTGCTCAGCGGGCCGGTCAACGGCGCTCCCAACGGTTACCAAAAGATGGCTTCTGTCGGGCACCGATCCTAACCGTGGTCTTCGGCGTCCCACGCGGGGTCGGTGGGCGGGGCCTCGCCCGCCCACGCGGCGGCCGGGTCCGCGGCCATCGAGTTCGCCGACGCCACCTGGTTGCCGCCGCCGCGTTTTGCCTGGTACATGGCCGCGTCCGCGCGCGCGAGGACCTGCTCGCCGCGTTCCTGCGGGCGCAGCGACACCAGCCCGATCGACAGCGTGACGCCGTGCGAAAGGTGGTGCGGCAGGTTGGAGACGGACTTCACGGCGCGGCCGAGCGCCATCTTCGCCGCGGACGCCGGCGTGCCCGGGAGCAGCACGATGAACTCGTCGCCGCCGTAGCGCGCCACCAGGTCGTCGCCGCGCAAGGCGTCACGAAGGGTGCTCGCCACGACACGCAGCACGTTGTCGCCTTCGGCGTGCGACTGCTTGTCGTTGACGCCCTTGAAGCCGTCGAGGTCGACCAGCGCGACCGCCAGCGGCTGCGCGTCGGCCGAGGAGGCGAGCTGACGCAGCTTCTCGTCCAGCGCGCGCCGGTTCGGCAGGCCGGTGAGCGGGTCCTGCAGCGCCTGCTGGGTGATCGCGCCGTGCTCGGCGGACAGCCGTTCGTGCTCGCGGCGGGCGTTCAGCGTGGCGATCTGCGACTCGCGCAGGCTCCACATCTCCGACTCCAGCCGCCGCGCGTAGTCGATCAGCGACTCGCTGGCGCCCGAGGCGTAGTCCGGGGTCGTGTCGAGCCGGGCCAGTTCGCGGGCGATGTTCAGCCGCATCGACGGCTGCGAGGTGTCGTCCGAGATCGACTGGCGGGTCTCGCGCAGGACCGACAGCGCCTCGTCGCGGCGGCCCTCCTTGTCCAGGCAGCGCGCCAGCGCGATCGCCACGATCTCGCGGTCGTGCCCGAACGCGCGCTCGCCGTAGAGGTTCTGCAGCCGCTCGATGTGCTCGGCGCCCGGCTGGTTCAGCGCCGGGGCCGCGGCCAGGACGCCGACCTGGTCGATTGCTGCGATGTTCGCCTTGCGCGGGAACAGCGACTCGGCGAACGGGCCTTCGGCGGCCGCGCCCATCGACGCCGCGGTGCGGAACTTCTCCGCGCTTTCGTCGTACTCGTCGATGCGCTCCAGCCGCAGGCCCCAGCCGAGCAGCATCTTGATCCGGTTGATCAGCTGCAGGGCGATGTCGTGCGGGCTCGCGCTCTCGCGGATGGCCGCGGCGGCCCGGCCGATCACCTCCTCGGCCGCTTCGTAGACGCCGAGCTGGTTGAGCACCAGCCAGCAGTCGATCAGCGTGGAGGAGAGCAGCCGGTTCCAGTTGCGCAGCCCGACCTGGCGGTCCGGGATGGTCGAGTCGTCGAGGATGGCCAGCGCCCTGGCGATCTCGGTGAGCGCGGCGTCCTCCTGCGCGGCGATCACCAGCCGGCGCCCGCGCAGGGCGTGCGCGTCGGCGCGCAGCAGGGCGATGCCGTGGCGGCGGGTGTGCGCGAGCATCTCGTCGAGCCGGGGCTCGGCCTCCGCGGCCAGGCCCTTCGTGGCCAGCCGCGCCAGCGCCGACGAGCGCAGCAGCTGGGCCACCAGCAGGGGCTCGCCGCGCCGCTGGGTCTCGTCGAGCAGCTCGTCCATCATCGCGACGATCTCGAGCTGCTGGGTGTACTCGTGGCGCTGGACCGCGGCGTTGAGCTCCCGCGCGCGCCCGACGATCCAGGCGTCGGACATCTCGGCCAGCGCGGGCCGCCTGGCCGTCACCGGGTCGGTCGCCTCGTCGGTCAGCGCCAACCTCCCGGTGTCGTGGGTTTCCGGTCCTTACTGCTGCTCCGCCGCCAGGATTCGAACCTGAACTGTCAGAACCAAAATCTGAAGTGCTGCCGATTACACTACGGCGGATCGATCCTGGTCAGGATAGCGACGATCGGGTGTCGTCCGCGCGGGGGATGCGTTAGACGCGTCACGGGCGGGTAACCGATCTCCGGGACGGTGTGTGTGTTCGGGCACTCCCCAGCCGCCCGAACCTCCTGTACCGTAACTTACGGCATCGTAGGTTAGGGCGCCCTTGGTAGCAGGCGTGCCCGTGTAGGAAGAAGTGAAGCGTATGACGGCCACGCTCGACCGCTCTCAGCCCACCGGGGAGCCGGAGGCCCCCAAGGGGCCCAAACCTGTCATCGACGGCAAGCGCGGCATCGGCGTGCAGCTGTCGGTCTACTTCGGTGTGATCGCCCCGCTGGTGGCCCTGCTGGTCGCGGTGCCGTTCGCGTGGGGCTGGGGGCTGAGCTGGGTCGACGTCGCCATCTTCGTGGTGTTCTACGCCATCAGCGGGCTCGGCATCACGGTGTCGTACCACCGCTACTTCACGCACGGCTCGTTCAAGGCCAAGCAGTGGCTGCGCGTGTTCATGGCCATCGCGGGCAGCATCGCCCTGCAGGGCCCGGTGATCACCTGGGTCGCCGACCACCGCCGCCACCACGCGTTCTCCGACCGCGACGGCGACCCGCACTCGCCGTGGGCGTTCGGCACCTCGCCGTGGGCCATCGCCAAGGGCTTCTGGCACGCCCACATGGGCTGGCTGTTCGAGCGCGACCAGACCAACGCCGAGCGCTTCGCGCCGGACCTGGTGAAGGACCCGGCGATCAAGAAGGTCGACGACCTGTTCTGGCTGTGGGCCCTGGTCAGCCTGGTGCTGCCGGCCATCCTGGGCGGGCTCATCTCGTGGTCGCTGTGGGGCGCGGTGACGGCGTTCTTCTGGGCCGGGCTGGTCCGCATCTGCGTGCTGCACCACGTGACCTGGTCGGTCAACTCGATCTGCCACATGATCGGGGAGCGCCCGTTCGCCGCCCGCGACAAGTCGGCCAACTTCTGGCCGCTGGCGATCTTCTCCTTCGGCGAGTCGTGGCACAACCTGCACCACGCCGACCCGACGTCCGCGCGCCACGGCGTCAAGCGCGGTCAGATCGACATCTCCGCGCGGCTGATCTGGATCTTCGAGAAGTTCGGCTGGGTGCACGACGTCCGCTGGCCGACGCCGCAGCGGCTGGCCCGTATCGCGACGGAAAAGGGCTAGTCAACTAGGCTGCCCCGATGGCGGGGAGACGACGTTCGAAGCGTGAGCAGCAGGTCACCGGGGCCCGTCCGGCCGCCCCGGTGACCCGCGTCCGGATGACCGGCACCGAGCGGCGTCAGCAGCTGCTGAACGTGGCTCGGGCCCTGTTCGCCGAGAAGGGCTTCGACGGCACGTCGATCGAAGAGATCGCCCACCGCGCCAACGTGTCCAAACCGGTGGTGTACGAGCACTTCGGCGGTAAAGAAGGCATCTACGCGGTGGTCGTGGACCGCGAAACCCAGCTCCTGCTCGACCGGATGGTTTCGACCCTCCACGGCGGCCACCCGCGCGCGATGCTGGAGCAGGCGGCGACGGCGCTGCTGTCCTACGTGGAGGATTCCCACGACGGGTTCCGCATCCTGGTCCGCGACTCCCCGGTGGCGAGCTCGACGGGGACGTTTTCCACGGTCCTGAACGACATCGCGAGCCAGGTCGAGCACATCCTGGCCCAGCAGTTCGCGGCCCGCGGCTACGACGAGAAGCTGGCCGCGCTGTACGCGCAGGCGCTGGTGGGCATGGTGGCGCTGACCGGCCAGTGGTGGCTGGACGCGCGCAAGCCCAAGCGCGACGAGGTTGCGGCGCACCTGGTCAACCTCGCGTGGAACGGCTTGTCACACCTGGAGCACAAGCCGAAGCTCCGGCTGGGGTAAACGGCTGGACGGCTCTGCGACAGTGGTGGGTATGGCCGAGTTCGCGAAGTTGCGGCACATGCAGAGCCTGGCGCAGCGCATCACCGCCACCCACCCGGAGCTGGTCAACGCCGACGCGTCGTACGGCGAGCTGGCCTGGAACTGGGGCCGCACGGGCGGCGAGGGCGAGCACCGGCTGTGGTTCTCCGGCGGTGAGCCGGTCGCGTGGGGCTGGGCCGAGCTGCCGCGCCGGGTCCACCGGAACGACGGCTCGGTCCGGGACATCGAGAACGCTTACCTGGCCTACCAGGTGCACCCGGCCCACGCTGAGCTGGTCGACGAAGTGATCGCCTGGTACGCGGAGACGGCGCCCGGCGTCACACGCACGCTGCTCCCGGCGGCGGCGGATTCCTTTGCTTTGCAGCGCTGGGCCGCGCACGGCTACGAGCCCGATGCGCCCGACGCGTGGTCGCAGCTCAACTCGCGTGAACTGGATGAGCTGGAGGAACCTTCACTGCCGGAGGGGTTTTCCTTCCGCACCGCGGCGGAGGTCGCGCCGGAGGCCGTGGTCCAGGCGCACGTGGACGCCTGGACGCCGACGTCGTACACGGTGGCGTCGTACGAGAGCCTGCGGCGCGCCCCGGGCTACCGCGCCGACCTGCACGTCCTGGTGGAGGCGCCGGACGGGACGATGGCGTGCTCGACGATCATGTGGCTCGACGAGGTGAACGAGACGGTCGAGTTCGAGCCGGTCGGCACGCACCCGGGCTACCGGCGCAAAGGGCTGGCCCGGGCAATGCTGCTGCACGGGATGAAGCTGGCGACCGAGGCGGGCGCCCGGCACGCGACGGTCGTGTGCATGGGCGAGGCGGCGCCGGCCCGGGAGTTGTATTACGGAGTGGGGTTCCGGGCGTTTTCGCGGGACGCGCCGCTCATCGCAACTGCCCGGCCTGGTGCAGGTGGTCGAAGATGAGCTGGTCCACCGCGGAAACCCGCCCGCGGTCGGCGTAGCCGAGCCACGCGATCTCTTCGATCTCGCTGCTCGCCTTCAGAGTGCCGCGGTAGCCGGCGGTGTAGCAGGTCATCCGGACCAGCGTGCCCGCGGCGTGGCCGTCCGCCTGTGCTTCGAACGTCCCCGCGGCGGCGACCGATTCCGGCACGATCGCCACGTCGAGTTCCTCGCGGATCTCGCGGACCAGCGTGTCCCGGTCGGTTTCGCCGGGCTCGCGCTTACCGCCGGGAAGGTAGTACACGTCCTTGCCGCGCGAGCGCGTGCTGAGGATCCGGCCGTCCACCAGGTGGATCCAGGCGATCTTGTCGATCACCGCAGCAGGCCGGTTTCGTGCAGGTGGTCGAAGATCTGCTGTGCCACCAGCGAAACCCGCGGCCGGTCCGCGTAGGTGAGCCACGCGATCTCTTCGATCTCCGCGCACGCCTGGGGTGTCCCGCGGTACTCGGCCGAGTACGCCGTGGTGCGGACGATCGTGCCCTCCGCGTGGCCGTGCGCTTGGCCCTCGAACGTGCCGGCCGGCGCGATCGACTCGACCGAGATCTCCACCCCGAGTTCTTCGCGGATTTCGCGGACCAGCGTCTCGGCGTCGGTTTCACCGGGCTCGCGTTTGCCGCCGGGGAGGTAGAACTTGTCCTTGCCCCGCGAGCGGGCTGCCAGGATTCGGCCGTCCGCGACGTGGATCCAGGCGATCTTGTCGATCACGCCAGTGCCGCCACGGCCTCGTCGATCTTGCTCATGCCCCGATCCTAGGCACTAGGGTCGAGCGCATGGGGAACAACAGGGAAATCGTGGTGACGGGCGGCGGCACGGGCATCGGCTACGCCGTGGCGGCGGCCTTCGCGCAGGCCGGCGAGCGCGTCACGATCACCGGGCGCCGGGAAAAGGTGCTCACCGAAGCCGCGGCGCTCGCCGGTGCGCGGCCCGTCGTCTTCGACGCCGCCGATCCGGCCGCCGTCGAAGCCGCTCTGGACGAGCTGCCGGACCGCGTTGACGTCCTGGTCAACAACGCCGGCGGCAACACGGACTTCCTCGACGGCGACGAAAGCGGCCTGGCCGGCTTCGCGGCCGCGTTCGAGCGGAACCTGAAGTCCAATGTGGTCAGTGCGGCGCTGGTGACCCACGCGCTGCGCGACCGCCTCGCCGACGGCGCGCGGATCATCACCATCGGCTCGATCGCCGCGCACACCGGCGCCGGGTCGTACGGCGCCGCGAAGGCCGCGGTCGAAGGCTGGAACGTCAGCGTGGCCCGGGAGTTCGGGCCGCGCGGGATCACCGCGAACGTCGTCGCGCCGGGGCTGATCGGGGAGACCGAGTTCTTCCACGGGCAGCTCAGCGACTCGCGCCGCGAGTGGCTGATCGGCAACACGATGAACAAGCGACCCGGCACACCGGAAGACGTCGTCGCCGTCGTGACGTTCTTGGCGAGCCCCGCCGCGGGGCACGTCACCGGGCAGGTCGTGCACGTCAACGGTGGGGCTCACCTGGGCAAATAACGCCCGGACATCGGCCGATCGGCCGATGCGCGCGCCGGTTGTCCGCCGGACGGCCGGAACACCCTGGCTCATCGGGCGATACCCGCGGCGCACCTCCGCCATAGCTTCGGATCCCTCACCGATCCGGCGGAGGTGCACCGTGCTCGCACGACTGAACAACCCGAAACTGCTCGTCGGGACGGCCGTGGTCATCGTGGTCGCCGGCCTGCTGATCGCGTTCGCCGTCAACAGCGGCTCCGCGGGCGACCGCTGGCAGACCCGGTGCGCTTCGCCGCCGTCGGCTCCCGCGGGCAGGCAGGCGAACCTCGTGGCCGAAGCGCGGAAAGCGCTGCTGGACACGGGCAACGAACCCCGGCTCGGGATCGAAATCGTCGACCTGGACGCCTGCGCCGTCGAGACGCGCTGGAAGGCCGACCAGCCGCAGCCCGCCGCGTCCGTGGTCAAGCTGCTCATCGCCCTCGACCTGATCGACCGCTCCGGAGTGCCGACGGGCAGCGAAGCGACGGCCGTCCGCACCATGCTCGCCGCCAGCGACGACCACGTCGCCAGCCACCTGTGGCAGCAGAACGGCGGCCCGGAAATCGTCCGGCGGCAGGTCGCGAAGCTGAGGCTCACGCACACCACGCCGCCGGCCGACGCGGGCCAGTGGGGCTCCACCCGGATGTCGCCCACCGACGTCGTCGCGGTCTACCGGTACCTCACCGCGAAACTGCCCGAAGCAGAACGCGGGTTCCTCACCGAAGCGATGGAGAACGCCCCGCGCACCGCCGTCGACGGGTTCGACCAGCACTTCGGGATCCCGCGCGCGTTCCCGGGCACGGCGTGGGCGGTGAAGCAGGGCTGGGGCAGCTCCGAGGGCCGACGGGTGCTCAACACCACCGGCCTGGTCCGGACCACGTCCCGGACCTACGCCATCGCCGTGATGGCGTCCTGGAACGACGCCATCGACTGGCCTGCCGCGACGTCGGCGGTGACCACCGCGCTCGGTGCGCTCAAGGGTTCCCTCGGCGCCGGCAAGGCCTGATGGATGCCGGTCCCCGGGTCGCCAGGTCGGCGATGGCGCCCGGGGACCGGCGCGGTGCTGCCGCGGGAACGCACTCTTCGGACCGCGTCCAACACGCGTCGGGGGCGGGCGGAAGCTCTGGTGCACACCATGTTCCGCGAACCGCCACCCCGTGCGGAAGTGCCCACGGCACGCCGTTGCCGTGCCTTTCTCATGGTCCGGCGGGCGTGACCTTCAGCAGCTTGTCGTCCGAGCCGTCCGAGGTGGTCACGTACAGCGCGCCGTCCGGGCCGCTGCGGACCGCGCGCAGCCTGCCGAACTTGTCGTCGAACTCCGGGGGCAGCGTGACGTCGAGGACCTTCCCCGCCGGGTCCAGGTGGTACAGCAGCAGTTTCTGGCCCTTGAGCGCGACCACGACCAGCGCCCCGTCGTTCTTCCCCCACCGGTCACCGGTCAGGAAGGCGTCGCCGCTGATCGCCTCGGTCGTCTTCCCGGACGTCCACAGTGGACTCACCGCGTCCGGGAAGCGCTGGAGGTCGGTCATCGGCACGCTCTCGTCGTAGTCCGGCTCGGTGCCGCCCTTCGACGGGTCCCAGCCGTAGTTCGCGCCCGGCTTCAGCAGGTTCACCTCGTCGTCGAACGACGGCCCGTGCTCGGCGGTGATCACCTGGCCGCTGCCCGGCCGGATCGCCACGCCCTGGACGTTGCGGTGGCCGTAGGTGTAGATCAGCCGTTCGCGCGGGTCGCTCGAGCCGATGAACGGGTTGTCCGGCAACGGTTCCCCGGTCTTCGCGTCCAGCCGCAGCACCTTGCCGCCGAGGGAGTGGCGGTCCTGTGCGATCGACGCCCGCGCGGTGTCACCCGTGCCGACGAGCAGCGCGCCGTCCGGGGCGAACGTCGGACGGCAGCCGGAGTGCCGCCCGCTCGGGTTCACCGGCAGCCCGGTGAGCAGGTTCTTCACCTTCGACGCGCTCGCGCCGTCGGCGGCCAGCTTCCAGGTGACCAGCCGGATGTCGACGGCCTTGCCGCCTTCCTGGTGGTCCTGGCAGGTGATGAACTCGCGGCTGGTGGCGAAGTCCGGGCTGACGACCATGCCGAGCAGGCCGCCTTCACCCTTGACCATGACGTCGGAGAAGTCGGCGCGCACCTCGGTGGCCTGGCCGTTGCGGACCAGCGCGAGCTTCCCGGGCCGCTGCGGCACGAGGATGCCGCCGTCGGGCAGGAAGCCGACGTCCCAGCCGTGCTCCAGCCCGGCGGTCACGGTCTCGACCTTGAACGCCCCGCCGGCGGCGGCCGGCGAGGAGGCGGGCGGCACGCTCTGCACGGGCTCGCTCGCCGCCCCCGAACAGCCCAGGACCAGCAGGGACACCGCACCGATGAGACCCAGCGAACGCCGCATACGGCTCATCTTCCCAGCAACCGGTGAAATCGCCGTTCGACGCCGAGCGCGTCACCCGGCGGAGTCCTGCCGAAGCGCTCACGAACCCGGCCGCACCAGCCCGGACTCATAGGCGAAGACCACGGCGTGCACCCGGTCCCGCAGGCCCAGCTTGCCGAGCACCCGCCCGACGTGCGTCTTCACCGTCGTCTCGCCGATGTACAGCTTCCCGGCGATCTCGGTGTTCGACAGTCCGCGCGCGACGAGGCCCAGGACGTCCTTCTCCCGTTCGGTCAGCACCCCGAGCTTCGCGATGTCGACCGGATCGCGGTCGTCGGCGAGGTACCGGTCGAGCAGCCGCCGCGTGACCGACGGCGAGACCATGGCGTCGCCGCGCAGCACGCCGCGGATCGCGACCAGCATCTCCTCGGCCGGTGCGTCCTTGACGAGGAACCCGCTCGCCCCGCCGCGAAGGGCGGCGTAGGCGTATTCGTCGAGGTCGAAGGTGGTGATGACCAGGACGCGCACGTCGGGGAGCTCGGCGCAGATCCGCGCGGTCGCGGCGACGCCGTCGAGGACCGGCATCCGGACGTCCATCAGGACGAGGTCGGGCCGGAGCTCCCGGGCCAGGGTGACGGCCTCTTCGCCGTTGGCGGCCTCGCCGACGACGGTGAGGCCGTCCTGGCTTTCGACGATCATGCGCAGGCCGACGCGGACGAGCTGCTGGTCGTCGCAGAGCAGGATCCGGGTGGTCACGGGGTCACCACCAGGCTGGCGCGCACCCGGTACCCGCCGTCCGGCAGCGGCCCGGTCGTCAGCTCGCCGTGGTACATCTCGACCCGCTGGCGCATCCCGGCCAGCCCCCGACCCGAGGACGGCAGCGCCGCCGCCGGTGGCGCGTGGCCGCCCGTGTTCGTCACCTCGATCCGCACCTCGGGCTGCTCGAAAGCGACGCCGACGTGAGCGGTGGCGTCGGCAGGAGCGTGTTTGATCATGTTGGTCAGTGCCTCCTGGACTATCCGGTACGCCTGCAGCGCCGCGCTCGCGGGCAGCTCGCCCGGGTCGCCGGTCACGTCGAGGGTGACCTCGCGGCCGGACTGCCCGACCAGCTCCCGCAGCTCGGCGAGCGTCGGCTGGGGGCTGCGAGCCGCGCGGCCGGCGTGCAGGACCTCGATGAGCCGGCGGAGCTCGGCCAGCGCGTCCCGTCCCGTGTGGACGATCGTGTCCAGCGTGCGGTCGACCGCCGCCGGGTCGCGGTGGCGGGCCAGCTTGGCCCCTTCGGCGTTCAGCACGATCACGCTGATGCTGTGCGCCAGGACGTCGTGCAGCTCGCGGGCGATCCGCGTGCGCTCCTCCGCGACCGCCGCGCGGGTCTGGGCGTCGTCACGCTTCTTCTCCTCGGCGGCGAGTTCCTCCTGCTTGCGGAAGAACTCGCCGAGCGCCCACGCCGCGATGTGCAGCGGCAGGATGCCGACCAGGGCCAAGGTCGGGTTCGCCGTCTCCGGCGCGTAGAGGACGTACCACTGCGTGCCGAGCACGGCGATCGCCACCGCGATCACCGCGGCGAACCCCCGGTCCCGCCGTTTCACCAGGTTGAACAGCACCACCGCCATCGCCAGCTCGGTGCGGCCGCGGTCGTAGGCCCAGATCTCGTTGAAGTACACCACCGCCGCGCCGGCGATGGTCAGCACCGCGACCGTGCGCGGGTACCGGCGGCGCACCAGGAGCGGGAGCAGGAACAGCAGCGGGATCGCCCGCGCGATCCACGGCTCCGGGCCCGTCCAGCTCGGCGCGAGGAAGACGAAGACGCCGTACAGCGGCAGGTCCACCGTCCACCGGTGCCAGCGCACCCACACGACGAGACGCTCCATGGCGTCGAACGTAGCGCCGGGAACGGCCCGGGTCGTCATCCCCGCGGTCCGATCGGAGTCCTCCCGGGGGAGGACCAAGCCGATCGACGCAACGGATTCGCGGCCACCGTGGTCGTTCCTAGCGTCGGGGCCATGTCGATCACCAGTGAATTCCTTCGCCACCCCGTGCTGACGGGCGCGATCGCGCCGAGTTCGCCGCGGCTGGCCGAAGAGATGACGGCGGGCCTCGGCCTGGAACGCGCGTCGTGCGTCGCGGAGCTCGGGCCGGGCACGGGCGTGTTCACCGAAGCGGTTCTCACGCTGCTTGGCCCCGAAGCACGCTTCACGGCTGTAGAGATCAACCCGCGTTTCGCGACGGCCTTGAGCGAGCGCTTTCCCCGCGTCGAGGTCGTCACCGGTTCGGCGGAACACCTGGCGACCGGGACCGGCTTCGACGTGGTGGTCTCCGGGCTGCCGTGGACGGCCATGCCCGGGGGCCGCCAGCAACGCATCCTCGACGCGGTCATCGCGGCACTGGCTTCGAACGGGCGGTTCACGACGTTCGCGTACGCCCACGCGGCCTGGACGCCGCCTGCACGTCGCTTCGCCGCGTTGCTGCGAAGCCGGTTCGCCGTCGTGGAGCGCACGAAGGTCGTTTGGGGCAATCTGCCGCCCGCGTTCGTCTACCGCGCGGCGCTGCCGGTGGCGGTGGGGAGGACTCGGCGTGGCCAGCCTGCTGCGGCCCCTGCTTGACGCGCCGGCGGTGGTCGTCTACCTGGTCTGCGCGCTGGTCATCACGGCGGAAACCGCCCTGCTGCCGGGGGTCGTGCTGCCGACGTTGTCGACGCTGCTGCTGATGGGCTTCCTCGCCGAGCGGGGCACGCTCGACCTCGGGCTCGCTTGGCTGGTGGCGGTCGCCGCGGCCGTCTCGGGCGACCAGCTCGCGTACCTCGAAGGGCGCCGCTGGGGACCGCGGTCGTCCCACCGGAACGGGTGGCGGCGGGTGGAAACGGCGGTCGCGCGCTACGGCGTCCCGGCGGTGATCGCGGGCCGCTGCCTGGCCGGCGTCCGCACGCTGGTGCCCCGCGTCGCGGGCTCGGCGGCGATGCCGTACCCGCGGTTCTTGGCGGGCAGCGTGTGCGCGGCGGTGCTGTGGGCGAGCGCGGAGCTGCTGGCGGGTCACACGACGGCGCTGCTGCTCTGAAGGCGGTCCGCGGTCTCGGCGTCCGCGGGCAGGAACGTCTCCAGCTTCAGCTCCGACACGGTGACGTCGGCAGCGGTCGCGAACGTCGTGATCGCCGTGATCAGCCGCAGCTCGCCGATCGACGTGGCCAGCCGGACCGGGACCGCGAACCCCAGGTGCTCCGGGCCGGGCGGGGCCGCGGGTGGCAGGTACCCCTCCAGCTCGGCGAGCTGGGCGGCCAGCCGCTCGTCCGGCGTGCGGGCCAGGTCGTTGCGGAGGCGTTCGAGGATGTGCCGGGCCCAGTCGTCGAGGTTGGCCACACGCGGCGCCATCCCCTGCGGGTGCAACGCCAGGCGCAGCGTGTCGACCGGCTCGCGCAGCAGCTCCGGCGCGACACCCTCGGTGAGCAGCCGGAACCCGTCGTTCGCCGCGACCAGCACGCCGTAGCGGTCGACGACGATCGCCGGGTACGGGCGGTGGCCGTCGAGCAGCCGCCGCAGGCCGTCGAGCACCGGCCGGATCGCCGGGTCGTCGAGCCGCGTTTCGGGGTACGTCGGCGCGTAGCCGGCGGCGTGCAGCAGGCCGTTTCGCTCGCGCAGGGGCAGCTCGAGGGACTCGGCGACGCGCAGCACCATGCCGCGGCCGGGCACCGAGCGGCCGCTCTCCATGAAGCTGACGTGCCGCTGGGTCGTGCCCGCGCGCAGGGCGAGGTCGAGCTGGCTGATCCGACGGCGGGTGCGCCAGTCCTTGAGCGCCGTTCCGAAGTCCACGGCTCCATCCTGCTCGGCGCGTCCATTCCCCGCGGGGAATTGAGGGCATACTCCGGTTCCGGCGACGCTACGGCCATGACGAACTACGGCCTGGTCATCCCGACCTACCAGCCCATCCTCGACGCCGGGCGGACCGCGCCCGAGCTGGTCGGCACCGCCGTCTCCGCGGAGGAGCTCGGCCTCGACTCGGTCTGGGTGGGCGACACCCTCGCGCGGGCGCCGCTGGACGCCTTGACGATGCTCGCGGCCTTCGCCGCGCGGACCTCGCAGGTCACCCTGGGGACAGCGGCGCTGCTCCCGGCCCTGCGCAACCCGATCCTGACGGCCAACCAGCTGTTGTCACTCGACCTGCTGAGCGGCGGCCGCGTCACGGTGGCGGTCGGCGCCGGGTTCGCCGGGCGCAGCGAGCCGGAGTTCGCGTTCGCGGGAGTGCCGTGGGAGCGCCGCCGGGCCCGGCTGGACGACATCGTGGCGCTTTGGCGGGCGATCTGGAGCGGCGCTGGTTCGTTCCACGGCTCGGTGCTGCACCACGACTCCCTGCCGGTGTTCCCGGCCCCGGCCAGGGCGGGTGGCCCCCCGGTGTGGCTGGCGGCGTACACGCCGGGAGCGCTGGAGCGCGTCGGCCGCCTGTACGACGGCTGGCTGCCCTACCCGCCGAACCCCGCGGACTACGGCTCGGGCCTGGCGTCGATCCGGGCGTCCGCGACCCGCCCGGTGACACCGGCGCTGTTCGCGACGGTGCTGGTCGAGGACGATCCGGTCCGCGGCCAGGCCCTGTTGGAGGAGTACTGCGAGAGGAACTACGGCCGACCGGCGGCGTTCGTCCAGGGGATCCAGATGCAGGTCACCGGCAGCGTTGCCGAGGTGGCGGCGGAGCTGCGGAAGTACGAGGGTGCGGAGCACTTCCTGCTGCGGATCGCGAGCACTGACCCGAAGGTGTTCGACGAGCAGCTGCCGCGCGTTGCCGAGGTGGTGAATCTGCTGCGCGACCAGCCGTGATCGGAAACCTGTCGGGGGTGGCACGTAGGCTGGGACCGTGACCGACGCTCCACTGTCCGGACTCCTCACCGCCATCCTTCCCGACCCGGCCCTGCGCGGCGTGGTCGAGCGCGCCGGTGCGCCGCTGCTCGAGCTGCAGGGCCCGGTTGCCGCCCGGCAGCTCGTCGCGGCCGCCATTGCCGCCGACACCGGCGCCGGCCGTCCCGTACTGGCCGTCACCGCCACCGGGCGGGAGGCCGACGAGCTGACCGCGTCGCTCAGCGCCCTCCTGGGCAAAGGCAGAGTCGCCGACTTCCCGAGCTGGGAGACCCTCCCGCACGAACGCCTGTCCCCGCGGGCGGACACCGTCGGGCGGCGGCTCGAGGTGCTGCACCGGCTGAAGACCGGCGATGACGAGCTGCGCGTGGTCGTCGCCACCGTCCGCAGCCTGATCCAGCCCATGGCGCCCGGGCTCGGCTCGCTGAAGCCCATCGACCTGGTCGTCGGCGAGGAGACGCCGTTCGAAGAGCTCCTCGAACGGCTCGTCGAGCTCGCGTACACCCGCGTCGACATGGTCGAGAAGCGCGGCGAGTTCGCCGTCCGCGGCGGCATCCTCGACCTGTTCGGGCCCACCGCGCAGCACCCCGTCCGAGTGGAGTTCTGGGGTGACGAGGTCAGCGAGATCCGCGCGTTCGCCGTCTCCGACCAGCGGTCGCTGCCCGGCGAGATCCCGCGGGTCACCGCGCCGCCGTGCCGGGAACTGCTGCTGACCCGGCCGGTCAAGGAGAAGGCCGCGGAGCTGGCGAAGACCTACGAAGCCGACGCGCACCTGGCCGAGATGCTCACCAAGCTCGCCGACGGCATCCCCGTCGAGGGCATGGAGGCCCTCATCCCGGTGCTCTGCGAAGGCGAGCTGGAGCTGCTCACCGACGCGATGCCGGCCGGCACCCACGTCCTGCTCACCGACCCCGAGAAGATCCGCGCCCGCGCCGCCGACCTCGTCCGCACCGGCCAGGAGTTCCTCGAAGCCTCCTGGACGACGGCCGCGGCGGGCGGGCAGGCCCCGATCGACCTCGGTGCGTCCGCCTACCGCGGGCTCGACGAGATCGCCTCCCACGCGCAGGACACCAAGCGCGCCTGGTGGACGATCACCCAGCTGACCAGCGAAGACCCTGACGTCTACCGCGTCTCGGTCGAGGCCGCGCCCGCCTACCGGGGCGAGATCGAGCGCGCGACGGCGGACCTGCGCGCCCACACCGCCGCGGGCGGCACGGCGGTGCTCGTGGTCGCCGGCCACGGCACCGCGGCGCGCGCGGTCGAGCAGCTCACGAGCGCCGAAGTCCCGGCCACCCAGGCCGGTGACGGCCTCACCGGGCCGCCGGCCGCGGGCATGGTCACGGTCACCTGCGGCGGCCTCACCGACGGCTTCGTCTCGCCCGAGCGCGCGCTGGTCGTGCTCAGCGAAGCGGACCTCACCGGCCGCGGCGCCGGCGCCGGAACGTCCACAAAGGACTTCAACACCAAGATGCCGTCCCGGCGGCGCAACGCGGTCGACCCGCTCGCGCTCAAGGCCGGCGACTACGTGGTGCACGACCAGCACGGCATCGGCCGGTTCGTCGAGATGGTCCAGCGGACGGTCGCCGGCGCCACCCGCGAGTACCTGCTGCTGGAGTACGCCTCCTCGAAGCGCGGCCACCCGGGCGACCGGCTGTTCGTGCCCACCGACCAGCTCGACGAGGTCTCCCGGTACGTCGGCGGCGAGCTGCCCACGCTCAACAAGCTGGGCGGCTCCGACTGGAAGAACACCAAGGCCAAGGCCAAGAGGGCGGTCAAGGAGATCGCCGCCGAGCTCGTCCAGCTGTACGCGGCGCGCCAGTCCGCGCCCGGGCACGCCTTCGGGCCGGACACGCCGTGGCAGCACGAGCTGGAAGACGCCTTCCCGTTCACCGAGACCAACGACCAGCTCGCCGCGATCGACGAGGTCAAGGCGGACATGGAGCGAGGCGTCCCGATGGACCGCGTGATCTGCGGTGACGTCGGCTACGGCAAGACGGAGATCGCCGTGCGCGCGGCGTTCAAGGCGGTCCAGGACGGCAAGCAGGTCGCGGTCCTGGTGCCGACGACGCTGCTCGCCCAGCAGCACCTGAACACCTTCACCGAGCGCATGCGGTCGTTCCCGGTGACGATCAAGGGCCTGTCCCGCTTCACGAACAAGGCGGAGTCCGACGCGATCCTCGAGCAGCTCGCCGGCGGCGAGGTCGACATCGTCATCGGCACGCACCGCCTGCTGCAGACCGGCATCCGCTACAAGGACCTCGGCCTGGTGATCGTCGACGAGGAGCAGCGGTTCGGCGTCGAGCACAAGGAACACATCAAGGCGCTGCGCACGCACGTCGACGTCCTCACGATGTCGGCGACACCGATCCCGCGCACGCTGGAGATGTCGCTGGCGGGCATCCGCGAGATGTCGACGATCCTGACCCCGCCGGAGGACAGGCACCCGATCCTGACGTACGTCGGCGCGTACGACGACAAGCAGGTGGGCGCGGCGATCCGCCGCGAGCTGCTCCGTGACGGCCAGGTCTTCTACGTCCACAACCGGGTGTCGTCGATCGAGAAGGCGGCGCGGCGGATCCGCGAGCTGGTGCCGGAGGCGCGGGTCGTCACCGCGCACGGCCAGATGAACGAGGAAAAGCTCGAGAAGATCATCCAGGGCTTCTGGGAGAACGAGTACGACGTGCTCGTCTGCACGACGATCGTCGAGACCGGCCTGGACATCTCGAACGCCAACACGCTGCTGGTCGAGCGCGGTGACCTGCTGGGGCTGGCCCAGCTGCACCAGCTGCGCGGCCGGGTCGGGCGCGGGCGCGAGCGCGGGTACGCGTACTTCCTGTACCCGCCGGAGGCGCCGCTGACGGAGACGGCGCACGACCGCCTGGCGACGATCGCCCAGAACACCGAGCTGGGCGCGGGCATGGCGGTCGCGATGAAGGACCTCGAGATCCGCGGCGCGGGCAACATCCTGGGTGCGGAGCAGTCGGGGCACATCGCGGGCGTCGGGTTCGACCTGTACGTGCGGTTGGTCGGCGAGGCGGTCGACGCGTTCCGCCGGCACGCGGGCGCCGAGCCGGCGGAAGAGGAGGAATTGGCGGAAGTCCGCGTCGACCTCCCGATCGACGCCCACATCCCGCACGACTACGTCCCGGGCGAGCGGCTGCGCCTGGAGGCGTACCGCAAGATCGCGGCGGCGCCGGACACGGAGGGGCTCGACGCGGTCCGCGAAGAGCTCATCGACCGCTACGGCCAGCCGCCGGCGCCGGTGAACAGGCTGCTGGCGGTGGCGCGGTTCCGCCACACGTGCCGCGAGGCGGGCGTGACGGAAGTGGCGGTCCAGGGCAACACGATCCGCTTCGCGCCGCTGCCGCTGCTGGATTCGCAGATGGTCCGCCTGAAGCGGCTGTACCCGAAGGCGGTGTTCAAGGCGGTGACGAACACGGTCTCGGTGCCCAAGCCGACGGAAGGCCCGGCCGGCGGCCGGATCGGCGCGCCGACGCTGCGGGACGAAGAACTGCTGGAGTGGTGCACGAAACTGCTGGTCCAGCTGACGAAGAAGCCTGCGGCCGTGTAAAGAGGGCTGGACACCGGCGCCATTTCGGGGGACTTTCCGTTGTGGCGCCTGGGTTTCGCTCGGCGGAGGTTTTAGGTTCCGCGCATGGCGGAATATCGCGAGCCGAACATCCGGGCCCGGCAGCTGGGGGAACGGCTCCTCGAGAGGATGGCGGAGAAGGGCTGGGGAGTCCGGGAAATGTCCCGGCGCCTGGAGATGAGTGCGCAGTGGGTATCGTCGGTGACCCGCGGCCGCGCCCGCCCGGACCCGGTGAACCTGGCCAGGCTCCTGACGGTGCTGGGGGTGAAGGGTGCGGAATACCACGAGCTGATGGCCCTGGCCGACGAGATGCGCAAGCCGGGCCTGCTCGAAAACCCTGGAAACCTCCGCACCCTGATCGCGCACGAGCAGCAGGCCACCGCCATTTTTTCGTTCCACGGCGTGGTCATCCCGGGCTTGCTCCAGACCGCTGACTACGCCCGGTCGCTCGCGCACGAAATGGGCAATCCACCCGATCCCGACCGGGTGGATGAGCAGGTCTTCACCCGGCTGTCCCGCCAAGCAATCCTCGCCCGCCCCCAGTCGCGGTTCACGTTCTACCTCCACGAATTCGCGCTGCGCCTGCCGGTCGGCCCCACTCCGGCGGTGATGCGCGCCCAGCTCCACCAACTGGCGAAGCTTCGCGACAACACCACGATCCGGGTAGTACCGGCAACCGGTGGGCATGCCGGGCTCGCCGGGGACTTCCAGCTGGTCGAGTCGGCTTCGTTCCGGCCCTTGATCTATCTGGAGAGTGAAGTTTCCGCGCTCTATCTGGAGGACCCCCGCGAAATTTCGGCTTACCGCCGCATTCTCCGCGCGCTCGCGAAGACCGCTCTCGATGAGGCAGAATCACGCATGCTCATCACCCGACTCGCGCGAGACCTCCCGGGAGTGAACATGCCCGAAAAATGGCGGAAGAGCACCCACAGCAGTCAAGCCGATTGTGTCGAGGTGGCCATCGATCGGCCGGTCCTGATCCGGGACACCAAGGACCGTGAAGGCGGCACCCTCGCCGCCTCCACCCCCGCCTGGCGCGAGCTCCTTACCCGACTTCGCTGAACATCGGCGGCAGAGCCTCCGCCAGCCCCATCCGCACCGACTCGACCGGCACCGGAATCGCTCCGGCGCCCGACATCGGCTGCGGCCGGGGCCGTCGCGGCTTGCGGGATCCCGCTCCTCCGCCCCGCCCCGGGTACACCAGCAGCCCGCGCACCGGGTCCGGGACCGCGTCCAGGGCCGCCGTCACGACCGGCAACGCTCGGAACGCGTCCCTTCTCTCCTCCGTCGTGAACTCGATCTCCAGCACCACACCCCAGCGGTGCTCGTGCCAAACCCACTGCTCAGCGCCGTTCGTCAGCGCCGCTTCGGTGAGTGCGTCCCCTCGTTCCAGGCGCCACAGCGAAGCCGAATGCTCCCCGTCGAACACTTCGATGGTCAGCCAATGGTCCATATGTCGACATTACCGCCGGCGCGACCTCATGGGTGTTGCGTTTCGGGGGCGATGGTGTGAGAGGGTATGGCCTGTGATGCGGATCATGGGGCGCCCTCGCGCGCTGGTCGCGGTCGTTGCCGGTGCTCTTCTGCTCGCCGGGTGCGGTTCCGGTCCGAGTCAGGTCGGCAGCGCCGTCATCGTCGGCGACCGGTCGGTTTCCCTGGACAGCGTGCAGTCGATGATCGACCAGGCCGTCCGCGACCACCCGTACGCGCGCAAGCTCGCCGCCGAGCACAAGCTCGACCTGCTTGGCCGCGAGATCGTCCGGCAGACCGTCATCCACGAGCTGACTGTGCGCGCGAGCGAGTCGGAAAACCTCGTCGCCGACCAGGCGAAGGTCGCCGGGCTGGCCGCGCAGGTGCGCAACGTGCCCGTCGCCGACACCGGGCAGGGCGACCAGGTCGCGCTCACCCAGATCGTCTCGCAGCTGCGTGACCACAACGAGGTCGCGAGCGACGTCGTCCTCGAGCAGCAGCTCGCGCAGAAGCTGCTGCCGAAGCTGTCCGTCGGCGCGGACTACGTCGGCATCAGCGCCACCGCCGACAACGACCAGGCCGCCCGCACCCGCGCCTTCGACCTCGCGAAGGAGTTCGCCGACGACCCCGGCAAGGTCCAGGGCGTCGTCCAGCAGGCGCAGAAGGAAGGCCAGCAGGCCCAGCAGACCGGCATGCCCGGCCCCAGCGGCTACTCCGCCGGCCAGTCCGCCGAGCTCTTCAGCGCCGCCCAGTACGTCGGCCTGGCGTCGACCGCGCTCTTCGGCACCGAGACGAACCACGTCGTCGTCTTCCAGGCGCAGAAGCCGCAGAGTCCCGACTGGTTCGTCTTCTTCGTCCGCGCCCGCGGCACCGACAAGGCCGTCCCGGCCGACCAGGAAGCCCAGAAGCCGACCGACGCGCAGCTGACCGCGGTCGGCACCCGGCTGCTGCAGCCGTACCTCGGCCAGAGCGGCCTGCGCGTCAACCCGCGGTACGGCGTGTGGGATGTTGTGGGCATGAACCTTGTGCCGAACAAGGACGCCGTCCAGGGCGTCGTGCTGCCCGCTCGCGGTGCCGCGCCCGCGCAGCAGTGAGCACGGGTGTCGTCGTAGTCGTCCGCGGGACGACGCTGCCCGGTGCGGCGCTGAAGATCCTGCGTGAGTCACCCGCCGTCTACGCGGCCACGGACGTCGATCCCGCCGCGTTCGGCGTCCCGGCCGTCACCGAGGCGCCGTCGCTGAAGGACGTCGTCCTGCTCGCCGGGTCGCGGGACGAGCCGGCCGCGGCGCTGCTCATCGCGACCGGTGCCGACGTCATCGAGACGCCGGTGCCGCCGCTGGTCGAGGCGGCCGAGGTGATGGACCGGCTGCGTTCGCCGGGCGGCTGCCCGTGGGACGCCGTCCAGACGCACGAGTCGCTGCGGCAGTACCTGGTCGAGGAGACCTACGAGCTGCTCGACGCCATCGAAGAGGGTGACCGCGAGGCGCTGCGCGAAGAACTCGGCGACGTCCTGCTGCAGGTCCTCTTCCACGCGCGGGTGGCGGCCGAGGACACCGACGACCCGTTCGGCATCGACGAGGTCGCCGCCGCGCTGGTCGCGAAGCTGGTCGGGCGGCACCCGCACGTCTTCGCCGACGACGGCCCGGTGCACACCGTCGAGCACCAGAACCTCAAGTGGGAAGAGCTGAAGCAGCGCGAGAAGCAGCGCCGGTCCATTGTGGACGGCGTGGCGCTCGGGCAGCCCGCCGTCGCGCTGGCGGGCAAGCTGGGGCAGCGCTCCGGGCGCGCGGGCATCCCGCTCGACCTGTTCCCCGACGGCGTCGGGGCGGCCGCCCAGCTGTTCCGCATCGCGGCCACCGCGCGCCGGGCGGGTGTCGACGCCGAGGGTGAGCTGCGGGCGGTGGCGAAGGAGTTCGCCAAGGACATCCGGGCCGCCGAGCAGGCCGCCCGCGACGCCGGGCTGGAGCCGACCACCCTGGAGGCCGACGGCTGGCGGAAGTTCTGGCCGTCCCGTTCGGTGTGACGCAGCACACATCCGGGTGAGAACCGTTTCGGCTCACCCGGCGTCTTGCTTGGTGTGAGACACCCGTCACTGGAAGTCGCGGATGAGGAGCACCTCGTCCGGCGCACGGCCATGGGCGATCGCGCGGCGTTCGAGGAGCTCTACCGCCGCACGGCGCCCTGGCTCGCCGTGCGCCTGCGCCGCCGGTGCGCGGACGAGCAGATCGTCGCTGAGGTCATGCAGGAGACGTTCCTGGCCGTCTGGCGGGCGGCGGGGTCGTTCGCGGGCGCGGCCACCGGCGGCAGCGCGGTCGGGTGGGTCTGGACGATCGCGGCGCGCCGCCTGGTCGACGCGTTCCGCCGCCGGGCGCACCACGCCCAGCCACCGCCGGAGGTCGCGCTCGACGTGGCACCGGTGGCGGGAGCGGAGGAGGAACTGCTCGCCTCGACGATGGGCGACGAGGTCGGCGCCGCGTTGCGCGACCTGGCGCCGGAGCTGCGGGCGGTGCTGCAGGCGATGGTGCTCGACGGGCTGACGGTCCGGGAGACGGCCGTCCTGCTGGGCTTGCCGGAGGGAACGGTCAAGACCCGCGCACGCCGGGCGCGGATCGCATTGCGGGAGGCACTGTCATGAACCACGCGCCGGAGCAGCTCATCGTCGCGTACGTGGCGGGCGAAGACCTCCCGGGTGATCAGCTCTGGGGCCTCGAAGCGCACCTCGAGGCCTGCCGGGTGTGCCGGGAGCGGCTGGCCGAAATCGCGCCGGTCGAGCCGGTGGTGGACCTGGTCTGGAGCCGGCTCTCGGTCGAGGTCCGGCTGCCGTCCGGCCCGTTCCACGAACTCGCCCCCGCGCCACGGCCGCAGCGGCGACGCCGGCGGTGGCGGTGGCTCGGCACCTGGGTCACCCCCGCGATGGCGCCGTGGCTGGCGATGATCGCGGCCGTCACGCTGGCGGCGATCCTGCTCGACAGCGTCTGGCGCGCGGCACTCGACGTGACAGCGGTGCAGCTCTTCGCGCCGGTGCTGCCGGTGCTCGGCGTCGCCGTCTCGTGGGCGCGGGGGCTCGATCCGGCGTACGAGGTCGTCACCGCGACCCCGCGCGCGGGGCTGTACCTGGTCGTCCGGCGGACGGTCGCGGTGCTCGCCGTCGTCCTGCCGGTGCTGGCGGTTTCCGGGTGGCTGACCGGCACGCAGCCGGCGCTCTGGCTGCTGCCGAGCCTGGCCTTCACCACCGGCACGCTCGCGCTCGGCGGGCTGGTCGGTGTCGGCCGGGCGGCGTACGCGCTGGTCGTGGTGTGGGTGGCGATCGTCGTGCTGCCGGCGTTCATCCAGCGGGGAGAAGCGTTTTCGCTCGGCACCGGCGCGCTGCCGGTGTGGGCCGGGGTCTTCGTGCTGACCACGGTGGTCGTCGCCCTGCGCGGGCCGGCGTTCACCCGGCTCGGCGCACGTCACTAGCTCTTCAGGGGAGGAAACATGCGGGCAGTAGGGGCCGCCGAGGTCGCACCGTCGACGTACGCCTGGGAAATCCGGGCGGAGGCGCTGAAGGTGCGGGTGGGACGGCGGAAGATGGCCGTGGACGGGCTGGACCTGTCCCTCGGCAAGGGCGTGCACGGGCTGCTCGGCCCGAACGGCGCCGGCAAGACGACGCTGATCCGGGCGCTGGCCACGGTGCTGCGGCCGGCGTCGGGCAGCCTGTCGCTGCTCGGCACCCCGGCCGGCGGGCACACCGGCCTGCGCGAGCTGCGCCGCCGGATCGGGTACCTGCCGCAGGACTTCGGGTACTACAAGCGGTTCACCGTCCGCGAGTTCGTCGAATACCTGGCCTGGCTGAAAGAGATGTCCAAAGAGGACATCCCGGGGGCGGTCCAGCGGGCCGTCGAGCGGGTGGGCCTGGCCGACCGCGCCGACGACCGGATGAAGACCCTGTCGGGCGGCATGGTCCGCCGGGTGGGCATCGCCCAGGCGATCGTCAACGACCCGGACATCCTGCTGCTCGACGAGCCGACGGCCGGCCTCGACCCGGCGCAGCGGCTCCGGTTCCGCGAGCTGGTCCAGGACCTGGGCCGCGACTCGTGCGTGCTGATCTCGACGCACCTGGTGGAGGACGTCGCCACGGCGTGCACGGACGTGGTGCTGTTCGCGGCGGGCAAGCTGGTGTTCCAGGGGACGCCGGAGGGGCTGGCCGCGGCGGGCACGCTCGAGCACGGGGGAGACAGCCCGATCGAGCGCGGGTATTCGGCGCTGCTGAACCACGAGCCGGGCCGGGGGGCGTGGTGATCTTCCGCATCGAACTGCGGCGCTCGATCGCGCCCTGGGTGGGCCTCGCGCTGGTCGTCCTCGCGCTCGCGTACCTCTTCCTGCTCACCGGGCCGTGGTGGAAGAACCCGGGCGCCTGGTTCGCGAACACCACCACGACCGCGCTGTGGATCCGGTACCTGCTGCAGTTCCTCTGGCCCGTCGTGGTCGGCGCCGGTGCCATCCAGGGCATGCGGGACAGCCGCTCCGGCATGGTCGAACTGCTGGCGACGACACCGCGGCCGGCGTGGCAGCGGGCGATCCGGCTGGCCGGCGCGCTCGGCGCGCTGACCGCACTCGGCTACCTGGCCGTGTTCGGCGTCGGCGTCGGCGAAGTACTGGCCCACGACGGGTTCGTCTCGGCCGTCTTCGTCCCCGTCCTGGGCATCGGGGTGCTCGCCGTGGTCGCCGGTGGCTGGCTGGGCCTGGCGGTCGGGCGGCTGCTGCCGCACCCGCTGACCGCGCCCGGGCTGGCCGTGGTGGCCTTCGCCGGGACGATCCTCTGCTGGATTTCGCTCGAGCCGGGGCTGGACGCGGTGCTGCCGCACCGGGTCGGCACGCTGACGCCGTCGCTGGCCGAGCCGCGGGGCTCGATGGTGACGACGGCCGCGGCGGTCGACGTCGGGCAGGTGGCGTGGTTCCTCGGCCTCGCCGTCACCGGGTTCCTGCTGCTGTCGGTGCAGTCCGTGCGCGCGCGGCTGCTGAGCCTGCTGCCGCTGGTCGCCGGGGTCGCCCTCGCGCTGCCGCTGTTCCCCTCGGAGGTCTTCGCCGCCGACGACGTCGCCGCCCGGAAGGTCTGCGACGGGCCGGTCTGTGTGGCGGAGATGCACCGGGACCGCCTGGCCGCCTTGGCCGGTCCGGGCCGCGAAGCCCTCGCCATGCTGGCGAAGCTGCCGGGCGCGCCGACGCGGGTGGAGGAGGAGGTCCTGCCCGACTCCCCGGCCGCGCCCGCCCGGCGCGACCCCGGCGTGGTCTACCTCGACTTCCAGCGCAACGACGTCCTGCTCCGGGCGGACGCGAGCGACCTGCGGCTGGCGGTGCTGTCCGGCGCGGGGGTGCCGCCGTGCGTGCCGCCGAGCCACGCGGACGTGTCCGACATGGGCGCCCGGATGATCGCGGCGGCGTACTTCACCGGGGAGCTGAAGCTGCTGCCCGAGTTCACCCGCAACTGGTTCAGCTCGAAACGGGACGTGTTCGAGCAGCTGTGGGCGAAGTTCCGGGCTTTGCCCGAAGACGTGCAGTTCACTCGGGTGGTCGCGCTGCGCCGGTCGTTGCTGACTTGCCAGGGCGACCCGCTGGAAACGCTGGTGTCGCGATGAGGTGGGCGGTGCTGTACGCGCGTTCGCGGCAGCTGCCGGCGGCCTTCGCGGCCTTGCTGGTGGCGACGTCCGCGGTGTGGTTGCTGGGCCGGGACGGGTGGAACGGGGTCCTCGTCGCGCTGGCGCTGACCACGGCGGTCGCGGTGACGGCGATCGGGCTCAGCGGCCAGGACCCCGAGCTCGACCGGACCGCGGCCCGGCCGTGGCCGGTCCGGCGGTTCGCCCACCTGGCGCTGATCGCGGTGGTGGCCGGGGCGGTGGTGCTGGGGATCCAGCAGCTCGGGCCGGCCCAGGTGGCCGCGTCGGTCATCATCCGCGACGCGGCGGGCCTGGCGGGGCTCGCGGGCTTGGCGGCCACGGTCGCGGGCGGCCAGTTCGGCTGGACGCTCCCGCTGGTGTGGTGCGCGATCGCGCCGTTCGTCCGCGACAACGGATCGACGGCCGAGCGAGTACTGGCGTGGCTGCTGCAACCACCGGAAACGACGGCCGCCACCTGGACGGCGGCGGTACTGGCGGTTGCGGGGGCCGTGGCGTACACCGCCTGGGGTGGCCGCCGGTAGCTCGTGGGAGCCTGGGCGGGTGATGGGCGGACGGGCCGAGCACCCGCAGCTGTGGGCGTTCCTCGAGGCACTGCACCCGGGGGAGCTCCTCACCGGCACCGTGGCGGCGATCGAGCGGTTCGGCGTGTTCGTGGCCCTGGACGACGGCCCCGCGCACCCGGTCTTCCCCGGCGTCGGGTTCGTCGTCTACCCCGAGCTTTCGTGGCGGCGGTTCGCCGCCGCCACCGACGTCGTGCAGGTCGGTTTGCGCGTGTCCGGCGAGTTCCTCGCGTTCGACACGGCGAACCTGGAAGCCCGGCTGTCCCTGCGGGCGACCCAGCCGGACCCGTTCCAGGCGTTCGCCGACACCACCACAGCCGGACGGCAACTGCGCGGCCGGGTCACCCTGCTGAGCCCGGTCGGCGTCTTCGTCGAGGTCGCCGACGGAGTCGAAGGACTGGTCCGGGAGCCCATCGGCGAATGCCGGGTCGGCGACGAGCTCTCGGTGGTGGTGACCGGGATCGACCGCGTGGGGCGCAAGCTCACCCTCGCGCCGGGGCCGCAGGAGCACCTCCGCGGCCGCGCTTGACCGGCTGATTGGGGAGCCCATCGGCGAGAGCTGGGTCGGTGACGAGCTCGCGGTTGTCGTGACCGGGGTCGACCGGGTGGGGCGCAGGCTGACTCTTGCGCCGGGGCCGCGGGAGTACCTCCGCGGCCGCGCTTGACCGGCTGGTTGGGGAGCCCATCGGCGAGAGCCGGCCCGAGACGAGCTCACGGTCGTCGTGACCGGAATCGACCGCGTGGGGCGCAGGCTCACCCTCGCGCCGGGGCCGCTGGAGCGCTCCCGCGGCCCCGTCTGACCGATCACACGTTCCGGATGTTCGACTCCAGTTCCAACGGCTCGCGATCCCAGTCCTCGACGCCGAAGGCCAGAATCCGCTCCGGGTGGATGCGGATCACCGCGTCGTCGAAGTGGTTGTCCGGGAGGTTCACGCCCACCAGGGCCTCCGCGCGGCCGCGGATCTCCAGGCAGCGCACGCGCCACGGGTTCGTCGATGGCAGGTCGTCGACCACGAACGCCACGCGGTCGTGCGTGGCTATGTTGCGGAACTTCTTGCTGTTCCGCAGGTTGTGGCCGGTGACGTCGATCGTTTGCTCGTCCGGGTTGTAGCGGAAGCCGACCGGGTTGGCCTGGAGCGTTCCGTCCGGCTGCTGGGTCGCCAGCCGGCCCAGTGGCTGGGCGGCGAGGTAGGCGAGTTCTGCTTCGGTGAACATGACCGAAGCCTCCAACTTCAAGCTCTGTTGAAGTCAAGGACCAGCGAGGCGAACCTCGCCCCGATCCGGTGGTGGGCCGCCGGGGACGGGTGGAGGGCGTCCGGCAGCGGCAGGTCCGCGAAGTCCTCCTCGCCGTAGAGCGCCAAGCCGTCGAGGTAGCTCAGGTTCGGGTCCTCGCGCTGCGCCACGATCCGGGCCAGCTCCTCCCGGATGACCTCCAGCGTCAGCTTGCCCGGGCCCGGCTCACCGGTCGCCCGGAAACGCACGAAACCGGAAGCCAGTGCCTCGTGGTCGAAGTCGCCCGGGCCCGGCGTGCGCTCGTGGATCGGGCAGTACAGGGGCGAGACGACCAGGAGCGGCGTGTCCGGGTGGCCGTCGCGGATCGTGTCGAGGAACCCGTGCACCGCGGGCCCGAACGCGCGCAGGCGCATCAGGTCCGCGTTGACCACGTTGATGCCCAGCTTGACGCTGATCAGGTCGGCCGGGGTGTCCCGCAGCGCCCGCGCGGTGAACGGGTCGAGCAGCGCGTTGCCGCTGAAGCCCAGGTTGACCAGCTCGACCCCGGCGGCGAGCGCGGCCACCGCGGTCCACGTCGTCGACGGGCTGATCGCGTTCGAGCCCTGGCTGATCGAACTGCCGTGGTGCAGCCACACCCGGTCCGCCCGGGGCGACGGCGAAACCGGCGCGTCGGTGCGCAAGGCCACCAACGTCGTCAGTTCGTTGTGCGGCAACCAGATCTCGATGTCCTTGTCCTGCCCGGGGAGGTCCGCGAACCGGACGCCGGCGGGTGCGGTCGCCTGGGCGGCGAGCTTGCCGTCGACCAGCAGGTCGTAAACGCCGTCGGGCCGTGGCGGCGCGCCCGGGTACTCGACCTTCGTCGCCAGCGTGTCGAGTTCGATCACGCGGGCGCTCGTCCGGAACCGCAGCCGCACGCCCGCGGGCTGGGCCTCCGCCATGGCGAGCCGCGGGTCGGTGTTCTGCGCCCGCGCGCGGGCCGGGAGCCGGTGCGGCACCAGGCCGCTTTCGGTGCATTCGAGTTCGAGGGCGCCGCGGACGAGCTTCGCGGTCAGGGGGATGTCGATCACGATCGTGGCCAATCACGCAGGAGGGAGTCGAGGACGGCGAGGATGCGCACCCAGCTGTCCGCCGCCGCGGGCGCGCTGTGGTCGAACCCGCCCTGGGTTTCGAGGCTGACGAACCCGTGGAAGACGCTGCCCAGCAGCCGCACCGCGTGCGTTTCGTCCGGCCCGGTCAGGTCGTAGCCGCGCAGGATCGCGCGCATCAGCTCGGCGTGCCGGGGACCGGCGCTCGCGGCGGCGGTCTCCGGGTCGAGCCGCAGCTGGGCGGCGGCGTACCGGCCGGGGTGCTCGCGGGCGTAGTCGCGGTAGACGTCGGCGAAGGCGACGAGCGCGTCCCGCCCGGCCCGGCCCGCGAGGGCGGCGGCCGCCCGGACGGCGAGCTCGTCCAGCGCCAGTAGCGCGACCTTGGTCCGCAGGTCGTGCGCGTTCTTGACGTGCGAATACAGGCTGGCGACCTGCACGCCCAGCCGCCGGGCCAGCTCCGACGGCGTCAGCCGGTCGAAGCCGAGCTCGTCGGCCAGCTCCGCGCCGGCGCGCACCACGCTCTCCGTGGTCAGTCCCGCTCGAACCATTAACCTTCTCCTGTTCGCCTAAAGCCAGGGTAGATCAACCTAAAGGCTTTAGGCAAACGGGTCAGGAGAACAGCGCGTCCGCCCAGCTCGCATCGCGGGTCACACCCGGCGGGACCGCGAAGTGCGCCGACCCGGTGTGCTGGACGTACTCCATCATCGCGTCCTTCGACGACAGCGCCTGCTGCATCGGCACGTACTGCTTGCGGGTGTCGCGGTTGAACGCCAGGAAGAACAGCCCGGCCTCCAGGTGGCCGACGCCGTCGGAACCGTCGACGAAGTTGTAGCCGCGGCGCAGGATCCGGACGCCGTTGAGCGCCTGGTGCGAGGCCAGCCGGACGTGCGCGTCCTCCGGGATCAGCTTCTCGCCGCCCGCGCCGCCGACGTCGAGGTCCAGCTCGTCGAACTCCGCGGTCTGGCCCAGCGGGGCGCCGGTGCCCTTCGTGCGGCCGATGATCTTCTCCTGGCCGTCGAGGGTCTCGCGGTCCCACGTCTCGATGTGCATCCGGATCCGGCGCGCCACCAGGTACGTGCCGCCCGCCATCCAGGCCTGGCCGTCGCCGGCCTCGGCCCAGACCTGGTCGCGCAGCACGTCGGGTTCCTCGGCCTTGATGTTGTTCGTGCCGTCCTTGAAGCCGAACAGGTTCCGCGGGGTCTGCTGTTCGCGCGAAGTCGACGAGCTGCGGCCGAAGCCGAGCTGCGACCAGCGGACCTCGGTGACGCCGAAGCCGAGCCGGACCAGGTTGCGGACCGCGTGCACCGCCACCTGCGGGTCGTCCGCGCAGGCCTGGATGCACAGGTCGCCGCCGCTGCGGGCCGGGTCGAGCTTGTCCTTCGGGAACAGCGGCAGGTCGATCAGCTGCGGCGGGCGCTTGCCCGCGAGGCCGAACCGGCCGTCGAACAGCGACGGCCCGAACCCGATGGTCAGGGTCAGGTTCGACGCCGGCAGGTCGAGCGCCTCGCCGGTGTCGCCGGGCGGGGCGTAGGCGCCGCTGCCGACCGCGCCGTTCGCCACGACCTCCTGGCCCGCTGTCATCCGGCGGGCCGCTTCGGTCCACGTCTTGAGCAGGGCCCGCAGCTTCTCGCGGTCCTTCGTCGTGACGTCGAGGGCCGCGAAGTGCAGGTTGGCCTGCGCCGGGGTGGCGATGCCTGCCTGGTGTTCGCCGTGGAAGTCGACGACGTTCGTCGACGCTTCGGCGTTGCCGCTCGTCGCCTTGTCGATCCCGATGCCGGCGGCGGCCCCGGCCCCGGCGAGCGCGACCCCCGCGCCCGCCAGGCCGAACAGCTTCCGCCGCGAGACGCGCGTGCCCTCGGTGGACGTCACTTCGACACGACCTCCGCAACCTTGCTCAGCGGTTCGCTCAGCGCGTCGACGGCCGAGGCGAACTCCTTGACCTGGTCCTGGGAAAGCTCGGTGTAGGACTTGAAGCCGTCACCGGCCCGCTGCTTGTCGAGCAGGCCCTGCACGTTCGCGAACTCCTTGTCCAGAGTGGACACCAGGGCCGGGTCCTTGGCCTGCAGGACCGGCCGCAGCGAGGCGATCGCGCCCTTCGAACCGTCCACATTGGCCTGGAAGTCCCAGAGGTCGGTGTGCGAGAAGGCCTCTTCCTCGCCGGTGATCTTGCCGGTGGCGACCTCGTCGAGCAGGCCCTTGGCGCCGTTCGCGAGGTCCAGTGCGGACAGCTCCAGGGTTTTGGTCTTGCCGACCAGGGTCTTGACGTCGGTCACCAGCTTGTCGGCGATCTGCGCGCTGTCGGGCTGCAGGCCGGTCTTGAACAGGTCCTTCTCCAGCCGGTGGAAGCCGGTGAACTGCTGGTTCGGCTCGAGGTCGGCCTCGCGGACGTCGATGGCCGGGTCGAGGTCGCCGAACTTCTCGGCGACGGGCTCGATGCGCTCGTAGTAGGTGCGGGTGCGCGCGTAGGCGGCCTTCGCCTCGTCGACCTTGCCTGCCTTCACGAGGTCGGCGAACTTCACCGTCTCGTCCTGCAGCGCGGAGGTGTTGTTCGCGATGTAGCCGGCGTAGCTCTTGGTCGCCTCCGCCTTCTGCGCGTTGGTGTCGTTCTGCTTCGCGACGCCGCCGGTCACGGTGAAGTCGCCGCGGATGCCGTCACCGGCCATGCCCGGCTTGCACGCGGTCTGGTACTTGCCGGCGTCGGCGACCTCGACGATCAGCCGCCGGTTGAGCCCGGGCGCAATGTTCTCGACCTCGCCCATGATCCGGTCGCCCTCGGCGTAGAGGTAGAACTCGGTGACCTTGGTGCCCTTGTTGGTGATCTCGAAGGTCAGGTTGCCGGCGTTCGCCGTGGTCGCGGAGACCTCGCACGCGGTGTCGGACGCGGCGACCTTGATCGGGCCGCCGGCCGCCGCGGGCTGGCTCTTGCTGTCGCACGCGGCCAGCGTCACCAGGGCGGCGGCGCCGGCCAGTACGGCCAGCGAGGGGGTCTTGCGCACGGTCACTCCTTCGAGGCGGCCGCGACGGCGGGCGCCGGGGCGGTCTTCTTGCTGGGCTTGAGGAACAGGGGCAGCACGACGGCGACGTAGGCCAGCCAGGCGACGGCCTGCAGCACGGTCGTCTGCTGCGAGTAGTTGAAGATGCCCTTGAGCAGGGCGCCGTACCAGGACGTCTCGGGCAGCGTGCTCGACGCGTCGAACGCCAGGGTGTTGATACCCGGCAGGAACGCGGCCTCCTGGAGGTCGTGCAGGCCGTAGCCCAGCACGCCGGCGGCGACGAACACCAGCAGGACGCCGGTGATCGTGAAGAACTTCGTCAGGTTGAACCGGACCGCGCCCTTGTAGAGCAGCCAGGCGAGCACGACGGCGGCGGCGATGCCGATGGCGAAGCCGATCAGCGGTTCGACGGTGTCGGACTGCGCGGCCTGGACGGTCGAGTAGAAGAACACCGCCGTCTCCAGGCCCTCGCGCCCGACCGCGAGGAACGACAGCAGCAGCACGGCCGCCGGGCCGACGTCCAGCGCGTCGTCCATCTTCCCGCGCAGCTCGGCGGCGATGCTCTTCGACGCCTTGCGCATCCAGAAGATCATCGCGGTGACGAACACGACGGCGACGATCGACAGGCTGCCGCCGAGCAGCTCCTGGTGCTCGAAGGACAGCTGGGCGGTGGTGTAGGTCAGGACCGCGCCGACGGCGACCGACAGCAGCACCGCGGCACCGACGCCGGGCCAGACCCAGCGCAGCGCGTGCCGCCGTTCGGTCTTGACCAGGAAGGCCACCAGGATGCTGACGACCAGCGCCGCTTCCAGGCCTTCGCGCAGGCCGATCAGCGCGCTCGAGAACAACACGGGTCCGCCTCCCTGAGTTTCTGCTTCCGTGATGGTTTTAGGTAAGGCTCACCTGTAAGTCCAGTGGGCGGTCGCTCCCTCGAAACGATGCAACCGGACAAACAGGACACGGATCTGAAGTTAGGTTAGGGTAACCGCAGGTCAGAGGCTTGCGCGTCGACTCCATAACGAATTCTGTGATTTCGCAGGCAGCGGGCCTGGCTTTACCTGCCGCTTGCCTGGTCAGCCGCTTGGGTGACCCTCTTGAGTGGCTCCGTAACCTGTTCGGGTGGCCGAAACCGCTCAGCCGACCGTCACGCCTCCGTCACCGCCTTCGGGCGGGCCGCCCAGGCGGTACGTCGGGCGGATCGCCCTCGCGCTCGGGCTGGTGGTCACCGGCGTGGTCCTCGTCGTCACCATCGGTGTCCGAGACCCGGACGCCCCGGTGGCCTCACCGCCGGTCCAGCCGGCGCTCGCCATCCCGGAGCAGCGGCCGCAGCCGGGCGCCGAAGCACCGCGGGCCGGCCTCGCCGCGCCGGTCGACCGGCCGCAGGTGTCCGACCGCGTGGAGCTGGACGCGTGGGCGGCCCGGGTCGCGGGCAAGACGCACGTCCCGGCGCGCGTGCTCTCGGCGTACGGCCGGGCGGAGATGTGGATGCAGCGCCAGAAGCCGACGTGCCACCTCTCGTGGGCGACCCTGGCGGGCATCGGCCGCGTCGAGAACGAACGCGGCGACTTCGACCTCTCGGCGATCGGCTCGGACGGCCGGGTGGCGAAGCCGGTGGTCGGCCCGCCGCTGGACGGCTCGCCGGGCGTCCCGGCGGTGCACGACAGCGACGGCGGCAGGCTCGACGGCGACAAGTCGTGGGACCACCTGATCGGCCCGATGCAGTTCCTGCCGTCGACGTGGAAGAAGTACCAGGAGCGCGCGAACGGCGACGGCGGCGCACCGGACCCGCAGAACGTGGACGACGCGGCCTTCACGGCGGCGCGGTTCCTGTGCTCCGGTGGCGACGACCTGGGGACGCCGGCGGGCTGGTGGCGGGCGATCCTGTTCTACAACCAGGCCGTTTCGTACGGACAAGACGTGTTCAGCGCGGCGGACGCCTACGCGGAGGCGAGTGTCGCGCCCTGAGTCACAGCTCGCGGTCGGCGACGAACGGCGTGACGGCCATCAGTACGAGCAGCAGCAGCCCGGCGTACGCACCCAGCGTGGCGAAGATCGACATTTCCGGTTCCTCCCTGGTTTCGGTCTGGAACCAGCTTCGCCCGAAAACCCCGCCAGGACATCGGTCGACGGGCCCGGCCTGGTCGGCCGAAAGGCTGAGGAACCCCGGGCCGTTCGGCCCTGGTCAGGTCACGGTTCGCGCAGCGCGATGTGCGCCTTGACCTCGCTGATCGCTTCCAGGTACTCCGGCACCGGGTGCATCGCCGAGGCGATCTTCATCTGGCCCAGCGCCTCGACGAACCGGCCGAGCCGCTGGAGCGTGCGGCCCAGGATGAACCGTGCGTAGTGGTCCGTCGGGTCCAGTTCCAGCACGCGGGTGAACGCCTCCTCGGCGCGCCGCAACTGAGCGGAGTGGAAGTACGCGCGCCCGGCCAGCAGGTGGACCGACGGCTTGTCCGTTTCGGATTCCAGCAGGGGCTGCAACGCCTTCAGCGCGTCGAGCGGACGGCGGCGGCCCACCAGGTCTTCGGCCTGGCGGAAGGCATGGAACCGCGACTCCTCGGGAGGCTGCGAAGCAGCTGCGGCGTCCGTCATGGTCGCTCCCACGTTACCCCCGGGGAGGGGGATGCACACGCCTCCGAACGGGACGTGATGGACTGTGCCGCCATGAGCAGCGGGTACCGGGGCCTGGCGCCCTACCTCTACTACTCCGACGCGACGGAAGCGCTCGCCTGGCTGACCAGGGTCTTCGGGTTCACCGAGGAGGTCCGCTTCTGCGACGGCGCGGGCGAGGTCTTCCAGGCGACCCTGCGGGCCGGCGACGCGCGGATCCAGCTCGCCGGCGTCGGGCCGGACTACTGGCAGGCCAAGGGCGTCGACGGGCCGGTCGGCCAGCTCAACATCCTCTACGTCGACGACGTGGACGCCGCCTACGCGCGGATCGAGGCCGCCCTCGGGGACGAGGGTGAGCTGGAGCCGCCGCAGGACCAGCCGTACGGCGCCCGGGTGTTCACCGTCGCCGATCTCGGGGGCAACAGCTGGACGTTCTGGCAGCAGACGTCCGAGGTCGTCGAGCTGCCGCCGGGCTGGCAGGAGGTCCGCGCGGGCGGTGAGTCCTCCAACGGGTGAACTGCGGCGACGGCTAGGCTGGCGGCGTTACCGCAGGCAGAAATGACGCACCGAGGAGCATGGCGTGGCTCTCATCGAGCAGGTAGGCGCGCGCGAGATTCTGGACTCGCGCGGCAACCCGACGGTCGAGGTGGAGGTGGCTCTCGACGACGGCACCCTGGCGCGGGCCGCGGTCCCGTCGGGGGCGTCGACCGGTGAGCACGAAGCGGTCGAGCTGCGTGACGGCGACACCGGCCGCTACAACGGCAAGGGCGTCGAGCGCGCGGTCGCCGCGGTGCTCGACGAGATCGGGCCGGAGATGGTCGGCATCGAGGCCGTCGACCAGCGGATCGTCGACCAGAAGCTGGTCGACCTCGACGGCACGCCGGCGAAGTCCCGCCTCGGCGCGAACGCCATCCTCGGCGTCTCGCTGGCCGTCGCGAAGGCCGCCGCGGAGTCGGCCGAGCTGGAGCTCTTCCGCTACCTGGGCGGCCCGAACGCGCACGTGCTGCCGGTGCCGATGCTGAACATCCTCAACGGTGGTTCGCACGCCGACAGCAACGTCGACGTCCAGGAGTTCATGATCGCGCCGATCGGCGCGGAGACCTTCCGCGAGGCCCTGCGCTGGGGCACGGAGGTCTACCACTCGCTGAAGTCGGTGCTGAAGGGCCGCGGCCTGTCGACCGGTCTCGGCGACGAAGGCGGCTTCGCGCCCAACCTCGGCAACAACCGTGAGGCGCTCGACCTGATCCTGCAGGCCATCGAGAAGGCCGGCTACACCCCGGGCCGCGACGTCGCGCTGGCCCTCGACGTCGCCGCGACGGAGTTCTTCGCCGACGGCGTGTACACCTTCGAGGGCGCGAAGAAGAGCGCCGAGCAGATGTCGGCCTACTACGCCGAGCTGCTGGCGAACTACCCGCTGGTGTCGATCGAGGACCCGCTGAGCGAGGACGACTGGGACGGCTGGGTCACCCTGACCGCCGAGGTCGGCGAGAAGGTCCAGATCGTCGGCGACGACCTGTTCGTCACCAACCCGGACCGCCTGGAGGAGGGCATCACCCGCCGCGCCGCCAACGCGCTGCTGGTGAAGGTCAACCAGATCGGCACCCTGTCCGAGACGCTCGACGCGATCTCGCTGGCCACGTCGTTCGGCTACAAGTCGATGATGAGCCACCGCTCGGGCGAGACCGAGGACACGTTCATCGCGGACCTGGCGGTCGCCACCGGCGTCGGCCAGATCAAGACCGGTGCCCCGGCCCGCGGCGAGCGGATCGCCAAGTACAACCAGCTGCTGCGCATCGAGGAGACCCTCGGTGACGCCGCCCGGTACGCCGGCGAGCTGGCCTTCCCGCGGTTCAGCGCCGAGGCCTGACGCCGATGGCGGACCGGGGGAGGACACGTGGCCGCCGCGGCGGTGGCGGCGGTTCGGCGCGGGTCGGCGGACCCGCGCGGACCCGCCGCCCGGAGGCCGGTCGTGCGGGGAGCCCGGGATCCCGGTCGCCCCGGACCGACGGCACCGCGGCGGCGCGCCGCCGCACCGGCGACGCGGAGACCACCAGGGCCCGGCTGCGCCGGGGCTTGGCGGCGAAGCGAGCTTCAGGCGCGGCGAAGGTGCTCGGCATGTCCACCACCCGCCGCGCGGCGGTGGTGGCGATCGTGGTGTGCGCGCTGGCGTTCACCATCGCCGTGCCCCTGCGCACGTACCTCTCCCAGCGGACCGAGGTCCGCGAACAGCAGGCGCAGCAGGCCCAGCTGCAGCAGGAGGTCGCTCAGCTCCAAGGCCGCAAGGCGGAGCTGAGCGACCCCGCGCAGATCGAGGCCGAGGCCCGGCGGCGGCTGCGGTACGTCAAGCCGGGCGAGACGCCGTACATCGTCCAGCTGCCGGAGGACAAGGCGCCGGACGCGGCCCCGCCACCCGGTCAGCAGCAGGCCGCGGCCGGCTCCTGGTACGAGAACCTGTGGAACCAGGTCTCGGGCGGCTGAGGGCCACGCTCTAACCTGGACGGTGTGAACAGCACGCAGCAGTACCGGTTCGAGCCCGTCACCGAAGCCGACCGCGAGATCATCGCGGAGCAGCTCGGACGGCCGCCGCGGGCGCTGCGCGCGATCGCCGCGCGGTGCCCGAGCGGTCACCCGTCCGTGGTGCAGACCAGCCCGCGGCTGGAGAACGGCACCCCGTTCCCGACGCTCTACTATCTGACCTGCCCGAAGCTCAATTCGATGATCGGCACCATCGAGGCGTCCGGGATCATGAAGGAGATGACCGAGCGGCTCACCACCGATCCCGAGCTCGCCGCGCAGTACCAGCGCACGCACGAGACTTACCTCGCCGAGCGGGACGCCATCGAGCCGCTGGGCCACCAGGTCACCGCGGGCGGCATGCCCGGGCGGGTCAAGTGCCTGCACGTGCACGTCGCGCACTCCCTCGCCGTCGGCCCGGGCGTGAATCCGTTCGGTGACGAGACGCTGGCCCTGCTTAAGGCCAACGGGTGGCCCACGGGGGACTGTGCCGCGTAACGCTCGCGCCTTGTGAACAGATAACTGGTCTGGGTGAGCGAAAACCTCGATCGCGACTCTCGATGGGCTGAAACTCGGCCGCGCTTGCGGCAGGCTGTCCCCCGGGAACGGCGATCGATCCGGCCAGGAGGACTCCGATCATGCGTGTGCGGCGGCTGCCAGACGCAGTCGGGAGCTACGCGCGGAGATTCGGCATCCGCCACCGCACCGCTTACCCGCTGATCACCGGCATCCTCGCCGTGGTCCCGGCGCTGGTCGCCGGCGGCGGCACCCTCGGCTGGCTCGGCGGCAGCGGTGCGCACACCCGTGACGCCGCCCTGGCCCAGGGCTACGACCCGGGGAACGCGGCCCTCCAGCAGATCGCCGTCGACGGCACCCTCCCCGGCGCGCCCACCCCGCTGCCGCTGCCGGCCTACGAGCTGCCCGACGGCCCGCTCGGCATCCCGGCCACCGCGCTGAAGGCGTACCGCAACGCCGCCGACATCCTCGGCCGCGAGCTGCCCGCGTGCCACATCGACTGGGCGCTGATCGCCAGCATCGGCCGGATCGAGTCCAACCACGCGCGCGGCGGGTACGTCGACGCGTCCGGGACCACCCGCGAGCCGATCCTCGGGCCGCAGCTCAACGGCCAGGGCGGGTTCGCCGCGATCCCGGACACCGACCAGGGCCTGCTCGACACCGACCCGGTGTGGGACCGCGCGGTCGGGCCGACCCAGTTCATCCCGGGGACGTGGAAGGGCTACGCCTCCGACGGCAACGGCGACGGCAAGTCCGACCCGAACAACATCTTCGACGCGGCCCTGGCCACCGGCCGCTACCTGTGCTCCGGCGGGTTCGACCTGGCGAAACCGGACCAGCTGCGCGGCGCGATCTACCGGTACAACAACTCGGACACCTACGTGAACACGGTGGTCCTGTGGGCGGACGCCTACCGCAACGGGATCATGCAGGTGCCGGACAGCACGGTGCCGGTCGGCGCGCCGAACGCGGCGGCGCTTCCCGCGCCGCCGCCGATCCCGCCGCCCCCGGTCCCGACGACGACGGTCTCCACCCCGCCGCCGACCACGTCGGGCACCTCGAAGCCGCCGACGTCGACGCCCACGTGCGCGCCGCCGACGACGACGGTGATCCCGACGACGGTCATCAGCATCACGACCGAGCCGGCGCCGTCCTCCACGCCGACCGGGGACACGTCCTCGCCGAACCCGACCACGACCCCGACGCCGACGTGCGGACAGGTCGTCACCCGGATCAGCACGACGGTCATCACGACCACGACCACGCTGCCGCCGACCACCACCGGAACGGGCGCCGGTTAGGGTGGCGGCATGCCTCGTGTTGCCGCGATCGACTGTGGGACCAACTCCATCCGCCTGCTCGTCGCCGAGCTGACGCCGCGCCACGACGGCACGGTCGACCTGCGCGACCTGCACCGCGAGATGCGGATCGTCCGGCTCGGCCAAGGCGTCGACGCCACCGGCGAGCTGGCCCCCGAAGCGCTCGAACGCACCCGCGCCGCGCTCGCCGACTACACGATCGCCGCGCGGCGCAAGGGCGTGGAGAAGGTGCGCATGGTCGCGACCTCGGCGACCCGCGACGCGAAGAACCGCGACGAGTTCTTCCGCATGACCCGCGAAACCCTCGGCGTCGAGGCCGAGGTGATCACCGGCGACGAGGAGGCGCGGCTGTCGTTCACCGGCGCGGTGGGCGAGCAGGACCCGGACGACGGCCCGTTCGTGGTGGTCGACGTCGGCGGCGGCTCGACCGAGCTGGTCCTCGGCACCTGGGACGGCCGCCGGGCCGAGGTGACCGCGGCGAAGTCGGTCGACATCGGCTGCGTGCGGATCACCGAGCGCGCGCTCAAGAGCGACCCGCCGACGGCCGAGGAGATCGCCGCCGCCCGTGACCTGGCGGGCAAGGTGCTGACGGACGCGTTCGACGTGGTCGACGTTTCCCGCGCCCGGACCTGGATCGGCGTCGCGGGCACGGTGACGACGCTGTCGGCGATCGCGCTGGGCCTGCCGGAGTACGACAGCGACCGGGTGCACCTGTCCACATTGAGCGCGGCGGAAATCGACCGGCTCGCCTCGGAGCTGCTGCACAGCGACCACGCCGGCCGCGCGGCCAACCCGGTGATCCACCCGGGCCGGGTGGACGTGATCGGCGGCGGCGCGGTGGTGGTCCAGACCCTCGCGGAACAGCTGGCCGCTCGGGGCGGTCCGACCGAGCTGGTGGTCAGCGAACACGACATCCTCGACGGCATCGCCCTCTCCCTCGCCTGACCGACCGTTCGGCCGCCCCAAAGGGCTTGGGGCACAAGCGAACCGTGGGTGATCGCGCCATGACCTGCTGTCCGCGCTGGGCCGTCCGGAGTATCCGGATTCCTACGTTGGTCGTGCTCCAACCAGGTGGTCCCGACGGTCGTCACACATTTGCAACACCGCAGTCCTGTGATCGGCTTCATCGCCCCCGATAGCGTGCGTCTCACCTTTCGGACACACCGGATATGGAGGGGATCATGCGTCGTTCGCGCAGGCTCTGGGGACCCACGGTGGTGATGACTTCGCTGGCGCTCGTGCTCGCCGCGTGCGGTGGCGGGTCGGGCAGCTCCGCGGGCGCCGGCGAGACGAACCCGGACGGCGCGGTCAGCGTCTACGGCACCGAACCGCAGAACGCGCTGGTCCCGACCAACATCAACGACCTCGGCGGCACCAAGGCGATCCAGGTCATGTTCGCCACGCTCGTCGGCTTCAAGGGCGCGGACGCCAAGCCGTTCAACCTGATGGCCGACTCGATCACGACGACCGACTCCAAGGTCTACGACATCAAGATCAAGCAGGGCTGGAAGTTCCACGACGGCACCGAGGTGAAGGCGCACAACTTCATCGACGCCTGGAACTACGGCGCCTACGCCCCGAACGGCCAGCTCAACACCGACTTCTTCTCGAACATCCAGGGGTACACCGACGTCCACCCCGCGGACGAGAACGCCAAGCCGGCCACGGACAAGATGTCGGGCCTGGTGCAGAAGGGCGACTACGAGTTCCAGGTCACCCTGGACGCGCCGTTCTCCGTGTTCGACATCAAGGTCGGCTACCAGGCGTTCGCGCCGCTGCCCGACGCGTTCTTCAAGGACCCCAAGGGCTTCGAGCAGCACCCCATCGGCAACGGCCCGATGAAATTCGTCTCGCGGACGCCGAACCAGGACATCAAGCTCACCCGCAACGACGACTACAAGGGTGACGACAAGGTCCACTTCAAGGACCTCGACATCAAGATCTACTCCAGCCAGGAGACCGCCTACCAGGACCTGCTGAGCGGGCGGCTCGACTTCATGGAGGCGCTGCCGCCGTCGGCCGTCGCGGGTGGCAAGTACAAGAACGACCTGGGCGACCGGCTCGTCACCGGCCACCTGCTCGGGATCAGCACCATCGCCGTGCCGTACTACGTGCCCGGGTACAACAACCTCGAGCTGCGCAAGGCCATCTCGATGGCGATCGACCGCGCGCAGATCACCAAGACCGTCATGAACGACACCTACGTGCCGGCGGACGGCTACATCTCGCAGGGCATCCCGGGGTACCGGCCGGGCGTCTGCCAGTTCTGCAAGTACGACCCGGCGGCGGCCAAGGAGGCCTTCGCGAAGTCCGGGTTCAAGGGCAAGCTGACCATCGCGTCCAACGCGGACGGTGGCCGCAAGGAACCGCTGGTCGCGGCGTGCAACAGCATCAAGAACACCCTCGGCGTCGAGTGCGACTTCGTGCCCGCGACCGACTTCGGGCAGTGGCGCAGCATCGTGACCGGCCACAAGCTCACCGGCATGGGCCGCTCGGACTGGTCGGCGGACTACCCGTCCATCGAGGACTTCCTCAACCCGATCTACAAGACCGGTGGCTCCTCGAACGACTCGACCTACTCGAACCCGCAGGTCGACGCGCTCCTCGAGAAGGCGGACGCCACCGCCGACAAGGACGCCGCGGTCAAGCTGTACCAGCAGGCCGAGGACCTGATCGCGAAGGACCTGCCGTCGATCCCGACGTGGGACGAGAAGGGTGTCGCGGCGAAGTCGAAGAACCTCAAGTCGGCGGCGCTGGACTTCCGCCGGATGCCGGACTACCCGTCCATCGAGGTCCTGAAGAAGTAGCCGCGGCTCCCACCACCACGCCGTCGTGGGTGGCGAGGCGGCACCCGCCTCGCCACCCACGACGGCCGGCGCGCACTAGGAACTCTTGATGACCCGCTATGTCCTGCGACGGCTGCTCCAGCTGATCCCGGTGTTCTTCGGCACCACGTTCCTCATCTACGTCCTGGTCTGGGCCGTGCCCGGCGACCCGTTCTCCGGCAAGTGCGGCCAGGTCGCCTGCCCGCCGGCCTACATCGCGCAGATGACCGAGAAGTTCCACCTCGACGACAACATCTTCGTCCAGTACTTCAAGTACCTCGGGAGCCTGTTCACCGGCGACTGGGGCGAAACCTTCAACGGCACGTCCGTCGGCGAGCTGATCGCCACGTCCTACCCGATCACCCTGCGCCTCGCGGTGATCGCGGTGGCCATCGAAGCGGTCATCGGGCTGACCGCCGGCGTGCTGACCGGCCTGCGCGGCAAGGGCTTCCTCGACAACCTCGTGCTGGTCTCGACCACGTTCCTGATCTCGCTCCCGGTGTTCGTCACCGCGATCGTGCTGCAGCTGGCCCTGGGCGCCAACGGCCTCGGCTGGATCGAAGCGAGTGTCTCGGACGACCCGAGCGTCGGCGAGCTCATCGTGCCGGGCATCGCGCTCGGCACCCTGTCCATGGCCTACGTGGCCCGGTTGTCCAGAACGAGCATCGCCGAGAACCGCCGCGCCGACTACGTCCGGACGGCGATCGCGAAGGGGCAGCCGCAGAGCCGGGTCGTGCTCGTGCACCTGCTGCGCAACTCGGTGATCCCGGTGCTCACCTTCCTCGGCACCGACCTCGGCACCCTGATGGGCGGCGCGATCGTCACCGAAGGCGTGTTCAACATCAACGGCCTCGGCGGCCTCATCTTCCGCGGGATCCAGAACCGGGAGAGCGCGACGGTCGTCGGCGTGGTCGTCCTGCTGGTGCTGGTGTACCTGCTGATGAGCCTGGTCGTCGACCTCCTCTACGCCGTTCTCGACCCGAGGATCCGCTATGACTGACCCGAACCTGATCGGCGGCGGCGGGGCCGACGCGGCCGAGCTGTCCCGTGTGGACGATTCGGCCACCGGTCCGCAGAAGCCCCGCAGCCTGTGGAGCGACGCCTGGCGCCAGCTGCGGCGCAAGCCCGCGGTGATCGCCTCGGCGGTGATCATCCTGTTCATCGTGCTGATCGCGGTCGCCCCCGGCCTGTTCAGCTCGCGGGACGCCGGCTTCAGCGACCTCACGCACGCGAACGAGGGGCCGTCCGCGGACGCCTGGTTCGGCTACGACAACCAGGGCCAGGACGTCTACGCCCGCACCATCTACGGCACCCGCGCGTCGGTGCTGGTCGGCGTGTTCGCGACGCTGCTGACCGTCCTCATCGGTTCGGTGGTCGGCATCATCGCCGGCTACTACGGCCGGCTCGTGGACAGCCTCCTGTCGCGCTTCGGCGACATCTTCGCCGGCCTGCCGTTCGTGCTCGGCGCGATCGTCATCCTGACGACGTTCAACGCGCCCGGCACCAACCCCGGCGCGGTCACCATCATCGTCCAGGTGGTCTGCTCCATCGCGGTGCTGAGCTGGCCGGTCGGCATGCGGATCATGCGCTCGGCCACGCTGGTGGCCAAGCAGCTCGACTACGTCAAGGCCGCGCGCGGCCTCGGCGCGAGCACCCCGCGCATCATCTTCCGGCACCTGCTGCCCAACACGATCGCGCCGGTGCTGGTGTACGCCACCATCGCGCTCGGCGCGTTCATCGGCGCCGAGGCGACCCTGGCCTACCTCGGCATCGGCGTGCGCGCACCGGTCATCTCGTGGGGCGTGCTCATCGCCGACTCGCGGGACTACTTCCGGAACGACCCGCACATGCTGCTGTTCCCCGGTGCCTTCGTCACCCTGACCGTGCTGGCCTTCGTGATGCTCGGCGACGGCATCCGCGACGCGCTCGATCCGAAGTCGAGGTAGCTCCCTTGTCCGACAACGAACTCCTCCTCGAAGTCGAAGACCTGCACGTCGAGTTCCGGACGTCCGACGGCGTGGCGAACGTCCTCAACGGCGTCAGCTACTCGGTGCACGCCGGGGAAACCCTGGCCGTGCTCGGCGAATCCGGGTCCGGCAAGAGCGTCACCGCCCAGACGGTGATGGGGATCCTCGACATGCCACCCGGCGTGATCACCGCCGGCGCCGTTCGCTGGCGCGGCGAGGACCTGCTGACCGCGACCGAGGACCGCCGCCGCGAGGTGCGCGGCAGCGAGATCGCGATGATCTTCCAGGACGCGCTGTCCGCGCTGAACCCGGTGTTCACCGTGGGCTTCCAGATCGAGGAACAGCTGCGCGTCCGGCTCGGGATGTCCAAGAAGGACGCCCGGAAGCGCGCGATCGAGCTGCTCGACACCGTCCGCATCCCCGCCGCGGAACGCCGGATCAAGGACTACCCGCACCAGTTCTCCGGCGGCATGCGCCAGCGCGCGATGATCGCGATGTCACTGGCCCTCGACCCGGACCTGCTCATCGCCGACGAGCCCACCACCGCCCTCGACGTCACCGTCCAGGCCCAGATCATGGACCTGCTGGCCGAGATCCAGGCCGAACGCAAGATGGGCCTGGTGCTCATCACGCACGACCTCGGCGTGGTCGCCGAGGTCGCCGACCGGATCGCGGTGATGTACGCGGGCCGGATCGTCGAACAGGCCGACGCCGTCGAGCTGTTCCGCGCGCCCGCCCACCCCTACACTGCCGCGCTGATGGACTCCCTGCCCCGGCTCGACCTCAAAGGACAGACGCTGGAAACCATCAAGGGCCTGCCGCCCAGCCTGCTCGACATCCCGCCCGGCTGCCCGTTCCACCCGAGGTGCAAACGAGCCGAAGCGAAGTGTTCGGCAGAGGTCCCGCCGCAGCACGCGATCGGGTTCGGCCGCACCAGCGCGTGCCACTTCGCCGAAGAGGTGGTGAGCTCCCGTGGCAGTATCTGATTCCGCCTCCGCTGGGAAAAGCACGTCGGCGGACCCGATTCTCTCGGTCACCGATCTGCGGAAGTACTTCCCGGTGCGCACCGGGATCCTCTTCAAGCGCACGATCGGCCAGGTCAAAGCGGTCGACGGCGTCTCGTTCGACCTGATGCCGGGCGAGACGCTCGGCGTCGTCGGCGAGTCCGGCTGCGGCAAGTCGACCCTCGCCCAGGTCCTGATGCGCCTGGAGGAACCGACCGGCGGCACCGCGGAGTTCGAGGGCCGTGACATCTTCGCCATGCGCGGCGCCGAGCTGCGCAAGCTGCGGCGCGAAATCCAGATCGTGCTGCAGGACCCGTACACCTCCCTCAACCCGCGGATGACGGTCGGCGACATCGTCGGCGAGCCGTTCGAAATCCACTCCGAAGTCGCGCCCAAGGGGTCGCGGGCGGGCAAGGTCCGGGAACTGCTGGAGGTGGTCGGCCTCAACCCGGAACACCTCAACCGCTACCCGCACCAGTTCTCCGGCGGCCAGCGCCAGCGCATCGGCATCGCCCGGGCGCTCGCGCTGCGGCCCAAGGTGATCATCTGCGACGAGCCGGTGTCCGCTTTGGACGTCTCGATCCAGGCGCAGGTGATGAACCTGCTCGGCGACCTGCAGGGCGAGTTCGGCCTGTCCTACGTCTTCATCGCGCACGACCTTTCAGTGGTGCGGCACCTGTCGAACCGGGTCGCGGTGATGTACCTCGGCAAGATCGTCGAGCTCGGCACCGACGAGGAGATCTACGAACGACCGTCCCACCCGTACACCCAGGCGCTGCTGTCCGCGGTGCCGGTGGCGGACCCGTCGGTGCGCGGGCGCCGCCAGGTGATCCGGCTGACCGGTGACGTGCCGAGCCCGCTGGATCCCCCGTCCGGGTGCCGGTTCCGCACGCGGTGCTGGAAGGCGCAGGACCGCTGCGCGACCGAGGTGCCCGAGCTGGTGCCCAGGACGGACGGGCACTTGTCAGCTTGTCACTTCGCCGAGCAGAAGTCGGTTGTTCCATAACGTACTTTTTGCCGTTGTACGCGCTATGTCCGATCTATACGGTGCAGGAACCGCTTTCCGCGAGGAGGAGAAACGTGAAGAGACCCAGGCTTCTGGCCGCGGTGCTGGCCGTGCCGCTGTTCGGCGCGGTGTCCGCCGTCGCGGTCCCGGCCGCGTCGGCGCAGCCCGCGCTGTCCGGCCCGGCGACCGAGTTCACCGTGCTCGCCAAGGACGTCCAGAGCATCGGCAGCGCCCAGCAGGCGATCAAGGCCGCGGGTGGCACGGTCCTGGAGACCAACACCGCGGTCGGCCTGATCAGGGCCAGCGCGCCCGCCACCGGCTTCACCGAGCGCGTGGCCACCAACCGCGCGGTCTTCGGCGCGGCCAAGGCGCAGGTCATCGGCTCGGTGCCGAAGAACGGCAAGAAGACCAAGGGTGACGCCGGGGTCGAGAAGGAGGGCCGCGGCGGCGCCTCCAAGAAGGCGGCGGCGAACAAGGCCGTCGGGATGGACCCGCTGGACGACCAGCTCTGGGGCCTCAAGTCCGTCCGCTCGGACCTCTCGCGCACCAAGCAGCCGGGCAGCAAGCAGGTCAAGGTCGGCGTCATCGACACCGGCATCGACGGCACGCACCCCGACATCGCGCCGAATTTCGACGAAGCCGACTCGCGCAACTTCACGCGTGACATCCCGACCGACGTCAACGGCGTCGAGGTGGACGGCCCGTGTGAGTTCCGCGGCTGCGTCGACCCGGCCAACCACGACGACGGCGGCCACGGCACGCACGTCGCCGGCACCATCGCCGCCGCGGCCAACGGCTTCGGCGTCTCCGGTGTCGCGCCGAACGTGACGCTGGTGAACATCCGCGCCGGCCAGGACTCGGGCTACTTCTTCCTGCAGCCGACGGTCGACGCGCTGACCTACGCCGGTGACGCGGGCATCGACGTCGTCAACATGTCGTTCTACACCGACCCGTGGCTGTACAACTGCACGGCGAACCCGGCGGACTCGCCCGCCGAGCAGGCCGAGCAGCGGACGATCATCGAGGCCACCCAGCGCGCGCTGAACTACGCGCACCGCAAGGGCGTCACGATGCTGGTCGCGCTGGGCAACCAGCACACCGACCTCGGCAAGCCGCTGCCGGACACCACGAGCCCTGACTACCCGGCGAACACCACGCACCCGCGCACGGTGGACAACGCGACCTGCCTCAACCTGCCGGTCGAGGGCAACCACACGATCGGCGTCAGCTCGTTCGGGCCGTCGCAGAAGAAGGCGGACTACTCGAACTACGGCCTCGAGCAGATCTCGGTCTCGGGCCCCGGCGGGTACTTCCGCGACTACTTCGGCACGCCGTGGTACCGCACGGTCCAGAACGAGATCCTCTCGACGTACCCGAAGAACGTGGGTGTCGCGGAGGGCAACATCGACGCGGACGGCAACATCACCGAAGCCGGCCTGGCCGCGGGCGTCCAGAAGGCCACGGCCGCGGACGGCCGCGTCGGCTACTACCAGTGGCTGCAGGGCACGTCGATGGCCACGCCGCACGCGACCGGCGTCGCGGCGCTGATCGTCTCGCAGTACGGCAAGAAGTCGCACGGCGAGTTCGGGATGGACCCGGACAAGGTCCAGCGCGTCCTGGAGGGCACCGCGGCGAAGATCGCCTGCCCGGTGCCGCGCACGGTGGACTACCTGAACGAAGGCCGCCCGGCCGAGTTCACGGCCACCTGTGAAGGCGACCCGTCGTTCAACGGCTTCTACGGCCACGGCGCGGTCGACGCCTACTCGGCGGTGACCCACGGGTCGCAGTACCTGAAGTAGCACCGATCCGGCAAGAACCGCCCCGGGAAGGCAACCTTCCCGGGGCGGTTCGCGTGTACGGGGGGACGTGGGGGGAGTGTTGTCGTTGATCGTTCGCGAACCGGCGCTGCCGGTGGACCCGAGGCTGCCGGGCGAGCCCACGGTGCTCGAGGTCGGCTGGACGCGGCTGTGGCTCGGCAAGCGCGGGGTCCTGGTGTGGCTGCCGACGCGGCTGCTCGCACTGCGCGTGGGCGGGCGCGCCATCGGCGCACGGGGAACACCGGCGTACGCGATCGTCTTCGCGGCGCTGTGGTCGTTCAGCGCGCCGTTCTTCAAGGAGGTGGACCTGCCGGGGAAGGCCGCGAGCATGGCCCTGCTCTTCGCCGCGTTCCAGGTGGTGCGCTGGCGCCGGACGCAGAGCCGTGAACAGCTCGCGGAGCGCCTGACGGGTGCCGGACCCCCGCTCCCGCTCCGCGTGGCGGCGAAGCAGGTCGGCTGGTGGTTCCTGAGCTCGACGGCCTTCACGTTCGTCGGCGGGGCGGCGCTGTGCGCGGCCTCGTTCCTGACCCAGCCGCAGTTCACCGGGAAGCACTGGTACCCGCCGTCGGTCGAGATCGGCGTGCACACGTTCGCGCTGGCGGCCGGCGCCGGCGCGACCGTGCTGGTGCTGGGCCGGGTGCTCCGCGCACCGGTCCTCGCGGAGGACGAGGCGTCGCGCGCGGTCGACCAGGTGCTGCGCGCCGAGGACGTCTACCGGTTCGCCCCGTGCGCGGTCTACGCCGTGCTGGCGCTGCCGGTCTTCGTCGTCGACTGGGCGTTCCCGGGTTGGCTGGGGTGGTCGGCGCTGGTGTACCTGGTCACGGCGGTCGTCCTGCAGCTGCTGGGGTGGGCGGCGGTCCGCCACCGGTACCGCCGGCTGCCGCCCGGCTTCTACGGCCGGTAAACCTTTTCGCCGCTTCGGGCGGGTAAATCGGACAGGGGGAGGTTCGATGGTGGAGACAGCGTGGACGACGCTCGCCGAAAGACAGGGGGCGCGGGCGTGGCTGGCCAGGCACGGCGTGGCGGTGGACGAGCCGACGCCGCTGCTCGCGGTACGCGTCGGGGCCCGGGTGCAGGCCACGCGGTCATACCCGGTGCACGCCGTGCTTTCCGGCGTGGTCTGGATGGTCGCCCTGCTCCCACCGGTCCCGGTGCTCGCGCGGTTCCTCGTGTTCACCCTGGCCAGCGCTGCCTACCCGCTGCTGCAGTGGCGCCGGGCGCGTGCGGCCGACCGCGCCGCCGCCCGCCTGGTACCGCCGGGCGCCCGGCCGCCGCTGCGGGTGGCGGCCGCACAGGTGGGCCCGTGGTACCTGGCCGGGGTGGCGACGACGTTCGCCGGCGGTGCGGTGCTGTGTGCCGTGTCCGCGGCGAACCCGGTGGCCTGGGCGGTGGCACTGGTCATCGGCGGGGCGTGCTCGGCGCCGGTTTTCGAGCGGGCCCTGCGCGCCCCGGTGATCGCCGAGGACAAGGCATCGGCGGCTGTCGACGCGGCCTTGCGGGCCTACGACACCCGGGCGTTCGTGGTGCCGTTCCTGTTCACGTTCCTGCCCTGGATCGATCTGTCCACGAGCTGGCCCTGGCCCCCGGCGCGGCTCGTGCCGCCGCTGGCGTACTTCGTCCTGGTGGTGGTCTTCTACGCCCGAGCTGCGACCGGCTTCCGGCGCCTGCGGTTGCCGCCCGGCCGCTACGGGACGGTGACCCCGTGACCGCCGCGGTGACGGAGGCGGAGCGGACGGCGGCCGGGCGCTGGCTGGTCAAGCACCGCGTCGACGTGCCGACGATGACCGACCTGCTGGCCATGCGGCTCGGCTTCCGCGCCGGTGCGCGGCCGCCGGGGACGTGGCGGTGGGTCATCGTGGCCGTCCTGGCCTACGTGGCCGCCACGATCGGGTACTTGACCCTGGCTTTCCTGCCCGGCGTCCGCGGCGGGCAGCTGGCGGGCGGCTCGTTCGTCTACTTCATCGTCATCGGCCAGCAGCTCGGCTACTGGCTTCCGGCGCGGGTCCGCGACCGCCAGGCGCTGGCGCGGTTCGGCACGCTCGCCGGCCCGCCGCGGACCGAACTGGCCGGCTGGTTCCTCGCCGTGGAGCTGGTCACCTTCGGCGGCGGCGCGGCGCTCGCGGTGACGATGTTCGCCACGACGCCGTACCGCACCTACGCGGGCAGCTGGCTCCTCCTGCTGGCTCTGGGGGCGGCGGTCACGACCGCGATGGCGGCCGGCGTCTTCCGGCGTCCCGTCATCGCGGAGGACGCGACGTCCCGGGCCGTCGACTCCGCCCTGCGGCTGCACGACCTGCTCATGACGATGCCGGGGTTCTACGCCGTTCCCCTGCTGCTCGAACCGCTGGCCGGCCAGCCGCAGCAGCCACCGGAGTGGCGGCCGTGGCTGGCCGGCTACGCGCTGCTCGCGGTGGCGCTGCAGGTCGTCGTGGGCGTCCTGCAGTGGCGGCGGCTGCGGGCCGTGCTCAGCGGTTCGACGCCCGCTTGACGAACTTCGCCAGGTCCTTCGACTGCTGCACCCGCGTCGGCTCGTGGATGTACATCATGTGGCCTGCCGGGTAGTACGCCGTGTCGATGTTCTCCCGCAGCTCCTCGGGGATCTGCAGGTGGGCCAGCACGTGCTCCGCCGCGTAGTAGGCCGTCGCGCCGTCGTAGTGGCCGAACGCCACGTGCACCTTCAGGTGCGGGTTCGCCCGCATCGCCGCGCTCAGCGAGTCCACCACCGAGACCGACCGGCCCTCGAAGTCCGCGTACGACCAGGCCCTGTTCGTGTCCTCGTTGATCAGCTCGTACGGCAGGTCGTTGGCGTAGCCGAGCTCCGCCCGCACGTAGTGGTTGAACGCCGCCGCGTACGCGCCGATCACCCGCGAGATCGACGGGTCGTCGCTCATGTGCTCGCGGCCGCCGTCCGGCTCCCACGTCGTGAAGCGGCCGTCCATGCGGCCGACCACCAGGCCGCGGTCGCGCAGCAGCTCCGTGAAGAACCGGACGTGCTCGATCCGCAGGTTCACCCGGTCCACATAGGACTCGCTGAGGCCGGTCAGCGACGCCAGCGTGGCCACCGCCTCCGTCCGGTCCTGAGTGGACAGCCGGGCGCCGCGGGACAGCGCCCACGGCAGGTCCTTCGCCGCGAAGTCCTCCGCGTCGGCGAGGACGTCGTCGAGCGGGCGCTCGCCGTGCAGGCCGTGGTAGTGCGCGATCGCCGCGTACGTCGGCACGAACAGCGAGTACGGCAGGTCGTTGCCCTCGGTGAACCGCAGCGTGCCCAGGTCGAGCACCGAGGAGATGAGCAGCAGGCCGTTCAGGTAGAGCCCGTGCCGGTCCTGCAGGTGCGCGGCCAGCCCGGCGGCGCGCAGCGTGCCGTACGACTCGCCGGCCAGGAACTTCGGCGACAGCCAGCGCTCGTGCCGCGACACCCACAGCCGGATGATCTCGCCGACCGACTCGATGTCGCCCTTGAACCCGTGGAAGTCCTTGGTCTCGCCGCCTTCGGAGGCGCGCGAGTAGCCGGTCGACACCGGGTCGATGAAGACGAGGTCGCTGTGCACCAGCAGCGTCTCGGGGTTGTCGGCCAGCCCGTAGGGCGGCGGCACCAGGTCGTCGACGTCGCCGGAGAGCACCCGGCGCGGCCCGAGCAGGCCCATGTGCAGCCAGATGCTCGACGAGCCGGGCCCGCCGTTGAAGGCGAAGGTCACCGGCCGCGTCCCCGGGTCGGCGTCGTCGAGGGTGTAGGAGGTGATGAACACCTCGGCCTTCGCCTTGAAGCCCTCGGACTTGCCGTCCTTGACGATCTCCTTGCGCAGGACGATCCGGCCCGCCTTCGCCGTGTACGCGAGCTTCTTGCGCTTCACGGTGAGCGTGTGCTGGGTGGTGACGATGTCGTCGGTCGGCTCGGCCGCGATCTCGGTCGGCGCCGCGGCCGTCGGCTCGGGGGCCTCTTCGGGGGTGCTGTCCGCCATGGACCCAACTTAGCCGGGCCTGTGGCAGGGTGATCCGGTGCCCATCGAGGACTGGCCGTCGACGGTCGAGGAGGCGCTGGCGGTGCAGGACCGGCTGCGCGGCCGGGTCGAGCCGGCGGACGACAGTCCTGAGCTCCCGCCCACGGTGACGAGTCTCGACGAGTTCTCCATGTGTGTGGGCCTGCGGGAGCCGGCGGCGCGGGCGCGAGCCGGCTGCCACGAACGGCCCGGTCTGCTCGCTCCTCACCCGTCCTCACGCGTGCCGATCGCGCTGAGCCGGGTGTTCGATGAACTCGTCGCCGCCGGCCGCCGGCCGTCGCACCCTCGGTGCTCCGGTGCGCTGACCGGGCGGCGGCCGGCGTCCGGCTGCACCGCACCTCGGGTCGGCGAATCGCGCGCCGAGCCTGGCGCCCACCGCTCGCGGATGCGGTCGGAGAACCCGGAGGAGAGCGAGCCGGGTTACCCCTCCGAGGGGCGCCCGAGCGCCCTGGCTTCGCGCTACCGGCTGCTCGAAGTCGCGCTACGGGCCTCCCCGGCGGCGCTGCGATGAGGTCCCTGGCCGACCTCGACGCCGCCGTCGCCGGTTGCCGTGCCTGCCCGCGGCTGGTGGCCTGGCGCGAAGGCGTCGCCGGCACAAAGGCGGCCTTCCGCGGCGAGGAGTACTGGGCGCGTCCGGTGCCGGGCTTCGGCCCGCCGGACGCGTCGCTGGCCGTCGTCGGGTTGGCGCCCTCCGCGCACGGCGCCAACCGCACCGGCCGGATGTTCACCGGCGACCCATCGGGTGATTTCCTGTTCCGCGTCCTGCACGAGGTCGGGCTCGCTTCGCAGCCGACGTCGACGGCCATCGGCGACGGCCTCGAGCTCTACGGCACCCGGCTCGTCTCGCCCGTCCGGTGCGCGCCGCCGGAGAACAAGCCGACACCCGCCGAGCGGGACACCTGCCGTCCGTGGCTGGCGGAGGAACTGGCGCTGTTACGTCCGACACTGCGCGCGATCGTGGTGCTCGGCGCGTTCGGCTGGCAGGCGTTACTGCCCGTGCTGGAGGCGGCGGGCTGGCCGGTGCCGCAGCCGCGCCCGGCGTTCGGGCACGGCGCCGTCGTGGAGCTGGGCGACCTGCGGCTTTTCGGCTGTTATCACGTCTCGCCGCGCAATGTCCAGACACGCCGCGTGACCCACGCCATGGTTGCCGACGTCTTCCGCGCCGCGACCTCGGTGACAGCGCCGGACTGAATCGTTACGGAAACCGCAGCGACGCTGGTCACAGCGGGATGGGGCCCCCGAGCGGGGTCGCGGCGAAGGTGTCACCATGAGGACATGGCTGCTGCGAAGTCGAAGTCGGAACCGACTCGGATCCTCGTCCTCGGTGGTGGGTACGTCGGGCTCTACACGGCGTACGGCCTCCAGAAGATGCTCCGGGCCAACGAGGCCTCCGTGACCGTCGTTGACCCGCAGCCCCACATGACCTACGCGCCGTTCCTCCCGGAGGCCGCGGCCGGCGCGATCGAGCCCCGGCACGTGGTCGTGCCGCTGCGGCGGGTGCTGAAGCGCTGCCACGTGCTGACCGCGCGCGTCACCAAGATCGAGAACGACAAGAAGTCCGTCACCGTCGAGGCGGCGGACGGCCACATCGAGCAGCTGGGCTACGACGTCCTGGTCGTCGCCCTCGGCGCGGTGGCGCGCATCCTGCCGATCCCGGGCCTGGTCGAGGAGGGCATCGCCTTCAAGACCATCGGCGAGGCGATCTACCTGCGCAACCACATCATGACCAAGCTCGACGAGGCGGCCAGCACGCTCGACCCCGAGCTGCGCAAGCGCCTCCTGACGTTCACGGTGGTCGGCGGCGGTTTCGCCGGCATCGAGGCGCTGGCCGAGCTCGAGGACATGACCCGGTTCGCGGTGGAGAACTACTACCCGAACATCAAGACCTCCGACATCCGCTGGGTGCTCGTCGAGGCGGCCGGCCGCATCCTTCCCGAGGTCCGCGAGACGCTCGGCGTGTACACGGTCGAGCAGCTGGAGAAGCGCGGCATCGAGGTCTACCTGTCGACCGCGGCGAAGTCGTTCGAAAACGGCCACGTCGTCCTGTCGGACGGCACGGAGTTCGACACGGACACGATCATCTGGACGGCGGGTGTGAAGGCCAACCCGGTGCTGGCCAACTCGGACCTGCCCCTGGACAAGCGGGGCCGCCTCGAAGCCACGGCGGCGATGCAGGTGGTGGGCCACCCGGACGTCTGGACGGCGGGCGACAACGCGGCGATCCCGGACCTGTCCCGCACGGAAGAGGACCCGACGGCGACGTGCCCGCCGAACGCCCAGCACGCGGTCCGCCAGGCCCGCCTGCTGGCGAAGAACATCATCAAGGTCCTGCGCGGCGGCAAGCCGAAGGACTACTTCCACAAGAACCTGGGAGCGGTGGCGAGCCTGGGCCTCCACAAGGGTGTCGCGGACGCGCTGAACTTGAAGATCAAGGGCTTCCCGGCCTGGCTGTTCCACCGCGCGTACCACCTGAAGGCGATGCCGACGTGGAACCGCCGGATCCGCATCCTGTTCGACTGGATCCTCGGCGGGCTGTTCCGGCGTGAGGTGATCTCGCTGGGGCAGATCAACAACCCGAAGGACGAGTTCGCCCGGGTTTCGAAGTCCTGACGCTCTTTCGCTGAACGCCCCCGGCCTGTCTTGGTCGGGGGCATTCGTCGTTTTCGGGGCTATTGCAGGGAAATGACCGGCTGTGTGCCGGTGAGTGACATGGTCTGGACAACTGGGCCGGTGAGCGGGTAAACCCTTTCTTCACAACGCGGAATAAGTCCGCTCCGGCTCCCTCCCACGGTCCCCTCCTTGGAGCTCGCATGCGCGTTTCCCGTGCGCTCGCCGCGGCACTGCCCGCTGTCGTGAGTGCTGCCGTCCTCGCCACGACCCCCTCGACCGCCGCCGCGGCCGGTGGCGCCTTCCCCACCCACTACGCGGCGCCCTACCTGCAGATCAGCGACGCCGACGCCGGCCAGATGGCCGCCGACATGAACGCGACCGGCACGAAGTTCTACACGCTGGCGTTCCTGACCCCGCAGTCCGGCTGCACGCCGGTGTGGGAGGCGAACGGCACCGGCGTCGGCTCGTTCAAGTCCCAGATCAGCGCACTGCAGGCGGCGGGCGGCAACGTGATCCCGTCGTTCGGCGGCGCCGAAGGCGGTGAGCTGGCCCAGACCTGCACGAACACGGCCAGCCTGACCGCGGCGTACGCGAACGTGGTGAACACCTACGGCACGCCCCGCCTCGACTTCGACATCGAGGGCGGCGTCCTCGGCGACACGGCGTCCAACCAGCGCCGCAACTCGGCACTGGCGGCGCTGCAGCAGCAGAACAGCGCGGTCCAGGTCGACTACACGCTGGCGGTCGACCCGACGGGCATTCCCGGCAACGAGCTCGACCTCCTGCGCGACGCGAAGGACAAGGGCGTCAAGGTCAGCGTGGTCAACCTGATGGTGATGGACTTCTACGACGGCCAGCCGGTCCTGGGCGACGCCCTGTCGGCAGCCCGGGCATCGGCGTCGCAGCTGGCGAGCCTGTACGGGATTTCGACCACGGCGGCGTACGCGATGATGGGCCTGACCCCGATCGCGGGCCGCAACGACGACGGCGCCCAGTTCAGCCAGTCGGACGCCCAGCAGCTGGAGAGCTTCGCGGCTGCGAACGGCGTGGCGGAGCTGTCGTTCTGGGAGCTCCAGGACTACGACCGGGCGACCGGGTACGCGTACTCGAGGATCTTCAACGCGATCACGGGCGGCACGACCACCCCGCCGCCGTCATCGGGCGGAACGATCACGGGCTACGGCGGCAAGTGCGTGGACGTGGCGGGTGCTGCCACCACCAACGGAACAACGGTGGACCTGTACACCTGCAACGGGACGAACGCCCAGCAGTGGACGGCTTCCACGGGCACTTTGCGCGCCCTCGGAAAGTGCCTGGACGTCGCGGCCGCGGGCACGGCGAACGGGTCTCGCGTGCAGCTGTACGACTGCAACGGAACGGGCGCCCAGCAGTGGACCCGCTCCGGCACCCAGCTGCTGAACCCGGCCTCGGGCAAATGCCTGGACGCAACCGGCCCCAGTTCGGCGGACGGAACACCCCTGCAGATCTGGACGTGCACGGGCGCGGCGAACCAGTCCTGGACGTTCAACTGAGGCGATCGCCTAGAGTGTGCGGTGCCCCCGTAGCCCAATCGGCAGAGGCAGTCGACTTAAAATCGATTCAGTGCGGGTTCGAGTCCCGTCGGGGGCACCACGCAGACCATCATCATCCGAACAGCCCGACCTGACCGGCATGCTGGTCATCGAGACGACGCACGACCTCTCCTCGAAGCGCGGTAGGCGATGATGAGCACGTCGGGCTAAACTTCCGGCGCTGGACCGGACCGTGCTTGGTCTACTCGTGGGTAGCAGACATCCGCCTATGCACGACGCACTAAAACGGTGCTGCGGCGCGTTCGCGGTCCTGCTCGCAGCGGGTGACCAGGTCGGTGACATCCTACACGTGATGATCGTGAAGTCGGCTGGCTGCGGGCCCGGGGGCACGGGTCCAGCGGGTAGCCGGTGCCGCGCACGGAGACGATGCGGGGCCGGTCCACCCGGCGTCGGTGAGCTTGCGGTGCAGCTGGCAGTTGTGCCCGACGACCCAGGGCGATGTTCGGCTCACCTTCCTCGACCAGGTCGCCCCTGAGTATCGGGGGGCCCGATGCAGTTCACCGGCCACACTGCGCAGACAGGCAGTCGACGCTGCCACGCGTCGGGCTCGTTCAGTTGCTGCAGCTACGGACGGGTACGCGTCAGTGGCGCCGGTGCCGAGGTAACCTGCAGACAGCCGGATCCTGGTCAATGCTCCAGACTGTCGGTGGATTCGACTAACCTGCACAGTGTGGGTACGAAACCGTTCACGATGATCGACCTGTTCGCCGGTTGTGGCGGCATGACCTCGGGTTTTATGGCCGCGAAGGAGTTCAAGCCGTCGATGTCGGTCGAGTTCGACCTACATGCCGCCGCTACCTACGCGGCCAACTTCGGAGAGTCTCACACTCGCCACGCGGACATCGCGACGATCCCGGACGACCAGATTCCCAGGGTTGATCTGATCATCGGGGGGCCACCCTGCCAAGGATTTTCAAACCTTGGCTCGCGCAACGTGGACGATCCGCGGAACAAACTCTGGAAGGAGTACATCCGCTTCGTTAGGCACGCGAAGCCGAGGGTGTTCGTGATCGAGAACGTCGATCGGTTCTTTTCGTCCAGCGAGTTTGCGTTGCTGCAAGCCGAAGCCGCGCCAGAAGGCCTTTTGGAGGACTACGAGTTGTCTTCCGGGTTCCTGCTCGCCGCGGATTTCGGCGTCCCGCAGCGGCGGAAAAGAACCATCGTAATCGCTTCGAGAATTGGGAAGATTCCACTGCCCGCGCCGACGCACGCCCGCCCGGGGACCCTGGGTGACCTACCTGAATGGCACACCACTCGTGACGTTCTATCCGGTCTACCCGAAAAGCCCGTCACGACAGAGCTGCCAGCGTCGAGGGTCAGATTTTTCGGCGAGAACGTGCCAGGCGTCTTCAAGAGCTCCGATCTCCACATCGGTCGTAAGCCGGTCGAGCGGTCTCTGGAACGCTACCGGCACATTCCGCCGGGTGGTGGTCGTTTCAACCTACCCGATCATCTGCTGTCGCGGTGCTGGCGGGAGAAGAAGGCCGGCACCACCGACGTCATGGGGCGGATGCAATGGGACATGCCGTCGTTGACGATCCGCACGGAGTTCTTCAAACCGGAAAAAGGCCAGTACCTACATCCCCAGTGGGAACAGGACGACAACGGTCACAGTGTCGACCGACCGATCACCCACTGGGAGGCGGCTCGCCTGCAAAGTTTCCCTGACGACTTCCAGTGGTGTGGTACAAAGCTGCAGGTCGCCAAGCAGATCGGCAATGCGGTACCCCCGATGCTTGCTGAGGCCATCGCGCATCACCTGAAGCCGTACCTGCGTGGAGATAACCCGCGTACTCGAGAGCCGGTCTCGTGCCGGCTTTGTCGAGCGACCTGACAAGCCTGCCGTACAGAACTCCACGCATCCGGTCGGCCAGCCGATCGTCGTGTCCCCGCTGAGCTTCGTCATCGTGGTGGCCTGCGGCTGCGCTGGTCGGAGACAACGCGGAAACCCACCTCTTTCGATCTTCTCGGGATTTGCGATCCTTGTCGTCGTCGCGCTCCGTCCGAACCTGCCGATTGCCGTGGCGGTCAACACGCTGCTCGAGAGTCGACCGCAAGTCGTCGTGACCGAATCGTGTCTCTTCGGCCGAGGCTGGCCGCCGATGGGTTGCGTGGCTGGTCAGACAGGTTATTTACGTCCGTCGAGGTGCGAACGAGAGATGCTACCCGCGAGTCATGTTGCTTGCAATGCGTAATGGATCTTCCTCAGTTGGCGATAACTGCTCTAGTCGGCGAGATACACCGGGAGCTAGTGCCGACCTATCGGGGACGGAGGAGCGCGCTGATGAGTACGCGGCTTGAGCAGGCGGATGTCGGCGGTTCGGCCTTGCCGACGCTAGCCTTCTCACGGGCCGTGAGAAGGCTCGGCTATAGCCGGTCGCGAAAGGCTGCCGCTCTGGTCGATGACTCAGCCAAAGGCCCGGATGCTACCGTTTCGATCGAGTACAAAAGCTTTGATGGCGACCCGTCAACAAGCATGCCACGGGCGGGTCATGCGAGCAAACGGTAGCTGCCGGCCGCAAGTCGTGGATCTTGGTCGGCCGAGCGAATGTCCCAACCGCTGGTTCTCAAGTCATCGATCAAGGACGTCCAGTTACTGGTTTTGGCTACGTAATCAAGATCCTCGTGGTCGACGGCGTCAGGACTCACGGCCTTCAGCAATGCCAGGATGCGGTCGCGCGCTGTGCCGCCACTCTTCCGGATGTCCGAGGCGAGCCTCCACCTTTCCGCCAACCTGGCGTCGCGCTCTGGCCGGAGGAGTACGTACTCGTCGGTACGCAGCGTGGGGCGCTGAATCCCGCTCTCGATGGGCCATCCTTCCTCGACCCGCAGCTCGCGGACTCGTCGCGGCCATTCGGCGATTCCAGCGACTCCGGACAACTCCGGGCCGGAAATCACTTGCCCGACGTGTCGTAATAGGTACCGCAGCAAACGTTTCCGAGCGCCGCCCAGTCCGAGGAGGACGCCGACTCTTGCCATGCGCTCACGGTGCAAAGCCATGTTGAGCCCAACGGCGGCGCTCAGGTCTTGCCAGTCGTCTTCCGTCACTCTTTCGGCGGTACCGATATTGGCCAGCTGGTCTGCGGCGGCCAATAGGGCCTCTCGGGCGTCGGCGATGGCGGTGCGTAGTTCCTTGTCCGAATGCACGGGGGTAGTCTCTCACGTGATGTCTCACTTGCCAGCAGTTCCGAGCTTTTACTTCGCCTGTACGCGATCGGATAGTTCGGTGGGCTGCTTCGATCGGCGTCGCGATGCCTCGTGCGAGCGGAGGCGGTGGCCGAATCGCGTTTCGAACTGCGGCCTGGGCGCGATGGCGCCTCGATTACAGGTGCTCGGTGGAACCTTCTCGAACCATGCTTGCTTGTGGTTTCGAGATGGCTGCAGGTGTCTTCGGAGGGCGTCGCGTAGTGTGAGGGGTCAATCGTTGCGGTCGGCGGTGGCTGGAGGTGTCCGTGACCGAGGATAGTGCGTGGGACCATGAGGACCCTGAACTTGTCCGTTGGATCGAGGAACACCGCGTCAAAACCCTCAAGGCATACGAAGCCGATACACTTTACCTGGGCGAGCATGCGAACCAGGAGGACAGCTACAGGACCGGAGGTTATTCGCGACGTCAAATTATCGAACTGGTCCAGAATGCTGCAGATGCGCAATACAATGACCAACCGGGTCGAATTGAACTCCGCCTCGTCGACGGTGTAATGTATTGTGCGAACGAGGGGCAAGCGTTCAGTAGGCAGGGCCTCGAGGCCGTCTGCCATGCGTTCCTCAGTGACAAGCGTGACGATGCTATCGGCCGGTTCGGTCTCGGCTTCAAGTCGGTTCTGGGTATTACCGATAATCCGGCAGTCTTCAGTAGATCGGTCAGCTTTGACTTCAACGCGGCTCGGGCGGCGGCAGAACTGCGTTATCTCGATCCGGTTGCGACGCGATTTCCGATCTTGCGTATGCCCGCCCATCTGGACGTGATGGAGGAGGCTCGCCGAGATTCAGTGTTGGCTGAGCTGATCACCTGGGCCACTACTGTCGTCCGTTTGCCGTTGTCAGCGCACGTGGACCGAATCGAAAGCGATCTTGAGAATTTCCCTCTCGAGTTTCTTCTCTTTACGCCGAAAGTGTCCACGCTGCGGATCGTGAGAGGGCGACCCGACGGCAAATCCGTCGATCGGGAACACCGGTGCACAGTTCTCGCCTCCGGGGTTCGCCGGCTGCAGACTGAGGGGGGCGAATCGGCGGATTGGCGCGTGTGGCAACGATCGCACAGTTCGTCGCCCGAGGCGCTGCAGGAGGTCGGCGATGCAATCCGACGCGAGACGATCACGGCGACTTGGGCGGCGCCGCTGAACCCGGACCGCGCTGCATTGGGCCGCTTCTGGGCGTACTTTCCCCTCGGAGAGACCACGTCACTGCGTGGCATCCTGAACGCACCATGGCAGATCAACGACGATCGCACCAGCCTGCTCCAAGGCCGCTTCAATCGCGAGATACTGGAATCGATCGCAGCTCTGGTGGCCGACGGTCTGCCGCAGCTCGGCAGCTTGAATGACCCTGCGCAGCACTTCGACTACTTGCCGGCGCGCGGCCGCGAAGCACCTAATTTCGCCGATCGATTTCTGGCCGAACGTGTTCCCCAGTTGGTTGCCGCCGGACCCTGTATTCCAGATCGTCAAGGAGTCCTTCGCCGGGTCGACGAACTATGGTTTCCACACCAAGAGAGGATTCGACTTGACCCGGAGATGCTTGCTGTCTGGTACGCGGCGCCGGATGGTCCGACATCGGTTCCCCACATCCAGTGCTTTCGAGGAGCCATTCGACAAGCTAAGCTGCGGACTCTGATCCGCGCTGACGACGCGCGCGCGGCCACCGTCGAACTGGACGCTCCAGTCTGGCTCGAACGCATCGTTAGTTCTGCGAGCGATGAGCAATGCGCAACCGCTGTCCGAGTGGTCGCATCAACGAAGGATGTCGATACTCGAAGCCGGTTCCTGTCTGCAAAGATTCTGCCGGATGAAAGTGGGCGCTTGTGGGCGCTCAACGCGACGGGGAACGTATTTCTTCGTGGTGACATCTTGACTGACCAGGCGCAGATCAGCCTGGTGCGGCAGTCTCTTTTGGCTTTTCCGGATATCGAACCTATTCTCCGCGAATTCGATTTCAACGACGTTGATCCCGGTCATGAGTTGGCGAAGCTGACCAGTGCGGCTATCAGGAAGTGGAGTGGCACTGAATGGGGTGAGTTTTGGAGACTCGTCTCTCATGTGCAAGAATCAACTGCCGAGAAACACCTGGAAAACTATCTGGCAGAAGGGCGCAGGCTCAAGGTCAAATGCCGGGACGGGTGGTGGCACTTCTCGGACGAGGTCGTCGTCGCCGGTACCGTTCGACCAAAAAATCCCGCCATGGTTTTAGATGAAAAATTCCATAACGATCTGAGTCCCGTCTTATTGCGGAGGATCGGCATCGTCGCGCAACCCGTGATCAGTCGTGCCTTGGCGTACGACTCGACAAATCTGGAGTACTTGCGGAATGCTCGCGTAAAATACTCTTCGACGTTGCCGGCGCGCGGGCGACCGCCCGAAAAAGAACTGAACTTCACTGAAGACGCTCCGGTCGGGCCTCTGCATATTCTCAGAAGGTTTCGTGATTCAGGTGACGTCGATGCATGCACGGGTTGGACTCGCGCACTTCTCGAGCTCGATGTTCCCGTGAAGTGGAAGTTCGGACGCATCAATCGAAGATCGTATCCGCCAATGGATTTTCTTGCACCCTCGGTATGGGCGGCGGGAGAATACGGACTGCTTGCCACGTCCTGGGGACCACGTCCGGCGGCGGGCAGCGTGGCTCGAGCGCTCGCGGCATATGCGCCGCACTTGCCCGTTGTCGAGTGGGAGGCTGCTGACAAGCTGTCGCTACCTGCTGCCCTGGCGGACATAAGGGCTGAGGTCTGGCGCGAGTTCCTCGATCGAGTTCCGTCAGATGGGAATCCGTGGTCTCTGGGTTTCCTTGTGGCGGAGGCGGCCAGAACGCTGCCCGGCAAGGACGCGCCGGACTACTTGCCCGCTATCAGTGGCGCTTCGGGCTGCCGGGTACCTCGAGGAGATCTTCTGGTCGCCAGGACCGAGGACGAGCATCGGGTCCTCTCCAAGCGGCGGTCTGCGTACATCGCCGTTTCCGACGTCACACTCGCCTCGTTGCTGGTCGAAAAGTGGGGCTGTACCTTTGCATCCGCACGATTGAAAGTGGAGGTGTTCTCGGAAAATCCGGCCGAGCCCGTTGTCGTCCTCGACCGCTATCGAGGCCTTCGACCGCTCGCGCACGGGGCACTTGACGATGTGGAGCTGATCGAGTGCGGCGATCTCTTCAGGCAGATCACCGGACCGGACGGATCGGACCGGGAGCCGGTAGATGTGCTACGTGACGGCAAGATTGTCTACCACCGCGCAGATATCGACGACGAAGAGCTGATCGAGCGACTCGCCGCCGAGTTCCACATCGATCTCACCACGAGCTTGATTGCCCGGATCCTCGAGGATTCGCAAAGCGAGGCGGTGCAGAGGTCCATCGCGCTGTGTCGAAGTGAACGTGACCACGCTCGTAAGCTGCTGCACCTGCTCGATGCGGAGAGAATGGAGACCAGACTCCCTACTGGTTTACTGGACACCGTCCGCAAACTCGAAGACGACAGAGATCCGACGCAGATCGCATGTCTCCTGTTGGACGTGCACGGCTATGACGTGCTGCACGAGTTACGCCACGATCTAGAGGCCATGGGGTTCCCGGTGCCCGATCGCTGGGCGGGAAGTCCACCTGCCGTGGGCTTCGTTCGTAGTCTCGGCTTCCCATCCGAGTACGCCGGGGAGCGTGGCTCGCACCTCGAGCCCGACTTGACGGTGCTCGGTCCGCCCCGGCTGGGTGGTCTCCATTCGTATCAGCAGGAGTTGGTCGACAAGATTCGAAGGCTCGTCGCCAGTCGGGGCAGAGGGCTGCTTTTTTTGCCTACGGGCGCAGGGAAAACACGGGTGACGGTGCAGGCATTGGCGGCAGCTTTCATGGAAGATGAGCTCGCAGGCCACTTGCTCTGGGTCGCCCAAAGCGAGGAGCTCTGCGAGCAGGCCGTCCAGACGTGGAGCACAATCTGGCGTGATTGCGGCGATGGCCGCGCAATGCGGATCTGCCGTCTATGGGGCCGCAACGAAATAGCTCAGGGCGAGGACGAACTCATGGTCGTCGTGGCCACCGACGCGAAACTTGCCGCGAGCCGAGACAACCCGGACTACGCCTGGTTGGCAGACCCCACTGCAGTCGTGATCGACGAAGCGCACGAGGCGACCGGTAAAGATTACACTGAACTCCTGGCCTGGCTCGGGCTGGACGTCGGTCATACGGCCAGGCCCCTGATCGGGCTGACCGCTACGCCGTTCAAGGGCAACAGCGAGGAGATGACCCGGCGGCTGGCGAGACGGTTCGGCGACACGATGCTCGACGTCCTGGGTGATGATCCTTACGGCAAGCTCCAGGAGCTGAAAGTCCTCTCACGGGTCGAGCACCGTATCCTCGACGGCGGTGCAGTGGTCCTCGACCCGGAGGAGGTCGAGGCCACTCAACGCACGCGTCTGTTGCCGTCGAACGTTCTGGAGCGACTCGGTCGTGACGAGGAGAGGACCCTGCGACTGGTCGAACACATCGCAAGCCTGCCGTCGGATTGGCCGGTCCTTGTGTTCGCTGCTTCGGTCTTGTCGGCCCAGGTCCTGGCAGCGCTCCTGCGAGTGCGAAAGATTTCAGCAGCTTCGATCAGCGGCTCCACGCGCATCCATGAGCGACGGCGAAGCATCGAGCGATTCCGCCGTGGTGAAATCCGAGTGCTCACCAATTGCAACGTATTGACCCAGGGTTTCGACGTGCCCGCCGTAAGAGCGTTGTATATTGCCCGTCCTACCTTCAGTCCCAACGCTTACATACAGATGGTCGGGCGTGGACTGCGTGGTCCGGCGAACGGCGGTAAGGCCGAGTGTCTCGTGGTGAACGTTGCGGACACCTTTGGCCAATTCGGTGAGCGCCTGGCGTTCAGGGAATTCGACTATCTATGGCAACGACAGGGGGGAAGAGAAGCATGAAGATGATCCCGGCTCCGGAAAGTTTCGGACGGGTGAACAGTGCTGCAGAACTGCGGGTGTCCCAACTTCTGGCTCAGGCCGATCTCGGTGTACCGACCACTTGTTTGTACTCGCTGAGATTGCCGGAGCACGAGTACAAGCGAATGTCCGAAATAGATTTCTTGATCATCTGGGATGACACCGTACTGGTCGTCGAGGTGAAGGGCGGCCGTGTCAGCCGCCGAGAAGGCCTGTGGACATTTACTGATCGCTACGGCAAGACGCACGAGAAGCGCGAAGGTCCCTTCGAACAGGCGTCCTCCGCAATGTTCGCGCTGGAACGCCGTCTTCTGAACAGACTGCCGCACCTCGATGTGGCCTTCGGCTTCCTCGTATTGACCCCGGACCAGGAACTCGACCCGGACATGGAATGGGCGCCGCAACAACACGGTGGACCACGCACCATGAGCGTCCGTAGTGTCGAACAGGCTCTGCGACGCGCTCGCAACTTCGCACATGAGCGTCTCGGGCATCCGGTACGAGGTGGTGCTCGCTCGGAGCTTCTGTCGGTATTGCGCCCGGACTTCGACCGGGTGCCGAGTTTGGCTGCTCGGGCTGCCGGGTTAGAGCAGGAGTACGTTCGGCTAGCCGAACGACAGTACGACTTGCTCCTCGGTGCCGAGAGCAACGATCGGATTGTGTGCACCGGAGGCGCTGGGTCCGGCAAGACTCTGCTTGCGGTGGAGACGGCTCGACGTGCTGCAGCTTCCGGCCGGAGCGTCGTGCTCACGTGTCGGTCCCCCCATCTGGCTGACGTGTTGCGGGACAATGTCGTAGGTACCAGCGTTGTATGTGGTGCGTTGTCAGAATTGCGCGGAACGGCGCGGGGAGACGTCCTCGTGGTTGATGAGGCTCAGGACCTCATGGACGTGGATGCCGTGTTGCGGCTCGATGCCCTGGTCCAGGGTGGATGGTCAGCCGGTCGTTGGCGGGTCTTCTGCGACCCCAACAACCAAGCCAACGTCGATGGCTCGTTCGACAAACAGACATTCGACGAACTGGCAGCCGGCGCCGTATCAATCAGCTTGCCTTATAATTGTCGAAATACGTCGCCGATCGTGCTGCAGACCCAACTGATCACGGGAGCCGACGTCGGAGTTGCCAGAGCGGGAGCGGGACCCGCCGTCGACTACAGGCGCTATCGTGATGACGAGGAAGAGGCCAGTTTGCTGGATGCGCAACTGAGCCAGCTGCGGCAACAAGACGTGAACCTGGCGGATGTCGCCGTAGTGACTCTTCGGGATCGCACAGAAGAGAGCTCCGCGCTGCGAACAAGGGCGTTCCGAGCAGGACGGCTCAAGAATGTGGTCGATCCGGGAAAAGGGCGGTCGGGAGTTGCCCGCCTAGTCACCGCCGCTCAGATCAAGGGGCTCGAGGTGGCTCATGTCTGTATTGTCGATGTCGATGGTACTGCCGACCCAGTCCGAGCAGCACGGCTGTATGTCGGGATGACGCGGCCGAGGATCAGCCTGTGGCTGGCGTTCAGCGAAACGGCTTGGCGACAGATCGAGCGGAGTGGCGAAAGGACGAAGCCGTGACAGACCGCGATCCGGCCGGTGTTCGTGAGGATCTGCTCGGCTACCTGCGTGACCAATACCTGGGCCCTGCTTCAGGCCATGAAGAGATCCTCCACACCAAACCTGAACATACCTACCTCGTCGGGACGTTGTACCCCAAGGGGCCTGCGGCCTCGCAATTGTATGGGGACTCCCTCGGAGAGGACGCCCACGACGAGGAACTCGACGAACCCATCGAGATGGCCAACAGCTGGCATCCGGCCTCGGCTGCCATCTCATTCCTGCATGACGGCACCGAGCTGCGCTGTGAGATAACTGCCGGCACCTACGAGAAACTGCCTGAGAAGGACCCGGCGACACGGCGCGATCGATGGTCGCGCCGAGCGTGGAGCGATGAGGTTGTCCTCAGTGCAGAAGGTAGCCTCGACGACAACACAGTCGACGTTTTCGGCAATCGAGCCAGGTTGGTGTGCGTCTGGCGTCGAACCAAGGCGGCCTGGCTGGTCACGGTTGCGCTCGAAAACCTGGCTGAGCACGACGAGGCCGAATCGCCGCCTCCTACCGATCGGTGCCTGTTCCAGGTCGGATTCGCCTGTCACGTGCAGAACGGTCGGATTCTACCTTACCCGAGCAGTACCGACCTGTCTGATGATCCGGAGGACCAGGAACTGCGCCTGATTTATCGGCGGCGACGCATCTACGGGATCGGCCATGGATGCTCCATCGACTGGCTGGCAGACTCTGATGGAGAAGTCCGCACAGTGCGCACAGAGATGCTGCCGACCAAGATCGTCCCAGGCGTCGCTCGGCCTTCCGACGCGGGCAAAGTGCTCCGCATGTCCTATCTGGCAGATGAGTCGATCGAAACAGAGACCCTTGTTTTTCATCTGAAAGAATTTGTCGGCAGGTACGAGGCTTGGATTGCCGACCGTGAGCGGGAGTCCGAACTTCTGGAGCAGATCCACATGCCTGCCGCTGACCGTATCCTTCGCAGGATGCGGCGGGCAGTCAAGCGGATGTACGCAGGAGTAGATCTCTTGCGCGACGACGCCAAATGCCTTCTGGCCTTTCGTCTCGCTAATGCGGCGATGTGCGAACAGGTGCTCCAGTCGCAACACGTGAAGACTCATCCCGGCGAGCTCGGTGCGCCGTTGATGGCCCGCGACTCGGCTGTCGACGACCCCACTTGGTACCACTTCCAGCTCGGGTTCCAATTGTTGAGCCTTGCTTCGACCGCCGATGGTTCACACGCTGATCGTGGCGTCGTCGATCTGATCTGGTTCCCCACTGGGGGCGGGAAAACAGAAGCCTATCTCGGACTGGCTGCTTTCGAAATGATCCGCAGGCGGCTTGTGGATGGTATGCGCGGAGGTGGCACAGCGGTGCTCACCCGCTACACACTCCGGCTTTTGACCAGTCAACAGTTCCAGCGCGCGGCGACGCTGATCTGCGCCCTGGAGCAGCTCAGAGGCAAGCGCCCTGAGTTGCAGAGTCTGCCGTCTTTCAGTATTGGATTGTGGGTGGGCGGGGATACTACGCCGAACGACTATGGCAAAGCGTTTGCTGCGGTTAAGGATGTTTTCCTCGCGCAGAAACCGAAAAACCCATTCCAGTTACAGAACTGCCCTTGGTGTGGAACGCTGATCGTGCCCAAGAGTCGACGGCCGAGTCTCGCTGGCGGCGGGCCCAACCCGGCATACGGCTTCAGGGCCACGAAGAATCATTTTGAACTTTTCTGCCCTCATTCGGAATGTTCCTTCCATGAAACTCTCCCGATAAGGGTTGTCGACGATCAGATTTTCGCGGATCCGCCGACGCTCCTTTTGGCGACCGTGGACAAGCTTGCTCGGTTGCCCTGGGTGAAGGACGCGGGTGCGGTGTTCGGAAGAGGTGCCGTACCCTTCGATGCACCGAGCCTTGTGATCCAGGACGAACTGCATCTTCTGTCCGGGCCATTGGGAACGACAGTTGCACTTTACGAGGCCGCTGTTCACGCCTTACTGTCCTGGGATGGAAAAACTCCCAAGATTGTCGCGTCCACCGCCACAATTCGAGCCGCGGATCATCAGGTGCGCAGTCTGTACGGCGGCTCTGTCGAGCTATTCCCTCCCAGTGGCTTGGATGCAGACGATAACTATTTCGCCCGTACTGACAAGAATGGCGCGGGGAGACTCTATGTCGGTTTGATGCCGCAGGCGTTCACGCAGGCCTCAGCGACAATCTTAAGCAGTGTGGCGATTCTCCAAGCGCCCACAGTGTTGGGATTGTTCGGCAAGGCATTGGATGCGTACTGGACGCTGGTCATCTACCACAACAGTCTCCGTGAACTCGGGCGGACGGTAACGCAGATTCGAGACGATGTGGATACCATGCTGCAGGCGCGGAGCACAGAGACGACTGCTGCCCGTAGTTTGCGAGGCGACGGAGTCGTGGAGCTCACGAGCAATGTCCACGCTGATGATCTGCCCGAAATCATCGCCCGCCTGGAACAGAGTACAGAACAGGGGGACGTCGTAGATGTCCTGGCGACGACCAACATGCTGTCGGTCGGCATCGACATCGGGAGACTGGGGGTGATGCTCATGAACGGACAGCCGAAGACCACGTCCGAGTACATCCAGGCCACCAGTCGGGTTGGTCGTTCCGCCGCGGTCCCCGGCTTGGTCGTGACTCTGCTCCGTGCAACCAAGCCGCGGGATCGGTCTCATTACGAGTCGTTCCGGGCCTACCACGAATCGCTCTACCGTTATGTGGAGCCCACGAGCGTTACGCCTTGGTCGCTGGCTTCTCGAGAGCGATCGCTGCGCGCCGCCTTCGTCATGCTCATCCGGCACGGGGTCGGGCTTCGCCGCAACGAACAGGCAGGCGACTTCTCCATTGACGACCCTATCGTTCGGACGGCCGTCGAACGACTGGCCGAGGCGGCTCGCCGGGCCGATGAGGACGAAGCTGAACCAAGTGGGCGCGAACTGCGGCGAATTGCCCAGGAGTGGCACGATCGTGCGGCGGCCGTCACCGAGCGGGGAGAGCGATTGTACTACCAATCCAAGGAACATGCGGCCTTGCTGAAGGATTTCGGTGCGCGGGGTGAGGGGTGGCCGGTCGCGCACTCGATGCGGTCGGTCGACCGGCAGGTGCGGATTCTGGCTCTCGGTGAGGGGCGTCGATGAGGACTGTTCGGCTGAGTCAGACCGTCTCGCCCTTCGGCGTGGGCGCCATCGTCGATGTGATGGGCGAGTCCCTCATGGGCGTCGACATCAGCGAATGGCAATACGACCGCACTGTGCAGGTGAAATCCAAGCGGCTCGAAGAGCGTCTCGGAGTACAGGAATTGCGTACGCCGCCGAGCGTGCCGGCGAGACCGTCGATCCACAGTCCAGGAATTCCCTATCAGCGGTTCCCTCGTTGGCTGTTCTGCCAGAGTTGTCGCAGGATGCACCATTATCGGATCCAGCAGGAGACCGGTGATCCGCCCCTGTGTGATCAGTGCAGGAGCAAGCTGGTCCCGATGCGATTCATCGCGGTCTGCGCCAGCAAGGGGCATGTCAGAGACATTCCGTGGGACAGATGGGCGCACTCGACATATGAGTCGGAGGCCCAACGTCGTTGTCAAAAGCATGTGCTCATCTTTGACATGGCAGTAAGGGGAAACGAAGGCCTATCCGGTCTTGTAGTGCGTTGCCGCACGTGCGGCGCTTCCCGCGATCTGGGAGAACTTCCAGCCCGAGGAGCGTTGGGAAGGATTGGCGTCTCCTGTTCGGGAGGGCAGCCATGGCAACGCAACATGGCAGCATGCGATCAGCCGCTGGAAGTCTTGCAACGCGGCGCGACAAATGTCACGTTGCCTGATACGACTACCGCTTTGGATATTCCAGAGCCAGCTGAAGGTATGCGGAATATTGCTGCGGAAGTGCGGCAGCACCGGAACTTCGAAGATGTGCGCAGCGCCCCACAGGGGCCCTTGGCGTCGGCCTTGATCCAACTGATTGCACAGAATCTCGAGATCGATGAGAGTCAAGTCCGTCAGGCATTGGTCGGCGATCCGGACGAGGGCTTGCGAGAGACGCGACGTGGTTTACTGAGTGATGAGTGGGACGCCTTTCTCGAGGCCGCCGGATCGGGCGGCGAACCTGTAGGTACGCCGGAATTTGTAATCAGTGCCTCGGAATTCGTACGCGCTGGTGTCGGCACCCCTCCGGTGGTCGAACTGTTGGGTGAGTCTGTCGACGCAGTGGTGCTTGCGCACAGGTTGCGCGAAATACGGGTGCTGCACGGGTTCCGTCGCTACTCGCAGGATGCGGATCTCGTCGACGTGCACCTGGGACGGCGGGGACGTGGTCGATGGTTGCCGGCTGTCGAGTCTTTCGGGGAAGGGATATTCCTTTCGCTGAATCAGGACCTTCTTGGTCGGTGGGAGCAACTTGACGAAGTTCGGTCCCGGGTGGCGGTACTTGAGTCGCGGCGACGGCGCAGTATCATGGGAGCCAGGCTTATCGAAGCGACTCCTAGATCTGTATTGCTTCACACCTTGGCTCACCTTTTGATGCGACGGCTTGCTTTCTCTTGTGGTTATTCTTCTGCCTCATTGCGAGAGCGCATTTATGCTGAGACTGCTCCGCGTTCGGAGGCTGGACTTCTCATATATACTTCTGCTGGTGATTCCGAGGGGACCCTTGGAGGCCTCGTTCGCGAGGGAGAGGCTCCGAGGCTCGCTCGCACCCTGATTGCGGCCATTGAAGAAGCTGCATGGTGTTCGGCAGACCCGCTCTGCCGAGAGAGTCGCGGTCAAGGGTTTAACAGCTTGAACCGTGCAGCTTGTCATGGCTGCTGCCTTGTTGCTGAGACGTCGTGCGAGCGGTCCAATGTTCTATTAGACAGGGTGCTACTTATTGGAGATGGCGAGACGCCAGGTTTCTTCGAGAACGTTCTTCAAGGTCTTCGAATCGCGACGGTGGAGCGATCCGGCGAACTCTCAGAGGAATGATTTCCGGATGGTGAACGACAGACGCAGCCGCGAAGGCGCATGTGGGTTCGAGTCCATCGCCGCGAACGAATGAGGGCTGCGGGCACAACTTTGGCAGCGGACCGGTGGATGCGGCGAACGCGATGACGGTGTCGAGCAGGTCTTCGGCGCGGACACCGTCGACACTGACGTTGAGGATGTCCAGGCGCCGGGGCCTTGTCGGTTCCGTTGAGGTGCCCCCTGCCCGGAGCAGTCGCTAAAAGGCGGGCTGGTAGATCCAGCTGAGCAGCGGGCGGACCGTGCCGGGTGGGTGCCGCCCGGGGGCGTGAAGGAAGACGCTGCCATGTTCGCCATGACCCGGCCACGCAGCGAGATGCCGGCGCTGCCCCGGATCACGCTGTTGGCGCCGTCGGCGGCGACCAGGTAGGCGGCGTCGAGTGCCTCCGTGGCGGTTTGCACGACGATCCTGCCGGTGCCGGCCTCGATCGCGGTGACCGCGGTGCCGCGGCGGAAGTCGACGAGCGGCTCGCGCTCCAGTGCCGCCCAGTCCGATATGGGTGACCAGGAACGGGCTGTGCGCCTGGACCTCGGCGAGGCGGGCGGGGTCGGACAGGTCGATCTCGCCGAGCGGCTCGGTGAGCCGGGAGCACCACCGGATGACGTTGACCGTGTCGTTGGGCGCCGCCAGCGCGGTGATCTCCGCGGCCAGCCGGGTGACGCGTGGTGCCAGATCTCGCGTGAGCGGGCGTTGACGACGTGAGCCGCGGGGTGCATCAGGGGCTGGTCGCGGCGTTCGAGCGCTCGCGATCACGACCGGTGCGGTGCGCATGGGCCTACAGGGTCTTCCAGGTGATAGCTCGCTTGTTCGCCCGCGGCGTGGTGCCGGGCCGGGTGCCCGCGCCGGGCCGGAAGAGCTCGGCCGGGTCGTCGCCGCGGCGCAGCCGCTCGAGCAGGTAGCCGGAGTCGAACTCGGTGCCGATCGGGTTGGCGACGCACTCCTCGCCAGCGAAGTAGGCGGCGGTGGCGTCGGCGGTGGGGAAGTTGTCCACTTGGAACTCCAGGCGGATGCCGTCGGGGTCCTCGTAGTACAGCGAGGTGGTCGGCCCGTGGTTGATGGACCAGACCGGGCGGATGCCCGCCCGCTCGAGTCGCTCGTAGGTCGTGAGCAGTTTTTCGAGCGACGCGACTGGACGGCGAGGTGGTCGATCCCGTGGACCTTGCGCCGCAGCCGGGCCAGCGGGAGGAGGTACCGCAGGATGCCCAGCACCGCGATCAGCCAGCAGGTGGTGCTCGCGGTCCCCGCTAAGGAAGGCGCCCTGCCGGTCCTGGGGCACCACGCGGGCGCCGAAGACCTTGCGGTACCAGGTGGTCATCTCGTCGAGGCGGGCGGTTTTGACGACCCAGTGCGCGAGGAAGTCCGGCGCGGCGTCGTTCGCGGGCCTGCTGGTGCCGGCTTCCATGAGCGGTCATTTCAGGGGGCGGTGATGGTGGTGCGCTGGCGGTCGAGGTCGGTGGCGCCGTCGGGGCTGCGGATGCTCGCGGTCACGACGTCACCTGGCGCCCTGGCACGGGACGCGGCAGGGCGTGGTCACGGGGTACAGCAGCTCCATCGACCCGGTCGGCAGTCTCGGAGGTCGACCGACGGCCGCCGCCAGTCGTCGGCGCCGTCCCGACGAGGTCCGCGCTCGAGGCGTAGTCACCGGTCAGCGGCGACAGGTCACCGTCGGCGACAGCCGCCCACCGGATCTCGCCGGCGAGACGGTAGCGGGCGAGGTGGATCACCATGCCGACAGTGCAGCGAACCCGGCCCCGGCGGCGCTTGGCCCGCGGTGTAAACCGGCCCACCGGCGATGGGACCAAGGTCCAACGGGGGCCGTCAGCGCGGGGGTGGCCTGCCCCAACACGAGGTCGCCGAACTCCTCCGCGAGCGCCAGAGCGACGTGCAGCTGCATCCGCCGGACCTCGATTTCCCGGCCTCGCATCTGCCTGCCCGCTGGATGCGGTACGCCACCGTGTTGCGCAGCAGCTCAGCCGTGGTGTTCAGGCTGCGTTCGGTATCCAGGTAGCACTTGAGAGTGGTGCGCAGGGTGGTGGTCTCCTCGCCCTATCCGGCGAGCCCACCCAGCTCACGGAGCGTGAACGGGCGCGCCTCGTCGAGATCAGTGCTGAGCATGGCGATCAGGTCCAGCTCGGCGTAGTCGAACAGCCACCGGCCAGCGCGGGAAAGCATCCCGACCCGGGCGGAATCGACGGCCTGGGCGTGACTGAGCGTGAACCCCTCAGCGTCGGCTTCGGGCAGCCCGGCCGCCGCCCGGATTCCCAGCCGGGGCGTCGACGGCTCCACCGGGGTACCACGGACGCTCGACCCCCACGCCCACACCCGTTGCCAGCCGACGGGCAGGATCAGGGTGCCGGTCGCTCCGCCCGCCCGCAGCAGCTGCTCGGCGACAGCTTCCAGCCGCCCGGGGTCGGCTCGTTCGAGGTCGTCGGCCCACACCGCCAAGGCGAGGTGCCGGCCGGTGAGGTTGTAGCCCAGGACTCGGTGCGCGTGCTCGGCAGCAACCGGCTTTCCGGCCAGGAGCTCCTGCACCAGCTCCATGCGCACGGCGGCCGAACCGGTCACCCAGGCGGCGTGCGCACGGTTGAGCTGGGCTGGGGGGATCCATACGTCCATGTTGCCCACTGAGTCCCACCACCTCGATCCGGGTCCGACGTGTACTGACAGTAGTTTGCTGGTGGTCGTGGCAGCCGCGTTCGTCGATGGCGTGGCGGTGCGGCCAAAACGCCCAAGCGTGGAGGTAGTCGAAGCTCTTTATCGTCACAATAACTGTGTAACAGACTACGGTCGAGCCTGCGCCGCCGTATGTGATCAGTGTGGCTGCTGCGAGCGCCCAATTTCCGTTTTCGAATGCTCCTTGGATGTTGAATATCCGCTCGCTTGCCATGAAGCAGATGAGATATCTGCCTGGGGATTCATTCGAAATCTCACTCAACTTCTTCGGCTGTTTCTCCGTGTGGTAGATAGAAGCGGCTTTGGTGGCCGAAGCTGCAAGTAGTACCGACTGGAAGGAAGCTAGACATATCAGCGGGAAGGGCAGCAAGGCCATTCAGTCGCCAAGGAGAGCCAACTTGTCCCAGAGGGCGGATGTGCCGACAAGATATGCGGCCTCTGCTCCGACCAAGCCGAGGCTGAAGTTCATGTTCGAGGTCGAATCGGCGCGCTCCGACGGGTAGATGGCCACGAGCGCGGCTGTTGAGCAGTCATCGTGGCGCTTGCTGTTCATGTCTCACCTGGTGGCTGTCTAAAAGTAAGGCGTCGAAGTCGACGCTCACCTCGGCAACCTTTGTTCGTCGGATTTTTCTGAAGGTCTGTTCCATCTCAAGTGGGCACGGTCGTGCAACATTGCTCGATCATGAAACCCTGGATCGGCTCGTCCGGTAGCTGCCGGGTGTCGAAATGTCACTTCTTGATCATTTGTAACACTCTTGCCGTTTCGATCGACCTGGTGGGTGCTCAAGAATGAAGCGACGCATGTATCTTTCGAACATCATGTTTGCCGATGGCGGGGGCCAACGGGCAGCGATCGTGGCTGGATCGTTCTCGTGACCGTCGTTGTGATCGCAGTGCTTGCCCTCGTTGTCGCTGCCGCAGTCGCAGGCGATAACGTGCTTGACGAACTGACGCGGCGGATCCCCGCCTATCGCGCTGGGTGGTACAGCCTGCTGGTTGGCGGTCTTGGGCTGGTGGCACTTGGATTCATCGTGGCCAGCTTCGGGCTGGGGCTGACCGGAGCCCTTTTGCTGTTTCTGGTGTGGCAGGTCTCAGACCGCAGCGATCGTGTCTGAACTGGGCTGCGAGAACCGAGCGGCACCTGCGTTGGCAATGGTTATATCTTGGTTCTGCTCGCGGCATGAGCCCAATGCCGCGACCGTATACCCCGATCCATGCGCCGAGTGACGGGCGTCCCCAGTCCGCCGTGCTCGCGGGGCTGTGGTGGTGGGTAAAGCTGTCGAACGCGGCGAAAACGAACATCGCCGCACCGGCGAGCACAACGGCGCCACCGATTACGCGCACGATCTGTTAGACGGTTTTGGTGGCCACGGCACGTCCCACCTGTGGCCGACACCTTGGTACTCGGCCGCGTCGTCGCAGATGTTCCGCCTGGCTCCGTGAATCACCTGATCGGGGCAGCAACAAGCTGGCTTGAATCACTTGGCTTTGCGGGCCAAAAGGAGTTCTAGTTCCGCCAAATCGAGCGGTTCGGCTAAATGGGCGTCGAACCCCGCGGCTCGGCCGCGTTTGCGGTCGGCGTCCTGACTGAACCCCGACACCGCCACCAGGAGGGCATCCCGGTGCCGGGCGCTCCGCCGCAGCCGCCGGGCTATCTCGTAGCCGTCGATTTCCTCGCCGAGTTCCAAGTCGCACAAGACCACGTCAAACGTGCTCTCACCCGCGATGGCCAGTGCGTCGCCCGCGTTGGTGGCCACCGTGACCGTGTTCCCCCGGCGGCTCAGCATGATCGCGGTCATCTCGGCCAAGTCGGCGTTGTTCATCCACGAGGAGTATCCGCAGCGCCTGGCATGCTGCATGATTCTCGGCCGGCGGAACGGCCTCGGCGGTAAGCGGGATGCGGACGGTGAACGTCGCTCCGGTCCCGGGCCGTCGCTGTGGGCGTCGACATTGCCGTAGTGGAGCTCCGCGATGCCTCGGACGATGGCCAGGCCGAGCCGAGGCCGCTCGGTGCGCCGGTGCCCGTCGTGGCGCGGGTGAACGGGTCGAACAGGGCGGCCGCCAGCGCCGGGTCGAAGCCGGGGCCGGTGTGCTGACGTGCAGTTCCGCTTGGCCGTTGCGGACACGGAGGTGCACGCTCACCTCGGTCGTGTCGTCCGTGTGCTTGCGCGCGTTGTCCAGCAGGTTGGTCAGGAGCTTGCCGAGGCGGACGGGGTCGCCGTCGATCAGGACCGGCTCGGCGGGAAGGGTCACCGCGGGGCGGGCAAGGGACGCCGTCAGGTCGTCGAGTGCCGTGTGGACCATGGGCGGAGGTCCAGCGGGGTCCGTGTGGCGCGGAGGTTGCCGGTGACGACGCGGACGGCGTCGAGCAGGTCGCCGGTGAGCCTGCTGAGGGCACTGAGCTGGCGCTCCAGGACTGCCTGGGCCGGGCGGCCGGTGACGTCGAGCCCCAGCACGTCCAGCGCCGCGCTCGCGGACGCGAGCGGGTTGCGCAGCTCATGCGACAAGGTTGCGATGAACCGGTCCTTCGCCTGCTGTTGGGCCCGCAACTCCGCGGTGACCACGGCCAGTGCGGCGTTCGCGCCGCGCAGCTGCTGATTGGCTTCCTGCGGTTCGCGGGCGCGGGAGAGCAGGTTCGCCTCCATCTGCTCGACCTGCGCCGCCGCGCGTTCGCGGTCCTGGTCGCGCAGGGTGATCAGCTCGGTGACGTCCTGTACGAGGTGCACGATGAGGGGCACCCGCCCGGCGTCGTCGGCGCCCAGCTCCAGGCCGACGATCCGCTCGCGCTCGCTGCCCCAGCCGGTCAGGATGATCACCGGCAGGTGCGGACCCCACGCAGCAGGTCCAGCCCGTTGCCGTCGGGCAGCCCGAGGTCGAGCACCATGAGGTCGGCGTTGTGTTCGCGCAGCGCCGCGGTGGCCGACCGGGTGTCGGCCGCCGTCACGACCTGGAAGCCGTCGCGGCGCAGGGTAGGCGCCGGTCACGGCGACGAGGTCCGCTTCGTCTTCGACGCACACCCCGGCCATGTCGCGCCCGCTGCGCGTGGCTTTGATCGAAGCCAGTGGTGGGCAGCCGGTGCGGCTTGCGGGATCGCGGCGGTTAGGACGTGGGGGCCAGGAACTGCAGGCCGCCGACCCGGTGCATGGCGCGACGGTGAAGGCGATCGCGGCGCGGTGGGTTTCGCCGAACCGGACGGCTCGCCGTGGCCTACCGCGAAGCGTTCGGTGACCAGTCCAGCGTGCAGCCGAGCCACGAGTCGGTAGTGATGGTGGAACCGACTTGTGCCGCATTGCTCCGTTTGCCGCCCCCCGGAGCGGGTAAAGCTTGGGCACAACCCGTCACCAAGGGGCCACTCGCCGGTGACGGCGAGTGGGGCAGTCCTCGCCGGTCAAGCAGCTGGCCGGCGAGGATTGCCGCCATGTCACAGCTCGTGGCGGTTTTCGACGAGCCACGCCGCGACCTGGTGCAGCTTCATGTTGGTGCTCTGCGAGCTCTCCACGAGCAGCCGGAACGCCCCGACGGCGTCGATGTCGTGGCGCTGCATCAGGATGCCCTTGGCCATGCCGATGACGTCGCGGGTTTCGATCGCGGCGGTGAGCTGGGCCTCGGTCTGGGCGCCGACCAGCGCGATCGCCGCGTGCGTGGCGAACAGCGTGCCGTCTTCCACGGTCTGCCTGCTGAACGCGTCACGAGCGCGGGAGTAGAGGTTCAGCGCGCCGAGCGTGGTGTCGGTGACGAACAGCCGGTAGGACAGCATCGAGTGCACCCCGAACTCGGCCGCCGCGGGCGCGAAGGCGGGCCAGCGCTCCTCCGTGGCGAGGTCGCCGGTGGTGTACACCTGGTGCTCGGCGACGGCGTCGAGGCACGGCCCCTGGCCGACCCGGTACTGCACCTCGTCGATCCCCGAGACGACATCGCCGGTCGCGGCCACGGTCCGGATCGGGCGGCCGCGTTCGACCAGGGAGATCCCCGCGTACTCGGCGCCCTCGACGTGGTCGAGCGCGGCCTTGACGATCGCCGCGAGGGTGGTGTCGACGTCGGGCTCGGCTTGGAGGGTCCGGGCGATCGCGCTCAGCGTGGCACTCAAGCTCGTGCCCGTCTTGTCCGAATCGTCCTGCATCAGGGGGACCCCCTCCGTGCCTGCCCTTCGTCGAGAATTTCAGCTTAGCGAGGCGGCGCTCGTCCGCATTTCGGAGCCTTGACCTGCTGATTCACCGGTTCCCAAAGCCCAAGCATGGCTGCTCCACTCCGCCGATCGGCTGTCACACTTGCGCCGTTTGTCCCGACTCATCCGGGTACGGGCGCAACCGGCGTCCGTGCCCGAAAGGATGTGGACGACGATGTCCCCTGGCCCCCACCCGCGAAAGAGACCGCGCGCCCTCGCCGCCGCGGTCGCCGGTCTGCTCGTCCTCCCCGCGGTCGCCGCCGTGGGCGGCCCGGCCTCCGCCGCGCCGTCCGGGTGCAGCACCCGGACCAACAACACCGTGCAGCTGGTGCTCGAGTGCGTCACGGTCGGCGGTGTCCGCGCCCACCAGCAGGCGCTGCAGGGCGCCGCCGACGCCAACGGCGGTACCCGGGCCTCGGGTACGCCCGGCTTCACCGCGTCGGCGGCCTACGTGGAGGGCCAGGCGCGCGCCGCGGGCCTCAAGGTCACCACGCAGGACTTCGACTTCCCGTTCTTCCAGCTCGACAGCGAGACCATGGAACAGGTCGCGCCGCTCTTCCGGCTGTTCGCGCCGGGCACCGACTTCAGCACCATGACCTACTCGGGCAGCGGGAACGTCACCGCGGCCACGCAGGCGGTCGACCTGGTGGTGCCGCCGGCGCCGGTGCCGTCGTCGACGAGCGGGTGCGAGGCGGCCGACTTCGCCGGGTTCGTCCCGGGGAAGATCGCGCTGATCCAGCGCGGCAGCTGCGCCTTCGCCGTCAAGGCGGCCAACGCGCAGGCCGCCGGCGCGAGCGGCGTGATCATCTTCAACGAGGGCCAGCCGGGGCGCACCGACGCTTTCGGCGGCACGCTGGGCGCGCCGGGCATCACCATCCCGGTGGTCGCCACCAGCTTCGACATCGGCGTCAGCCTGCAGGGGGCGACGGTCCACCTGGCGACGAGCACGGTCAGCCAGATCCGGCAGACCCGCAACGTGCTCGCCGAGCTGCCCGGAGCGCGCACCAACGGGAACGTCGTGATGGTGGGGGCGCACCTGGACTCGGTGCTCGCCGGCCCGGGAATCAACGACAACGGCAGCGGCAGCGCGGCCATCCTCGAGGTGGCCAGGGTGTTCGCCAAGGCGAAGCCCACCAACACGGTGCGGTTCGCCTGGTGGGGCGCGGAGGAGCTGAACCTGCTCGGCTCGGCGCACTACGTGCAGAGCCTGAGCCAGGCGGAGCTGAACCGGATCGGGCTGTACCTGAACTTCGACATGGTGGCCTCGCCGAACTTCGCGAGGTTCGTGTACGACGGCGACGGTTCGGCGGGCCTCAGCAACCCGGGGCCGGCCGGTTCGGGCCCGATCGAGAGCGTGTTCCTGAGGTACTTCGCCGACCGGGGCCTGCCGACGGAACCGACGGCCTTCGACGGCCGAAGCGACTACGGCCCCTTCATCGCGGCCGGAATACCGGCGGGCGGACTGTTCACCGGAGCCGAGGGAGTGAAGACGCCGGCCCAGGCGGCCAGTTACGGCGGCACGGCGGGCGTCGCCTACGACAGCTGCTACCACCAGGCGTGTGACACGTTCGCGAACAACAACCTGGTGGCACTGGACCAGAACGCCGACGCCATCGCCTACGCGACGGTCACGTTGGCGTACAGCACGGAGGTGGTGAACGGAGTGCCGGGCCGGACGCCGCCGGGCGCGGTGCGCAACCCGACCGCCGGCCAGTCCGGCGATGTTGCCAAGTAGGAAGTGCTGAACGTTCCGGGCGGTTCGGGCCGCCCGGAACGAAACACCGGCCGGCAGTCAGGTCGACAGGACCGGGTGGGCGCGGATCCGCTCCGCGAGCTCCCGCGCCTCGCGCGAGTTCCGGTAAGGCGGGCCGTCCAGCGTTGCGCAGATCCCCGACAGCCGGGTCGCCAGGTGGGCGACGCCGGTGGTCGCCGCCGTGCCGATCACCGGGGCCAGCGCGGCGTCCGCGGCGTCCAGTTCGCGGGCGGCCAGGTAGCCGTCCGTCATCTCCAGGCGGGTGGACGGCTCGCCGCCGTAACGGCGGTTGCGCTCGGCTTCCGTTGCGTACAGCCGCAACGCGCGCTCGGCCGCTTCGATCGCCAGGCCCGGCTTGCCCACCTGGACCCACGCACCCGCGTTGCAGAACGACTGCCGTGCCTCGTCGAAGCCGAACTCGCCGCCCACGAGGTCGTGCAACTCGTCGGGCTCGGTGACGTGGTCGCGGGCGTGGTGACCCATGCCGATCACCTTCTGGGTCTCGCGGACGTCTCCCAGGTGGGCCCAGGCGCGGCTTTCGATGTTGCACAGCCGCACGAAACCCGTGCCGTGCCTCAGGTATTCGCGGCCGGCCCGGGCCAGGTGGGCTGCTTCACGCGGGTTTCCCGACCAGAACGCGATGAGCGCCTGTGTGCCGCGCAGCCACGCCTTGAGTCCATTGTGGCCGATGAGCTCCGCGTAGACCCAGGCGGCGCGCGACTGTTCGGCCGCCGCGCCGTGGCAGCCCAGCTCCATGCTCGCGTTGGCCAGCAACCCGCACGTCTGGCCGGCCAGCAGGTACAGGTGCGACTGCTGGGCCGGGTGGGCACGCCGCTGCAGCAGCCGGAAGACGCGGTCGCGCACGCGGACCAGCTCGTCGAAGATCTCCTCCGGCCGGGTCCGGATGGAGGCGCGCGCGAGCTCGACGACGTCGTGGTCCAGCTGTTCGAGCGTGATCGCGCCGACCTCGGTGACCTCGGCCCGTTCGGCGTGCGCTCCGGACGCGTGGGCCGCGGCGCGGATCGCGGCGGCGTCGAGGCGGCCGGAGCCGGCCGCCGGGACGGTGACGGGGTCCGACGGGAGCTGGTCGAGCACGAGCCTCTCCGGCTCGGGCAGCAGCGGCAGCTCGTCCTCGGCGAGCAAGGCGCGGGGCACCGTGCCGTAGACCCGGGCGAGCAGCGTGAGGACGTGCACCGTGGGCCGGATACCCCGCTGCGGCCACGCCTCGTACTCGCTGATCCGCTTGCCGGTCATCGGGGCACGGCCGTCGCCGAGCAGGTCGTTGCAGCGCGCCGCCACCGCCGTCTGGGACAGGCCGTGGGTGTACCGCCACGCCTGGCGCGGGTTGAACTGCCAGCGGCCGGCCATCTCGGCGGCGATCCGGGCGGGGCTGCTGCCGACGGCGAGCAGCTGGTGCCGGAGCCGTTCGCGCTCGGGCTTGCTCCCGGGCTTCGCCCCGCTGGTTCCCATGACGCCGCTCCCGACCCCGAGTACCCGGACGGTCGGTCACCGTAGCGCATCACCGCGGCCCGCCACAGCGCCCGAGAGCCCGCGGAAACTCCGGGGAAAACTCCCATCCGGCGGGAATCCGCCCGGCCGGTCCGGCCCGGAACGCTGGGCCGCCTGCGTCGAGCCACCTGGAGGTTCTGTGTCCCGTCCTCGCGTCCCTGGGGGTACCGGCCCGCGGAGGCGGTCATGACCGTGCGCTGGGTCGAACGGGCCCGCGCCGGCGGGACACCGCACGAGCGCGCCCGGCCGGAGCAGGACGCGCGGGTGGCCACCTCGGCCGGCCGTGAGGCCGCCGGCGCCGCCCGGCGAGCCGAGGAGGAACGGGGCCGCCGGTGACCACCTGGCCCGGGTGCGGCGACCGCACCGAGATCCATGGCGCACCAGGCGTCGGCGACCCGCACGAGAGCCGGCTCGGCGGAGGAAACCGAGGGCAGCGGGTCAGGGTGACCGGTTCACGAAGCCGGACACGCGATCAGCCCGGCCCCGACGACCAGGGCGACCGCCACGGCCGGGGGCGCCAGCACCGCGGCCACGCCACCGACGACCGCCTTGACCCCGGCGGTGAACCGCGGTTCCGCGGTGGCGTCCAGGTGGTCCAGCCGGATCGCCGTGTCGGCCCCGGCCATCGACAACGCCCCGCGCGGGCCGCCGGTGGTGCGCACCCGGCGCAAGGCCGAGCGCAGGGGCTCGGTCCCGCAGCGGGCCGCGGCCGTCCGGTCGGCGGCCAGCTCGACCAGCAGCCTCATCGCGGACGGCAGCTCGCGCATCAGCGGGACGAACCGCAACGTCCGGCCGAGCACCTCCGCCACGCCGGTCAGCAGGTGGTGGTGGCCGCGGACGTGCGCTCGCTCGTGCTCCAGCACCGCGCGCAGTTCCACCCCGGTGAGCCGGTCGGCCAAGCCCGTGCTGGCGACGACCAGCGGGCGGCGCCCACCCATGCTGTAGGCGATCGGCTGGTCGTCCGGGAGCCACAACGTCGGCAGCGGCCGGCGGTCACCGGTCAGGCGCAGAGCCGTCAGGTGCCGCCGGTGCATCACCGTCCGGTGCCGTCGGCGGAGCAGGCCGTTGCGGGCCAGGCCCACGACGGCGGCACCCAGCACCGCGGCCGAGCCGGCGGCCGCGATCGGGTCCAGTGCGGGGAAGCCGTCGTGGCCGGCCGTGGCCCAGCAGTCGTGGAGGACGCGCAGCACTGCGCCGGCCGGGCCGTGGCCCGGGAGCACCAGCAGCAGGACGCTGCCGAGGACGCCTGCCACCACCCCGGCTGCCGCGAGCAGCCACCACGCGATGACCGTGCCCGGGGCCGTTCCGGTGGCGGCCAGGCGGCTCAGCGCCCGTGGTGACCACCAGCCGGTCACCACCGCGCCGAGGAACAGGGTCGCGGCCGGGATCACCGCTTGCGGGCCTTCCGGCGCAGCGCGCGGCGGAGGATGTCCGACTCCTCTTCCGAAGCCGAGCCGACGAAGTGCAGGAGGACGGACTCGCGGTCGCCGGCGGCGTCGAGGAGGTCGTGCAACGTCTGCGCCGTGGCCTCCTCGCGGGTGGTCACCGGCCGGTAGCGGTACGCGCGGTCCTCCAGCTCGCGGTCCACCCAGCCCTTGCGGTGCAGGTTGGTCAGGACGGTCATCACCGTGGTGTACGCCAGATCCCGCTCCAGCCCGTCGAGGACGTCACGGACCCGCATGGGCGCCGCCGCGGTCCAGAGCACGTCCATGATCGCCGCTTCGAGTTCGCCGAGCTGCCGCATGAGACCTCCGCGGCCGAGGGTACCGGGCACGGCCATCCCCCGTGCCCGGTCCCGACGGCGTCAGCTCTGCCGCAGCAGGCCCTGCATTTCGGTGATCTCCGCCTGCTGGGCGTCGGCGATCTTCCGCGCCAGTGCCTTCGCATCGGCGTTGGCGCCCTTGTCCAGCTCGGTGCGGGCCATGTCGACCGCACCCTGGTGGTGCTTGACCATCATGTCCAGCCACCTGCGGTCGAACTCGGTGCCCTTGGCGGCTTCGAGCTCCGCCATGTCCCCGGCCGGCATCATCCCGGGCATCGAGTCGTGGTCCATCCCCGGCATGCTCGACGCCGAGGTCGCGCCCCAGGCCGACAGCCAGCCCCGCATCTGCCGGATCTCGGGGTCCTGCGCCTTTTCGATGCGCGAAGCGAGGTCGACGACCTTCGGGTTGCTGCTGCGCGAGGGCACCAGCTTCGCCATTTCGAGCGCCTGTTCGTGGTGCGGGATCATCTGCTGCGCGAACATGACGTCGTCCGCGTTGTTGTTGCTGCTGTTGTTGCTTCCGCCGCACGCGCCGAGGGCGAGGGTCAAGACGACGGCGAGCGCGCCGAGGAACGGTTTTTTGCGCATGACAAAACCTTCTCTGGGAGTGTGGGAGTGATGGGGCCGGTGTTCCGGCCGGTCACACCCGCAGCACGCAGAGAGAGGTCAAGACGGTCCGCCCGGATCTGTCCGGTGGCCGCTCCGGAGCCGGTGAGCCCCGCGGCCACGTCCGCCGGGCCGGATTCCCGCGGCCCGGGCGCCCCACCAGGAGCAGGACGCAGACCAGCAGGAGCGCGGTCAGGACGGCGAGGCACAGGTGGAGCACGTCGTGCCCACCGGCGGGGCCGTGGTGCCCACCGGGGGCCGGGACGGCGACGTCCATGGCCGAAACCGAAACGGTCGCCATCGGTTCGCCGGCGGACGGGACGTGGTGCATCGCGGTCACGCACAGCGCGAGCAGGCACAGCAGGACCACCTGCTGCACCCGGCCGACGCGCTCCGCCATGGCTCCCACCGTACCGGAGTACTACGGAGGTTAGTAGTGAGCGGGGGCGGCACCGCGGGAAAGCGGTGCCGCCCCGGACGGAACGGTCAGGCGGTGGGCCTGGTCGCCCCGGCGTACTGGCTCTGCAGCGGCGAGATCTTCACGACGTCACCACTGGTCGGCGCGTGCACCATCTTGCCGTCGCCGATGTACATCCCGATGTGGGACACCGGTGAGTAGTAGGCGACCAGATCGCCGGGCTGCAGCTGGTCACGCGGCACCGGCGTGCCGAACTGGGCCTGCGCCGCGCTGTTGCGGGGCAACGTGATGCCGGCCTTTCCGTAGGCCCACAGCATCAACCCCGAGCAGTCGAACGTGCTCGGCCCGGTGGCGCCCCAGACGTAGGCGCTGCCCAGCTTGCTCAGCGCCGCGTTCACCGCCGTCTGCGCGGCCGCCGTGGGAGCCTTGACGTTCGGTGCCGCGCCGCCCGTGTCGCGCTGGGCGGCCTTGTCCGCGGTGCTCAGGTTGCGGTTGGCTGCCTTGAGCTGCTCGATCTGGTCGTCGAGCGTCTTCTGCTTGGCCTTGATGTCCTCGGTCAGCTTGGCCGCGGCGTCCCGCGCGTCCTGCGCGCGCTTCGCGGCGTCACCGGCCTTGGCGGCCGCGTCGGTGGCCTGCTGGACGGCGCCGGTGAGGTTGCCCAGCGCGGCGCTCTTGTCCGTGGCGAGGACTTCCAGTGCCGAGGAGCGGTCCAGGAAGTCCTGTGTGGACGTCCCGGACAGCAGCGCGGACAGCTTGTTCAGCTGCACGCCGCTGGTGAAGGACGCGCCGGCGAACTTGTTGACCTCGGTCTGGTACTTCTTCTGGTTCTCCGACGCCGTGGCGGCCTGGTCCTTCGCGGCCTTGACGTCGTTGGTGGCCTTGTCGAGCTCGCCCTGCTTGGCGTCGAGGTCGCCCTGGGCCTTGAGGAGGTCCTCGTTGAGCTTTTCCGCCTGTGCGGCCAGTTCGCGGTACTTCGCGAGGGCTTCGGAGCCGGTGGGCGGGGCCTGGAGGACGGGGACGGGGGCGGCGGTGGCCGCGGGCTGGGCCACGGTGACGAGGGTGATCACCGAAGCCGCGGCGAGGATGCCGGATACCACACGCCTGATCGGATGCGACTGCACGGTCGCGGAATTCTCCTTTTCCTTCGGGCTGCCGGCCGGTGGTGAGTCCGGTCGCCGGAGCCGGGCCGCGCGGTACCGCAACAGGTGAAGCGCGCGTTCGGTGATCCGGCGTCCCGGCAGCGATCCCGCGTCGCCATCGGGTGAACGGCGTCGGCCGCGAGATCTCGGCCAGATTACGAACGGAACGGGCCGCCGTCCACCTTTCGGGGGAAGAAAAACCGGCCGCCGGCGGGTGACCTGGTCAAACCCGGAAAAGGAAAACCGGGCTCCTCACGATCAGTCATGGCCGTTCTTACTAAGAGCGATAGTAGGGCGCGGGCGACGTCCACTTTGTACTGGCCGTTGACTTGCACGTCCAGCCCGGCCGGACCTCGGCCGGGCTGGACGTGCTCTGCTCGGAACGGTGTGCGGTCAGAGACCGGCCTGGCAGTAGACCTCCCGGGTCAGCTCGGTGATCCGCGCGGCGGAGTCCTTCCAGGACAACGTCGTCGGCTCCAGGGTCAGCACCACCACGATCGTGCCGCCCACCGTGCCGCTCGTGTGCATCGCGCGGCTGGTGAGGTCGATGTCCTGGACGCCGAGCGGGGCGGCCGTGCCCTCGCCGCTGGAGGCGACCGCGGTCGCGGCCCGGACCTCCGGCGAGCTCAGCACCCGCCGGGCGGCGGGGCCGGGCTCGGTGCACTGCTCGCCGGGTGCCGGGGCGGCGCCGAACCCGGACCAGCCCTGCTTGACCGCCTTCGGCCCCGGGACGGCGCTGGGGAGGCCGAAGGACTGGTCGAAACCGTCCGAACCGCACTTGGTCGACTGCGCCAGGTTGCCCATGATGAAGTCGCGGTACTTCGGGTCCGCCTCGTGCTGGATGTACTGGTACGTCCGGACGATGTCCGCGGCGCTGATCGCGGTGTACCCCCACTTCCCGCGGGCGGCGGGCGGCGCGGTGTCGGTGAGGCCGAGCTTGACGACCATCCGCTTGACGATCTCGTCCCAGCCGTCGCGGACCCACAGCGTGCTGGCCGCGTCGTCGTTGCTGGAGCGCAGCATCGGCTCGAGCAGGGCCAGGTCGTCGGCCGGGATCTCGTAGTCGGGCCCGTGCGATTCGAGGTAGTCGAGGGCGATGAACAGCTTGACCAGCGAGGCCGAGCGGTACTGCTGGTGCTCGCCGGAGCCGAAGGTCGCCCCCGTCTCCTGGTCGACGACGAGGTAGCCGGCCGTCATCCCCTCGGGGAGCTCGATCGCCGGTGTTGCCGCGGCCGGCCCGGCCGCCAGGGCCACCCCGGTCACGATTCCGGTCGCGATCGTCGCCAGCCGCCGGATTTTCCGCATTCTCCGCATGTTGACCACCCCAGTACGTCGAGATCGACTTCGGTGCGCGCCACCGTATCGAGTCGATCACCCGGTGTCCGGCTCCGGCCGATCTATTCGGCCTCAACGGAAAAGAACCAGCGCCGCACGGCTTCCTCGAACGCACCGCGGTCGGGCTCCCGGCCGCCTGCCCACGCGACGATCCCGTCCGGCCGGACCAGCACCGCACCGAATCCCAGGTCGTCGCGGGCGGGACCGGCGACGTACCGGATCCGGTCGTCGTACCGCTGCGCCACTTCCCGCAGGCCGCCGCCGAAGTCGAGGGCGACACCGTGGCCGTCCTGCAGCAGGTCCGCGAGGCTGGTCCCGTCCGTCAGCACGAACTCCGGCGCGTTGTGCCCGATCAGCGGTTCTTCGCTGCCCAGGTCGTAGCGCAACGACGTGCCGGACGTGCGCTCGAAGACGTACGTCGTGCCGTCGCGGGTGGCCAGGAGGTCGGTGAGCACCGACTTGACCGCCCGGGCGTGCGGGTCCGGGCCCATCGCCGCCACCTGGGCCCGCGACCAGTCGAGCACCCGCTCGCCGACCGGGTGGCGTTCCGCCGAATACGTGTCGAGCAGGCCGGGCGGTGCCGTCCCGGCCACCGTGGCCGCCAGCTTCCAGCCCAGGTTCAGCGCGTCGCCGAGGCCGAGGTTCAGACCCTGGCCACCCAGCGGCGAATGGATGTGGGCCGCGTCGCCGGCCAGCAGGACGCGGCCGCGGCGGTAGGTGGTCACCTGCTTCGCGCGGTCGGTGAAGCTGGACGCGAAGTGCACCTCCGTGAGCGTTGCGTCGGTGCCGGACACGCGGCGCAGCACCGACTGCAGGTGCTCGAGGGTCGGTGGCCGGGTGCGGTCGTACGTCCCGCCGTCGAAGTCGAGCACGCCGAGGTGTCCCGGCTCCGACATCGTCACGTACATGCCCTGCGGGGTCGGCGTGAAGCCCGGCCGGAGGAGACCGGGGTCGGCGAGCGTGACGAGCGCCAGGTAACCGGTGAGCCGCGGCTCGGTGCCGTCGAAGTCGAAGCCCGCCAGCCGCCGGACCGTGCTGCGGCCGCCGTCGCAGCCGACCAGCCACTTCGCCGGGTACTCCTGCTCGCCGGCCCGGGCGACGACCGCCGAACCGTCCTGGGTGACGTCGGTGACCGCGACGCCACGGCGGATCTCGACGCCGAGCTTGACCGCCCGCTCGGCCAGCACCGACTCGACCGCTTCGAGGCTGGTCATGAGGCCGTCGAGGGCCGGGCTCGGCAGCCGGTGGGGCAGCCGGGCCAGGTCGACGTCCGCCGGGTCGAGCGGGGTGCCGGCGAAGTGGCCGGCCGACTGCGGCGGCGCCGGCTCGTCCGGGACCGGCCGCTCGGGTGCCCCGGAGGCGGCCAGCAGCGGCGACAGCAGCCCGCGGCGGTGGAACGCCTCGACCGACCCGGCCGACAGGCCCCGCATGCCGAGCGGGAAGCTCCGCCACGGCGACCCCGGCTCCGCCTCGCGTTCGAGCACCAGCACCGAACGGCCCGCGAGGCCGAGTTCGCAGGCCAGGAACAAGCCGACCGGGCCGGCGCCGACGATCACCACGTCATGCATGACAAACCGCTTTCTCGAGGACTTCACCGTGCCCCGAGACTGACCGCCGTCACGCACGCGGCGCGCACACCGCGCTCACAGCGCGAGGCGGGCCGGATCGGCCGCGGCCAGTGCGGCCTGCGCGTCCAGCTCCCAGCCTGCCGCGTACGCCGCGGCGAACCCGGCCTCGCCCAGCGCGGCCCGGCCCCGGCCGGTGAGCGCGCGGACCTGCGGATCGGTGTGGTCGTGCGCACCGCGCAGCCGGGCCGCCGCACCGAGCAGCACGGCCGACTCGCGTGGCCGCCCGAGCGCTTCGGCGAGCGCGGCCGTGTGCACCGTCACCAGCGACAGGATCGGCAGGTCCCGTGCGGCCAGCGCGGCCGCGTACGCCGCGCGCGCGGACCTGTCCGCGCCGGCCAGGTCGCCCCGGGCCAGCAACAGCGCGGACCGCGCGCCGGCGACGAGCGTCCTGGCGTGGTCGGAGGGGAACCCGGTGTCGCCGAGCAGCCGGCGTTCCGCGTCGTCGAGCAGGACGCCGGCTTCGGCCAGCTCACCGCGGACCACCCGCAGGCCTGCTTCCCAGCCGTCGATCAGGATCGGCAGCTCCGCCGGTGACGTCCGCAGCACCCGCTCACGGGCCGCGTCGATGATCGCCAGCGCCTGGCCGGTTTCGCCGCGCCGGATGTGCAGGTCGATCCAGCGCAGGTCGTTGTAGAGCTGGTCGCCGAGGCCGGGTGAGCCGAATCCGGCGGCCAGCGCCCTGGCTTCGTCCAGATCCGCCCACGCGCCGTCGAGGTCGTCGTAGCGGCGCAGCTGGGCCCGCATCGGCAGCGTCGCCGCCTGGCCCCACCGGTCGCCTGCCCGCCGGAAGGCCGCCAGTGCCGCGTCCACGTGGACGCGTACGCGGTCCAGCTCGCCCGCGTTCTCGGCGATCTCGGCCTGGAACGTGTGGGCCAGCCCGGCCAGCCACTCGTCGTCGCCATCGGCCAGCTCCCGCAGGACCGGGAGCGCGGCCTTGTCGCCGAGCTGGAAGAGCAGCATCGGGCCGAAGACCCGGTAGTGGCCCGGCAACCCCGGCCGCGCGATCAGCCGTCCGGCCAGCTCCCGCATCTCCGCCCGGTCCCCTTCGGCTTCCTCGGCGGTGATCCCGGAGAGGATGTCCGCCCGGCCGAGCAGGTGGGCGGCCCGCGCGCAGTCCCGCTCGGGCGACGGCTCGCCGCCCGGGACCGCCAGCGCCTCGCCCAGCCAGTAGGCGGCGTCGGAGTCGCGGCCGAACATCTGCCAGTACCAGGTCAGTGCCATGGCCAGGCCGATCGCGCCGTCGGCGTCGCCGGTCGCGCACCGGTGCCGGAGGGCGGCGAGCGCGTTGTCGTACTCGGCGCCGATGGCGGCCATCGCCGCCGGTTGCCCGGGCCCGCGCAGCTCGGCGTCCTGGCGCGCGATCAGGGCGGCGAAGTGCGCGGCCGCCAGGTCGCGGACCGCATCGAGGGCGCCGGCGCCGGTCAGGCGGTCGATCCCGTACTCCCGCAGGGTTTCGAGCATGCGGTAGCGGCCGGTGCCGGGCGCCAGCTGCAGCAGCGACCGGTCGACGAGGGCGGCGAGCAGGTCGGGGACGTCGGAGGCGGGCACGGCGGTGCCGGCGCAGACGGCCGCGGCCGAGGCGGCCGTGACACCGCCGGGCAGCACCGAAATCCGGTCCGCGACCGTGCGTTCGCGGTCGTCGAGCAGCTCCCAGCTCCACGCGATGACCGCCCGCAGTGTCCGGTGCCGCGGCGGCGCGGTCCGGCTGCCCGTGGTGAGCAGCCGGAACCGGTCGGCGAGCCCGTCGGCCAGGTCGGGCAGCGACAGCGTCCGCAGCCGGGCGGCGGCCAGCTCGAGGGCCAGCGGCAGGCCGTCCAGGCCGCGGACCACGCGCACGACGTCGGCGCGCGTGGTTTCGTCGACGCGGAAACCGGGTCGCACGGCGGCCGCCCGCTCGGTGAACAACCGCACCGACGCCACCGCGGAGACGTCGTCGTCCGGGCCGGGCAAGGCGAGCGGGCCGAGCGGCACGAGCGCTTCGCCGTCCACGGCCAGCGGTTCGCGGCTGGTGGCCAGCACCCGCAGCCCGGGACACCGCGGCAGCAGGGTCGCGACCAGGTGGGCCACGGCGTCGATCAGGTGCTCGCAGTTGTCGAGCAGCAGCAGGCTTTCCCGGCCGCCGAGCTCGCTGACGAGCAGGTCGACCTCGGAGCTTCCGGCGCGCCTGCGGGCGTCGAACAGGGCGCTGCCGCGCAGCCCGATCCCGGCGAGCACGGCCTGCGCGACCTTCGCCGGCTCGGTGACGGCCGCGAGGTCGACGAGCCGGACGTCGTGGCCGTGGCGGCGGGCCGCCTCCAGCGCGAGCCGGGTCTTGCCGGCGCCACCGGGCCCGAGGACGGTGACCAGCCGCCCGGACGTGAGCAGGGCGTCGATGCGCGCGAGGTCGTCGTCGCGGCCGATGAAGCTGGTCAACGGCGCGGGCAGGGGTGCGGGCCGCGCCGGTTCCGGCGCGGGCTCGGCGGGCTGCAGCAGCCGCAAGTGGCGGTCGCGCAGCGCGGTGCCGGGATCGGCACCGAGGTCGTCGGCCAGCGCCCGGCGGACCCGCTCGTAGACGGACAGCGCCTCGGCCTGACGTCCCTGCGCGGCGAGCGCGTCCATCAGCAGCGCCGCCGCCCGCTCGTGCGCCGGGTGCTCGGCCAGCAACCCGGTCAGCCGGGCGGCGGCCGGTTCGGCGCGGCCCAGCGCCAGTTCCGCGTCGGCGAGGTCCGCGACGGCTTCGACCGACAGCCCGGCCAGCCGGGTCGCCACCGCGGGGGCGACGGCGGCGATCAGCGCGGGTTCGCCCCACAACGCCACGGCTTCGGCGAGCGCGGTGCCCGCGGCGATCGCGTCGCCGGCCCGCAGCCGCTCCCGGCCGGCCGCGGCCAGCTCTTCGAAGGCCACCGCGTCCACGGTGTCCACCGCCAGCCGGTAGCCGCCCGCGACCTGCGCGAGCTCGCCGTCGGCCGCGGCGAGGGCGCGGCGCAACCGGGAAACGAGGGTCTGCAGGGCCGAGGCGGTGCCGGACGGCGGCTCGTCGCCCCACACCGCGTCGACCAGCACACCCGGCTCGACCGCGTGCCCGCCGGCGAGCGCCAGCCGGACGAGCAGGCTCCGCAACCGTGCGCCCGGCACCGGCAGGACCGCGTCGCCCCTGGTCACCCGGAACGTGCCCAGCAGGGTGATGCGAAGCCCGTCCATGCGTCGATCGTGTCAGCGCCGCGTGCGTCTCGTGTGAGCGGCCCGCCGCAGCCTTCGCCGGTCGGTTCGACCAAAGGAGCAACAGATGACCATCGGCTGGGTTCGCAGCTGGGGCGCGGCGCCCCAATCCGCGCACGACGGGCTGGGCTCGCTCGACGACCACCCGCCGCTCGACGACGTGACCGTCCGCCAGGTGGTCCGGCTCAGCGGCGGCGGCCGCCGGGTGCGCGTCCGCCTCACCAACGAGTTCGGGACGGCGCCGGTGACCATCGGCGCGGCCCGGGTGGGCCTGGCGACGCCCGGAGGCGGGGTGCGGGAGGGACGGGTGCTGACGTTCTCGGGTGCTCCGGCCGGCACCATCCCGGTGGGCGCGCCGCTGCTGAGCGATCCGGTCGACCTGCCCGCCGCGGCGCTCGCCGAGCTGTCGATCAGCTTCCACCTGCCCGGCCGCGTGGAGACCTGCACGTGCCACGACCCCGTGCTGGACACCGGCTGGACGATCCCGGGCGACGCCGTCGCCGCGGCCGAGCTGCCGCCGCAGGCCACGGTGCTGCCGGTGCGGGCCCTGCTGTCCGCGGTCGACGTGCTCCCCGAAGCACCGGCCTCGGCGATCGTCGTGGTCGGCGACTCGCGCACCGACGGCGCCGGGTCCACTCCGGACACCCACCACAGCTGGCCGGAACTGCTGGCCGCGCGCGGCGCCGGTTTCGTCGTCAACCAGGGCATCAGCGGCAACCGGATGCTCAACGACGGCGTCGGCACCGGGGTGCTGGCCCGCTTCGACCGGGACGTGCTGGCGACGCCGGGCCTCGGCGGCGTCGTGTTGTCCGTCGGCGCCAACGACATCGCGATCTCCTTCGCCCGCGTGACGACGGACCGCTCGCCGGCCTGCTGGCGATGTTCCCGGGCGCCCCGGTCACGACCGGCGACGTCATCGCCGGGTTCCGGCAGCTGGCCGCGCGGACGCGGGAACACGGCGTGCCGGTCCACGCCACCACGATCGCGCCCTTCGAAGGCTCGGAGGCCTACTCGGCGGAAGGCGAGAAGGCCCGCTTGGCGGTCAACGAGTGGATCCGCACCGGCGGCGCGTTCGACGCGGTACTGGACTTCGACGCCGTCTGGCGCGACCCGGAGCACCCGGGCCGGATCCGGGCGGACTTCCACTCCGGCGACCACCTCCACGGCAGCGACGCCGGCTACCGGGCGCTGGCCGACTCCATCGATCTGTCGCTTTTCGGTGGAGCACGAACCAGTGGCCAACTCGCCGAAACCGGGACACGGGCCGGGTGAACGCGGCCACCATGGCGGCATGGCCTTCACCGAAGCACCCGATCCCGGTCGCGCGCACACGCTGGCCGAGCTGATCGCGCAGCTGCGGCTGCTCAAGGAGTGGGCGGGCGGCCCGTCGTACGCGCAGATCGCCGAGCGGGTCAACCGGCTCTGGACGGCCGCCGGGCGCCCGGCGGGGGAGCGGACCGCGCGCACCACCGTCGCCGACTGCTTCAAGACCGGCCGGGCGCGGCCCAACACCGACCTGCTGCTGGCCGTGGTCGAGGCGCTGCACCCGGATCCGGCGTACGTCGCCGGCTGGCAGGACGTGCTGCGGGCGGTCCGCGGCCGGGCGGAGGCGGCGACCTTCGTGCAGGCGCAGCTCGGCCTGCCGGAGGCCGTCCCGCACTTCACCGGGCGCCGGGCCGAGCTCGCGCGGCTCGGCGAGGTGCTGGGCGGGCGCGCGCCGCTGGCGGCGATCGCGGGCATGGCCGGGGTCGGCAAGACCGGGCTGGCCGTCCACATCGGTCACGAGCTGGTGCGGACCGGCCGGTGCGACACCGCGCTCTTCGTGAACCTGCGCGGGTTCCACCCCGACCCCGGCCGGCCGCCGGTGGACCCGGCCGCGGTGCTCGACTCGTTCCTGCGCCTGCTCGGCGTGCCCGGGCACGCCGTCCCGGCCGACCTGGCCGGCAAGACCCGGCTCTACCAGGAGCGTTCGGCCGGGCGGCGGCTGCTGGTCGTGCTGGACAACGCGGCGGGCGAGGACCAGGTCCGGCCGCTGCTGCCCGGCGAGCGCGGCGGCCCGGTGCTCGTCACCAGCCGCCGGGCGTTCACCGGGCTCCCGGGTGTCACGCACGTGCCGCTGGACGTGCTGAGCCCGGACGACGCGTTCGCGTACCTGCGGCGCACGGTCGGCGCCGAGCGGGTCGACCGGGCGCCCGGCGTGGCCCGGCGGATCACCGCCGAGCTCGGCAGGCTGCCGCTCGCGCTGAGCCTCGCCGCGCTCTGGATGACCGCGCCCGCCCACCGGTCGTGGGTGCTGGCCGACCACCTGGAGCGGCTCGAGCAGCGGCGCGCGCACCTGCGGCTCGACAACGCCGTCGACGCGTCGATCAGCCTGTCCTACGAGCAGCTCGCCGAGCCGGAGCGGCGGGTCCTGCGGCTGCTCGCCCTGCACCCGGGTGCGGACCTGGACGCCTACGGCGTCGCCGCGCTCGCCGGGACCGGCCTGGCGGAAGCGACGCGGGCGGCGGACCGGCTCGTCGCGGCGAGCCTGGTGCGCCGGGGCGAGGCGGGCCGGTTCGAGCTGCACGACCTCATCCGCGCGTTCGGGATGGCGCGGGCCCAGGACGAGGACGCCCCGGCCGGCCGCAAGGCCGCGCTGACCCGGCTGCTCGACTACTACGCCTTCGCCACCGCGACGGCGATGGACCAGTACGCGCCGAGGATGCGGGCCTACCGGCCGCGTGTTCCCGACCCCGGCCTGCCGCTCCCGCCGCTGGACGACCGCGAACCGGCCACCGCGTGGCTGGCCGCCGAACGGGCCAACCTCGTCGGTGCCGGCGTGCACGGGGTGGCGTCCGGCCACGCGGGACTGCTGTCCCGGCTGCTGTTCCGGTACCTGCAGACCGGCGGCTACCTCAGCGAGGCCCTGGTCCTGCACACGAGCGCGGCGGAGTCGGCGGACGTCGTCGCCCGCGGGCACGCGCTGGTGAGCCTGGGGGCGACGCACAGCCAGGTCGGCCGCTACGAAGTGGCGAAGCGGCACGTCGAGGAGGCACTGGACTGCTTCCGCCGCGCGGGCGACCGGTCCGGCGAGTGCCGGGCACTCGGCACGCTGGGCGCGATCACGTCCTGGAACGCCGATTTCGCGCGCTCGGCGGGGTACCTGCGGGAGGCGCTGGCCCTGGCGCGCGAGCTGCGCGACCGGGCGGCCGAGCGGACCGCGCTGACGAACCTGGGCTTCGTCCACGGCCGGCTGGGCCGGTACGCCGAGGCGCTGGAGATCCACCTGCAGGCACTGGCCATCGACCAGCAGACCGGGGACCTGTGCGACACCGGCCGCACGCTGCTCAACATCGGCGACACGCACCTGAGATCGGGCGACCACGCGCAGGCCTGCGGCTACTTCCACCGCGCGACGGCGATCGCCGAGCGGGCGGGCGACCGCGACCTGCACGTGGAAGCGTTGCTCTGCCTCGCGGACGCGTCCCTGGAGCTCGGCCGGATCGACCACGCCCGGACGACGCACGAGTGCGCGCTGGCGATCGCGGCGGAGCTCGGGAGCCTGCACGCGGCGGCGCGGGCCCACGCGGGCCTGGCCCGCGCGCTGACCGCGTCGGGAGACCGGGAGAACGCCCGGCACCACTGGCTCGCGGCCCGGGAGCACCACCGTGAGCTGGGGCTGCCGGAATCGGCGGAGATCACGGAGGGGCTGGCGTGCTCGGTGGCGGCGGGTGGCTGAACACCGCGGCGCCGGGTGTCCGGGTTCGTCCGGGATTGCTGCTCGCGGACCGCGCCGGGAGCGATGCTCGCAGCCGGTGCGGGACAGCGGAAGCGCGTCCCACACCTCGGACACCCACCGTCGAAGGGAGACACCATGGGGCGCCTGATCGATCGCGTGCTGAACCGGATCGTGCCCACCGCCGAGGCTTCCGCGTGCAGCGGCACCTACTTCTGCAACGCGCAGGGCCACCCCGGCTACTGGTACCGGTTCTGCTGCCCGCAGACCGGCTGCGAGTGGTCCAAGGTCCGCAGCAGCTGCTGATCGGCCGGTGAACGTACCGGGCGGTGTCCGCCACCTTCCCCCCGGACACCGCCCGGCGTGGATGGAGTTGCCATGGAGTACCTGCGGGCCGTGGCCACGGCGCTGATCGCCGTGGTGTTCGCCGCCTCGGCGTTCTCGAAGCTGCGGGACTTCCGCGGCTTCGCGCGCTCGGTGCCCGCCCTCGCGCCGGTGCCCGCGAGGTGGGTCACTCCGGTGTCGGTGACCGTCGTGGCCGCCGAGCCGGCCTCCGCCGGGCTCGTCCTGGTCACCGCGGTGGCCGGCTTCGTCCTGGCCACGGCGTTGCTGCTGGCCTTCACCGTCGCCATCGCCGCTTCGCTGCGCCGCGGACGGCGTGCCCCGTGCCGCTGCTTCGGCGCGACCGAAACCCCGGTCGGCCCGCGCCACCTGGTCCGCAACGCCCTGCTGATCTGCTTCGCCGTCCTCGGCGCCTTCGCACCGGACCACCTGCCGCCCGCCGCCGGGGCCGTCGTCGCCTTCGCCGCCGGGGTGGTGCTGGCCGTGCTCGTCGTCGCCATGGACGACATCGCCGTCGTGTTCGCAAGGAGTTCCTGATGCTCTACGTCGTCGCCGCACTGGTGCTGCTCGGGCTGGTGTGCCTGCTGAACCTGCTCCTGACCGTCGGCATCCTGCGCCGGATGCGGGCCCAGCCCACTGCGCAGGCCGAGCCGCCGTTCGCGCTGCGGCCCGGTTCGGCCGTCGGCGAGTTCGCCGTCACCACGACCGACGGCGAGCCGCTGACCCTCGCCTCGCTCGAGGGCACGGTGGCGTTCTTCTCCGCCGACTGCGCCGCCTGCCACGAAACCCTGCCGGACTTCCTCGCCTACGCCCGCGCGCAGGGCCGGGACAACGTCTTCGCCATCTTCGGTGGCGACGAGCCGGAGACCGTGCGCGCGCTCGCCGAGGTCGCCCACGTGGTGACCGCGGAGCTCGACGGCGGCCCGGTCGCCGCCGCGTTCCGCAACACCTGGACACCCGCGTTGTACGTGGTGAGCGGCGGGAAGGTGGTCGCGACCGCGGGCCGGGTGCGCGAGCTGCCCGTGCCCGCCGGCCGGTGACCGTGCGCGTCGCGGACCCGCAGACCGGCTCCGGCCAGGTGCGGGCCGCGGCCGTGGCGGCGGCCGCGCTGCTGTGGCGGTCCGGCCCCGCGCGGCTGGTGGCTTTGCTGGCCATGACGGCGGCCGCGGCCACCGCCCCGATCGCCACCGCCTGGCTGACCAAGCTCGTCCTGGACCGGCTCGTCGAGCGCACCGGCGCGGTCGGTGGCCTGGCACTGGCCCTGGTGTTCGCCGGGCTGGCCGTCGCCGCGCTGCCGGTGGTCGCCCACTACGTCCGCGCGCAGATCGGCCGCGCGGCGAGCACGATCGCCACCGACCGGCTGTTCGCCGCGCTGGGCCGCCAGGTCGGGTTGCGCACCTTCGAGAACCCCGCCTACCAGGACCGGTTGCGGCTGGCCCAGGAAAGCTGCGGCCGGATGCCGGAGATCGTCGACGGCGTCGGCGGGGTGCTCAGCGGGACGCTCTCGCTGGCCGGGTTCCTCGGTTCGCTGCTCCTGCTGAGCCCGGCGATGACCGGCGTCGTGCTGGCCGCCGCGATCCCCGCGCTGCTCGCCGAGCTGCTGCTGGCCCGCAGCCGCGCCGCGGTCGAGTGGCGGATCGAGCGGTTCGCCCGGCGCGAGTTCTTCTACAGCCAGCTGCTCACCGGCATCCCGGCCGCCACCGAGATCCGGCTGTTCGGCATCGGGGCGTTCCTGCGCGCCCGGCTGCTGGAGGAACGCCGCAGCGCCAACGAAGCCCAGCGCCGCATGGACACCCGGGAGCTGTGGACCATGGGCGGGCTGACCGCGTTGAGCGCGGCCGTCGCCGGTGCGGGGCTCTGGTGGGCGATCACCTCGGCGCGCGGCGGGTCGCTCAGCGCCGGCGACGTCTCGATGTTCGTCGCCGCCGTCGCCGGGGTGCAGGCCGCGCTGGGGACGCTGGCGTCGTCGATCGCCAACGGCCAGGCCCGGCTGCTGTCGTTCGGGCACTACGTCGCCGTGGTGCGCGCGGAGCCCGACCTGCCGAGCGGCACCCGAGACGCGGTTCCCCCGCTGCGGCACGGGATCGAGCTGCGTGACGTCTGGTTCCGGTACAGCGACGACCACCCGTGGGTGCTGCGCGGGGTGGACCTGACGATCCCGCACGGCACCGCCGTCGCCCTCGTCGGGCTCAACGGCGCGGGCAAGAGCACTCTCGTGAAGCTGTTGTGCCGCATGTACGACCCGACGCGGGGGCAGATCCTCTGGGACGGCGTCGACCTGCGGGACGTGCCGCACGCCCTGTTGCGGGACCGGATCAGCGCCGTCTTCCAGGACCACATGAACTACGACATGACCGCGGCCGAGAACATCGGGCTCGGTGAACTGTCCGCAATGGACGATCGGGCGCGGCTGGAGGCGGCCGCGGTCCGGGCGGGGGCGCACGAGCGGATCGCCGCGCTGCCGAGGGGGTACGACACGCCGCTCACCCGCATCTTCGAGATCGGCACCGAGGACACCTCGACCGGGGTGGTGCTCTCCGGCGGGCAGTGGCAGCGGCTGGCGCTGGCCCGCTCGCTCCTGCGGGAGGGCCGGGACCTGATGATCCTCGACGAGCCGAGCTCCGGCCTCGACCCGGAAGCCGAGCACGAGGTGCACGCCCGCATCCGCGAGCACCGGCAGGACCGCACGAGCCTGCTCATCTCGCACCGGCTGAGCGCGGTGCGCGACGCCGACCGCATCGCCGTGCTCGAGGACGGCCGCGTCACCGAGCTGGGCACGCACGACGGCCTGCTGGCCGCCGACGGCGGCTACGCGCGCCTGTTCCGCCTGCAGGCCGACGGTTACCAGGCCGTGTCGTGAACGGCCCGGTGCTGCTCGGGTTGCTGGCCGCCGGCTCGGTGTACGTCGCCCGCCGCCGGCTGATCCTGACCACAGTGGACGGTTCGAGCATGGCGCCCGAGCTGGCGTCCGGCGACCGGGTCCTGGTGCGCCGGACCCGCCGCCCGCGCCGGGGCCGGGTGGCCCTGCTGCGGTTCCCGCCGCTGCCGAGCGGGGCGCCGTCCGGCGGCCAGCTGCTGCTCAAGCGCGTGGTGGCGGTGGCAGGCGACCGGCTCCCGCCCGGCTGGGCCGAACCGGACGTGCACGGCCTCGGCGGGCAGCGGGTGCCGGCCGGCTGCGCCGTCGTCCTCGGCGACAACCGGCCGGCCAGCTGGGACTCGCGGCACTACGGGTTCGTGCCGCGGGAGCGGATCGTCGGGGTCGTGGTGCGGCACGTCCCCCGGCCGTAGCTCGCGTCAGCGGCGGCCGCTGATCGTGCTCGCGCCCGCGTACCGCGCCTCGGCGCCCAGCTCCTCTTCGATGCGGATGAGCTGGTTGTACTTGGCGGTGCGGTCGGCGCGGGACAGCGAGCCGGTCTTGATCTGGCCGCAGTTGGTGGCCACCGCGAGGTCGGCGATCGTGGTGTCCTCGGTTTCGCCGGAGCGGTGGGACATGACGGCGGAGTGGCCTGCCTTGTGCGCCGTTTCGACCGTGGTCAGCGTCTCGGTGAGCGTCCCGATCTGGTTGACCTTGACCAGGATCGAGTTGCCGATACCGCGTTCGATGCCGTCGGCGAGCAGGTTCACGTTGGTGCAGAAGACGTCGTCGCCGACGAGCTGGATGCGCTCGCCGATGGTGTCGGTGAGCTGCTTCCACCCGGCGAAGTCGTCCTGGGCGACACCGTCCTCGATGGACACGATGGGGTAGCGCGCGGTGAGGTCGGCGAGGTAGGCGACGTGCTCCTCGACGCTGCGCTTGCGGCCTTCGCCGGTGTAGTCGTAGACCTCGCCGGTGTAGAACTCCGACGCGGCCGGGTCGAGCAGCAGGGCGATGTCCTCGCCGGGGGTGTAGCCGGACTGTTCGATGGCCCGCAGCACGAACTCCAGCGCCTCGTCGGCCGAGCTGAGGTTCGGCGCGAACCCGCCTTCGTCGCCGACGTTGGTGCCGTGCCCGGCGTCGTGGAGCGACTTGCGCAGGGTGTGGAACACCTCGGAGCCCATCCGCACCGCTTCGGCGAACGTCGTCGCGCCGATCGGGCCGATCATGAACTCCTGGAAGTCGATCGGGTTGTCGGCGTGCGCACCACCGTTGATGATGTTCATCATCGGCATCGGCAGCAGGTGCGCGAAAACCCCGCCGACGTACCGGTAGAGCGGCAGCCGGTTGGCGGCGGCGGCCGCCTTGACGACGGCGAGCGAGACGCCGAGGGTGGCGTTCGCGCCGAGCCGCGCCTTGTTCGGGGTGCCGTCCAGTTCGATCAGCGTGCGGTCGACGGTCGCCTGCGCCTCGGCGTCCAGGCCCACGACGGCCTCGGCGATCTCGGTGTTGACCGCGTCGACGGCCTTGCGCACGCCCTTGCCGTGGAAGCGGGCCTTGTCCCCGTCGCGCAGTTCGACCGCTTCCTTGGTACCGGTCGAGGCACCGGAGGGCACCGCGGCCCGGCCTCGCGAACCGTCCGCCAGCGCGACGTCGACCTCGACGGTCGGGTTCCCCCGGCTGTCCAGCACTTCGCGGGCCTTGACTCCGACGATGGCGGTCATTGCACTCCTCGGTGAGTTCGTCGAGCGGGCAGCGGCGCCACGGTGAGCCGCGAGACGAGGCGAGGCTAGCAGAGTTTTACTGAATCGATCCTGAACTTTTGGTGCGGCCTTCGGTGGCCGCACTACCGCCGCGCGGGCAGGCGGACCGTCGCCAGCAATCCGCCACCCTCCCGGGCCTCCAGCTCCAGCATCCCGTCGTGCGCCCGGACGATGCTGTGCACGATCGCCAGCCCGAGGCCGACCCCGTCGTGCTCGTCGCTCCGCGTTCGGGACGTCCCGCGCTGGAACGGCTCGGTCAACGTCGGGATCAGCTCCGCCGGCAGCGGCCGGCCCGTGTTCTCCACCCGCAGCACGCTCGCGTAGCGGCGGCGTTCCGTGTGCACCGTGACCTTCCCGTCCGGGACGTTGTGCACGATCGCGTTCTGGACCAGGTTCGTCACCACGCGCAGCAGCAGTGCGGCGGAACCCGACGCGTGCACCTGCTCCCCGCTGACGTCCAGGGTGATCCCGCGCTGCTCGGCCAGCGGCAACAGCGTTTCCGCCGCTTCCTCGGCGACCAGGGAAAGGTCCACCGGCTCGTGGGTGAAGTGCCGCCGGTCGCTGCGGCTGAGCAGCAGCAACGCCTCCGTGACGTCGATCGCCCGCGTGTTCACCTCGCGGAGCCGGTCGACGAGCCGGTCGCGGTCGTAAGCCGGGTCTTTGCCCGCGACGTCGAGGATCGCCTGCGAAACCGCCAGCGGCGTGCGCAGTTCGTGGGAGGCGTTCGCCGCGAAGCGCTGTTGCTCGCCCACCTGGGACTCGAGGCGTTCGAGCATCGTGTCGAAGACGTCGGCGAGCTCGCGGAACTCGTCGGCCGGGCCGGTCAGGCGGATGCGGTGCGACAGCGAGCCGTGCGCGGCCAGCCGGGCGGCGTCCGCGATCCGGGTGAGCGGGGCCAGCATCCGGCCGGCGAGGAGCCAGCCGCCGAGGACGCCGAACACCAGCAGGAACCCGAGCGCGGTGGCCGCGGCGGGGGCGAACGTGTGCGTCAGCAGGTACCGGTTCGGCGAGATCCCGAGCAGGCCCTGGTCGTTGTCGGGCACGTAGCGCAGCAGCGACACCTGCACCACGGCGAGCAGCACCGCCCCGGCGAGCACGAGGAACGCGGCGTAGCTGATGGTCAGCTTCAGCCGCGCGCTGAGCCCGGGGCGCCTGTTCACGCGGAAAAGCGTAGGCGGCGGCGGTTATCGCGGGCATATGCTCGACCGCCGTGATCAACCCGGAGAAAAGCAGCGTCCCCGATCTCGGCCCGGTGCCGCAGCGCGTGACCGTCGACGCCGGACTCGTGCGACGGCTGATCGGCGCGCAGTTCCCGCGGTGGGCCGCACTCCCCGTCCGTCCCGTTGCCCACGGCGGCTGGGACAACTTCACCTTCCACGTCGGCGACCGGATGGTGGCCCGGCTGCCGAGCGCGGCCGAATACGCGCTCGCGGTCGAGAAGGAACGGCGGTGGCTCCCGGTGCTCGCCGCCCGGCTGCCGCTGCCCGTTCCGGTTCCGCTGGCCGAGGGGAATCCCGGTGCCGGCTACCCCTTCCCGTGGTCGGTCCAGCCCTGGCTCGACGGCGAACCCGCGAGCCTCGACCGGATCGCCGATCCCGTCCGCTTCGCGCTCGAACTGGCCGGTTTCCTGGCCGCCCTGCAGGACGTCGAGGCCGATGACGGTCCCCAGCCGGGCAAGCACAACTGGTTCCGGGGCGCCACCCTGCGCACCTACGAGCCCGCGGCCGAGCGCGCGCTCGCGGCGCTGGACGGCCGGGTCGACACCGGGCTCGCCCGCGAGATCTGGACGGCCGCCCTCGACGCGCGGTGGGACGGCCGGGACGTTTGGTTCCACGGCGACGTCGCCGCCGGGAACCTCCTGCTCGGCGAGGGGAACCTGACCGCCGTCATCGACTTCGGGACCTGCGGCGTCGGCGACCCGTCCTGTGACACGGCCGTCGCCTGGACACTGCTGACCGCCGAAGGCCGGCGGGCGTTCCGCGAACGCCTGGCCGTCGACGACGGCACCTGGGCGCGCGGCCGGGGCTGGGCGCTGTGGAAGACGCTCGTTTCCGCCGCCCGGCCCGATGCCGGAGACGCCCATCGCGTCCTCGGCGAAATCTTCGCCGAATACCGCACCGGCCGTTAATCCGTTGGCGTCGCGCCGGGCTCCCGGTTACCGTCGGGCCGCTCTGATCGATCCGCGAGGAGGGCAGCATGCGCCAGTTCCGCAACACCGCCGAATTCCCAGCAACCGTTGCGGCCCCTGGAGCCTTCTTTGCCCGAAACCCCTCTCAACATCGGGATCCTCGCCCACGTCGACGCCGGTAAGACCAGCCTGACCGAGCGGCTGCTGTTCGACACCGGCGCGGTCGGTGTCCTCGGCCGCGTCGACGACGGCACCACCCGGACCGACACCCTCGCCGTCGAACGGCGCCGCGGCATCACGATCAGCACCGGCGTGGTCTCCTTCCGGGCTGGCGACCGGACGGTCAACGTCATCGACACGCCGGGCCACGCCGATTTCGTCGCCGAGGTCGAACGCGCGCTCGGCGTGCTCGACGGTGTCGTCCTGGTTGTCTCCGGGCCCGCCGGGGTCCAGGCGAGCACCCGCATCCTCTGGCGCATCCTGCGCCGGCTGCGCGTGCCGACGCTGGTCTTCGTCAACAAGCTCGACCAGCCCGGCGTCGATCCGGCCGGGGTGCTCGACGACCTGCGGCGGAAACTGTCGAGCGCGGTGGTGCCGCCCGCCGAAGCCGTCCGCGACCAGGTGGCGGCGGGCGAGGCGTACCCGGTGTTCTTCGGCTCGGCCATGACCGGCGACGGCGTGCCCGAGCTCGTCACCGGGATCGTCGGCTTCCTGCCCGCCGCACCACCGGGCGCCGGGTTCCGCGCGACCGTCTTCAAGGTCGAACGCGGCCGCGGCGGCGACCGGATCGCCTACGCCCGCCTGCACGGCGGGACGGCGAAGGTGCGCGACCGGGTGGAGCTCTTCCGGCGGGCCGGAGACGGCACGGTCGAGCGAAGCCGGCGAAGGATCACGGCGATGACGCGCGCGGGCGCCAAGGTCACCGCCGCCGGCGCGGGCGACCTGGTCCGGCTCTCGGGGCTCGGCGACGTTCGCGTCGACGACCGGCTCGGGTCCCCGGACGGCCTGGCGGAGGCCGGGCTGTTCCCGCCGCCGGGGCTCGTCTCGGTCGTCACCGCGCGGCCGGGCGAGGAAACCCGGCTGCACCAGGCGTTGCGGGAGCTGTGCGACCAGGACCCGCTGCTCGGCCTCCGCGCCGACCGCGGCGTCCTGTCGGTCCGGACCTACGGCGAAGTGCAGATCGAGGTGCTCCTGGAACGGCTGCGCGAGGATTTCGGGCTCGTCGCCCGGTTCGCGGCGCCGCAGCCGGTGCACGTCGAAAAGCCGGTGGGCGTGGGGGAAGCGGTCCAGTTCCTGGACCGGCTCGGCCCCACGGACCCGGTCGCGACGGTCGGGCTGCGGGTGGCCCCCGGCGAGACCGGCAGCGGCGTCCGGTACGCGCTGGCCGTCGAACGCGGCTCGCTGCCGCGGGCCTTCCACACCGCCATCGAGCAGACGGTGTACCGCGCGGCGGGGTGCGGCCCGCACGGCTGGGAGGTCACCGACTGCGTCGTCACCCTGACGCATTCGGGCTTCCAGCCGCCGATGAGCACGGCAGGCGGGTTCCGCGAAGTGACCGCGCGGCTGCTCGCGCAGGCGTTCGCGCGGGCACGGACCCGCGTGTACGAGCCGGTGGACCGGTTCGACCTCGAAGTGCCGGAGCACGCGGCCGGGGCGGCGCTGATCGCGCTGGTCAAGCTGGAGGCGGTTTGCGAGCCGCCGGTGGTCGAAGACGGTGTCGCCCGGGTGCGCGGCTCGCTGCCGTCGGCCGCGACCGCGGGTTTCCGGCGCCGGCTGCCTGCCCTCGGCCAGGGCGAAGCAGTCTTCACGGCCGAACCGGGCGGCCACCGCCCGTGGCGCCCGTAGGGGACTCCGGCCGGGCGAGGCGGCTGCGTTCGATGGGCGAACGCCCCGGGCGCTGTTCGCCGGAATCGGCCGCGATCTCGCCGTTGGTGATTGACAACCCGGGGCCGGGAAGCGACGGTGTGACGGGCTTCTGGGAACGCTCCCAGAAGCGGTCGTCGTCAGCGTGCACAAGGGAGTGCCGATGTGGGGAAGAGCCGGAAAACGTCCTGCCGCGCTGGCGGTTGCGGGACTCGCGGTCGCCGCCGGGGTCGTCACGTCGACGACGGCGGTGTCGTCCGCACGTGAGACGAGCGCGGCGTTCGCGTGCAAGGTGACCTACTCGGCCAACGACTGGGGGAGCGGTTTCAGCCTCACCGTCGGGATCGCCAACCTCGGCTCCGCGCCGGTCGACGGCTGGACGCTGACCTACACCTACGCCGGCAACCAGACCCTCCAGCAGGGCTGGATGGGCAACTGGACGCAGTCCGGCAAGCGGGTCACCGTGACCAACGCGAGCTGGAACGGCACCATCGCCGCCGGCGGCTCCGTCAGCACCGGCGCGAACTTCTCCTACAGCGGCACGAACGCCACGCCCACCGACTTCGCGGTCAACGGCGCCACCTGCACCGGCGTGCCGCCGACCACCGAGACGACCCCGATCACGAAGCCGACGACCACGACCACCACGCCACCGCCGCCCGGCCCGGCGCCGGCGTTGCACGTCTCGGGCAACAAGCTGCTCACCGCCGACGGGAAGACCTACCGCCTGCTCGGCGTCAACCGCTCCAGTGGCGAGTTCGCCTGCGTGCAGGGCAAGGGCATGTGGGACAGCGGCCCGGTCGACCAGGCTTCGGTCGACGCGATGAAGGCGTGGAACATCCACGCGGTCCGGATCCCGCTGAACGAGGACTGCTGGCTCGGCCTGTCCGGCTCGCCCAGCGGCCCCGCCTACCAGCAGGCCGTCAAGGACTACGCGAAGCTGCTGGAGGCCAACGGGATCAACCCGATCCTCGACCTGCACTGGACGCACGGCCAGTACACCGGGAACTCCTCCGCCTGCACCGACGTCAACGCCACCTGCCAGAAGCCGATGCCGAGCCGGCAGTACACGCCCACGTTCTGGAGCCAGGTGGCCACCGCGTTCAAGGGCGACAACGCCGTCGTGTTCGACCTGTTCAACGAGCCCTACCCGGACGCGGCCGACGGCTGGGCCAACCCGGCCGCCGAGTGGAAGTGCCTGCGGGACGGCGGCACCTGCACGGGCATCGGTTACCCGGTCGCGGGGATGCAGGAGCTGCTCGACGCCGTCCGGGCGACGGGCGCCGTGAACGTGGTGATGTCGGCCGGCCTGACCTGGACGAACGACCTCACGCAGTGGCTCGCCTACAAGCCGGTGGACCCGGCGGGCAACCTGGTGGCGTCCTGGCACACGTACAACTTCAACGCCTGCGTCACGGTGTCCTGCTGGGACAGCCGGATCGGCACGGTCGCGGCCCAGGTCCCGGTGCAGGCCGGGGAGGTCGGCCAGAACAGCTGCGCCCACGACTACGTCGACCAGGTGCTGGCCTGGCTGGACGCGCACGACCTCGGGTACACGGCCTGGACGTGGAACCCGTGGGGCTGCAGCGGCGGCAACGTGCTCATCGAGGACTACGCCGGCACGCCGACGAAGACCTACGGCGAGGGCTTCCGCGCCCACCTCCTGACCGTCCACCCGTGACACCGGCGGGCTGAGCGGGGGTGCGGCGGTGCTCGCCGCACCCCCGCCGTCCGTGCGAGTCTTCGGGGCGCAACCACCCGCTCCGGACCCGGGGGACCCCCATGGGCAAGCTCCTGCTCACCGCGCTGCTGGCGGCCTTCGCGCTGGGGCCGTCGCCGTCGCCCTCGCCCTCGCCCCGGCCGGCGCCGCACGTCAGCGAGAGCGACCCCTTCGGCCCGGACCTGCGCGCCCGGATCACGCGGGCGCAGGCCTACGCCGACAGCCGGCCCGGGGTGACCGGGATCGTCCTGCGGGACCGCTCGACCGGCGCCGTCTACCGCAGCCCGGCCGCCGGCAGGCTGATCTGGGCGTGCTCGACGCCGAAGCTCGCGATGGCCGTCGACCTGCTGTTGCGGGAGGATTCCGGTGCGATCAAGTTGTCCGCCCAAGATCGCGATCTGCTGCACCGGATGCTCCATTCGAGTGACGACGCCGCCGCGCACGTGTTGTGGACCCGTTATGGCGGCGAAACCGAATTCGGCAGTCGTTTTCCGGCATACGGAATGACCGACATGCGGTTCAGCGACCGGCACCCGCACCACTGGGGCTGGATCCGCACCACGGCGGACGATCTGGACCGGTTGATCGAGTACGTCCTGACCCGCCTGCCCGACCGGCACCGCGACTACCTCGTGCGGGAACTGCGCACGGTGGACGGCAACCAGCAGTGGGGTGTCTGGGGTGCCGGTACGGCCGCGCACCCGGGTAACAAGAACGGCTGGTCCGATGACAACGACGACGGGTCCTGGATCATGAACTCGGTCGGTTTCGCGGGACCGGGCGAGCGGTACGCCCTCGCCCTGATGAACGACACCGGGGTCGTCGCCGGCGGCGAAGAGACCGGCAGGGAGACGACGACGAAGATCGCCGGAATCCTGTTCGCCGGGTATTTCGGTTCCTGAAATCTGTGCCTCTTTCAGGGGATTTCCAAGAGGAATCGTGTTTATGGGGGCACCGTGCGTAGCCCTTGTGTGGTCTGTGTATGCTCCGATATCGCTTGACCGGGTGATCACTCACCCGAATCGTGGCTGCCGTGGTCGGGGCTGGTGATCCCACGGCGCCGCCAACGGCGTGGTTCGGGCTCGGATAGGAGATTTATGCAGGTCAGGTCAGCTCTCGTGCGTGGCGGGATCGCGGTGCTCGCCGCGGCCGCCGCCGTCATGGTCAGCGCTCCCTCGGCCCTCGCGGACGACGGCGCCGCGCGCGGCCGCGTCGTCGAGGACGCGGGCACGGTCGGCTACCGGATCAACCTCGAAGGCGGCGGTGACTACATCGCCAAGCTGTTCGGGTTCAAGCTGTCGGACGGCAAGACGCTCAAGCTCTACTGCGTGCAGATCACCGTCGGCATGCGCACCGACGTCGACATGGTCGAGACGCCGTGGAACAAGTACCCGGCCGCCGACTCGCCGTTCAACAAGAACAGCAACAAGATCAACTGGGTGCTGCACCACGGCTACCCGGGCGTCAAGCTCGACGCGATCGAGGCCGCCCTCGCCAAGCAGGGCGTCAAGGTCCACGACGGCGTCTCCGAGCGCGAGGCCATCGCCGCCACGCAGGCCGCGGTGTGGCACTTCAGCGACGGCGTCAACCTGAACCTGACCAAGCCGCTGGCCGAGAACAACCCGGCCGAGGCCAACGCCGACGTCGCCGCGCTGTACAGCTACCTGGTCGGCGACCAGAACAAGGGCATCGGCGAGCAGCCGAAGCCGACGCTGAACATCGCCGGGCCGAAGACCGAGGGCAAGGCCGGCACCAAGATCGGCCCGTTCCAGGTCGCCACCTCCGGTGACATCACGTCGCTGACCACCGAGCTGCCCGACGGCGTCAAGGTCACCGACGCCGACGGCAAGGAGCTGAAGACCGGCGACGTCAAGGACGGCAGCAAGCTGTTCGTCGACGTCCCGGCCGGCGCCAAGCCGGGCAACGGCTCGTTCTCCCTGAAGGCCTCCGGCGAGCTGGACACCGGCCGCCTGTTCGTCGCGGAGAACTACGCGAAGAAGCCGGCGCAGTCGCTGATCGTCGCCGACTCGGAGAAGACCCAGGTGGCCGCCAAGGCGACCGCGTCCTGGACCGAGGCGGGTGCCGTCCCGAGCACCGCGCCGAGCACGCCCGGTGGCGCTCCCTCCGGTGGCGGCGAGCTCGCCAACACCGGTGTCGACGCCGCGGTTCCGTTCGGCATCGGGGGCCTGCTGCTCGGCGGCGGCGCGCTGATGCTGCTGGTCAACCGGCGCCGCAGCCGCGCGTAGTACGTACCACCGAACGGGGCTGGTCCACTGTGGACCAGCCCCGTTCTGCTGTCCGGAACCCGACGATCGGATTGCGATCATCGGGGCAAACCCGGCGAATCGCCGCCGAATTGGTCTAGACTTTTCGGTCATGCGCGGTACGACCGTTCCGCCAGGGACACCCTGCCGGACCCCGCGGCCGGGCGAGCTGCCGATGCACCGCCTGGAGGTGCCCGCCCCGCACGCGCCGCCGTTCACCGTCGGCACGTTCGACGCGATCGGGCCGCTGTCCCGTGCGGACTTCCCGCACCGGCACACCTTCCACGAGCTCGTCCACGTCACCGGCGGCACCGGCGCGCACGTCGTGGACACCGCGCGCTGGCCGCTGCGGCCGCCGCACTTCGGCGTCATCGCGCCCGGGCAGGTGCACCAGTGGGACGGCGTCCGGGGCCTCACCGGGCACGTCGTGCTGTTCACCGACGACTTCCTCCTCGACCACCCGGCCGACCGGGAACTGCTGCGGCGGCTGAGCGAACGGCCGTGGCTGCACCTGGACGACCACGCCGACGCGGCGGTCACCCGGCTCATCGCCGACCTCGAAGACGAGTACCGCCGCGGCGGCGACGGCGCGGAATCGGTGCTGCGGGCGCTCGTGCACGTCCTGGTCGTGCGGGCGGGACGGCTGCTGGGAACGCCGCCGCCCGCACCCGCCGGCGCGGTCGCCGCCGAGTTCGTCCGGCTCGCCGGCCGTCCCGGACCCGGGTTGTGGTCGGTGCGCGCGTACGCCGACCGCCTCGGCGTCACCCCCGGTCACCTCACCGAAGCGGTGAAGGCCGCGACCGGCCGCACGGCCGCGCAGCTGCTGCGCGAGGCCAGGATCCGGGAGGCGCAACGGTTCCTGCTCCGGACGGACCTCACCGTCCGGCAGGTCGCGAGCCGGGTCGGGTTCGCCGACCCGGCCTACTTCTGCCGGTTCTTCCGCCGCGAAACCGGGCTGAGCCCCGGCGGCTTCCGGCGCGGCGGGGAGAAGCACCACGACTGACCGGTCCAGTCCATCGCCGCCCACCCGTGCGCTGCCTACGTTCGAGGGGATCCCCGACCTCCTCCCCCCACCAGGAGCACGGCAATGGACGAAGAAACCCAGCTGAGCCGCAAGACGGTGCTGAAGGCGGCGCTCGCCGCGGGCGTCGCCGCGCCGGTCGCCCTGATCGGCGGCCCGGCGCTGGCCCGCGCGAACGCCGTCGGCGGCACGGCACCGGAGCTGACCCCCACCTGCCACGACGACGACGATCCGACGATCGAGCAGACCGAGGGACCGTACTTCAAGCCGAACTCGCCGGAGCGGACCAACCTCGTCACCCCCGGCACGCAAGGTACCCGGCTGACCGTGACCGGCTACGTCTTCGGCCGGGCCTGCCTGCCGGTCAACCGCGCGCTGCTGGACTTCTGGCAGGCGGACGTCAACGGCGCCTACGACAACACCGGCTACACCTTCCGCGGGCACCAGTACACCAACGCCCAAGGCGCGTTCACGCTGTCCACCATCGTGCCGGGCCTCTACCCGGGCCGGACCCGGCACATCCACGTCAAGGTGCAGGCACCCGGACGGCCGATCCTGACCACGCAGCTGTACTTCCCGAACGAGCCGCGCAACAACACCGACACGATCTTCGACGCGCGGCTGCTGATGACCGTGCGTGACAACGGATCGGCGAAGGAAGCCGCCTTCGACTTCGTGCTCGACGTCCCCCAGACACCGACGTCGACGCGGCCGACGTCGTCCACCCCGACCTCCACGCCGACGTCGTCCACGCCGCCCGGGGGCACGACCTGGGCGGCGGGCACCGCGTACGCGGCGGGTGCCCGGGTCACCTACGGCGGCCGCGGGTACGTCTGCCTGCAGGCGCACACCGCGCAGCCGGGTTGGGAGCCGCCGGCGGTCCCGGCCCTGTGGCGGGCCGAATAGCGGTCGACGGCCCGGCAGGCCACGCGGCCTGCCGGGCCCCAGGCTGCGCACGTTAGGGGTCGACGCCGGCCCGGCGGCCTGCCAGATTGGGGGCCATGACGATTTCCCTCGACGCGTCGGAGTGGGTCCGGCGGTTCCACCCGGCTCCGGCCGCCGCGGCGCGGCTCGTGTGCTTCCCGCACGCCGGGGGAGCGGCGAGCTACTTCCACCCGGTTTCGGCGGCGCTGGCGCCGTCGGTGGAGGTGCTGGCCGTGCAGTACCCGGGCCGGCAGGACCGGCACGCCGAAGCGCCGGTGGACGACCTGTTCGTGCTGGCCGACCGGCTGGCGGACGTGCTCGCGCCGGAGATGGGCGGGCCGGTGGCGTTCTTCGGCCACAGCATGGGCGCCAGCCTGGCCTTCGAGGTCGCCCGGCGGCTCGAACCGCGGGGGACGAAGCTGCTCACGCTGTTCGTGTCCGGCCGCCGCGGGCCCTCGGTGCACCGCGACGAGCGGATCCACGAAAAGGGCGACGAAGAGCTGCTGGCCGAGGTCAAACGGCTCGGCGGCACCGACTCCGCGGTGCTCGACGACGAGGACATCCGCACCCTGGTGCTGCCCGCGTTGCGCAGCGACTACAAGGCCGCGGAGCTCTACCACTACCGCCCGGGCCCCGACGTCGGCTGCCCGATCGTGGCGCTGGTCGGCGACCGGGACCCCAAGGTGACCGAGGCCGAGGCGCGGCAATGGGCGGAGCGGACGTCGGGTGACTTCGAGCTGAAGACGTACCCGGGCGGCCACTTCTTTGTGAACGACCACGCGGCGGCGATCATCCGGCTGATCGCCGGGCGGCTCGCCGACTGAGCGGGCGGGCGGGGTTCACCCGCCCGCCCACCGGTTCAGCAGTACAGGTTCGCGCCGGGGTCCACGCCGAGGATCGAGGTGATCTGGCGGTACTTGTCGACGCGGCTCTGCACCTGGGCGGGGTTGCCGCCGTTGCACTCGATGGAGCCGTTGATGCTGCGGATGGTCTCGCCGAAGCCGCGGCTGTTGACCATGGCGTTGTGCGGGGTCATGGAGCCGGGGCCGCTCTGGGTGTTCCAGTACCAGAGCCCGGTCTTCCACGCGACGGCCGAGTTCTGCTCCACCTGCCAGGGGTTGCCGAGCAGGTCGATGCCGAGCGCGTCACCCGCGGCCTTGTAGTTGAAGTTCCAGCTCAGCTGGATCGGGCCGCGGCCGTAGTAGGCGGACTGGCCCGCCGGGCAGCCGTAGGGCTGGTTCCAGTCGCAGTAGTGCGGGTAGTTGGCGGTGTTCTGCTCGACGATGTAGACGAGCCCGCCGGTTTCGTGGTTGACGTTCGCGAGGAACGCGGCGGCTTCCTGCTTCTTGACGGTGTCGCTGCCGGTGGTCGCGAAGCCGGGGTAGGCCGACAGGGCCGCGGTGAGGCCGCTGTAGCTGTAGAAGGAGTTCCGGCTCGGGAAGATCTGGTTGAACTGCGCTTCGCTCACCACGAACGAGCCGGGGTTGCCGGGATCGGTGCCGCCACCGCAGCTGTAGGGCTCCCAGTACCAGGTGCTGATGACGGGGTCGTAGCCCGGGTTGGCGTTCTTGGCGCGGTAGTAGCCGCCGTTGGTGTAGCGGACGATCGCGCCGACGTCGTACCACTGGCCGGCGACCCAGTTCGGGTAGCTGCAGGTGTTCCCGCCGCCGCCGTCACAGCTGTAGGGCTCCCAGTACCAGGTGCTGATCACCGGGTCGTAGCCCGGGTTGGCGTTCTTGGCGCGGTAGTAGCCGCCGTTGGTGTACCGCACGACAGCGCCGACGTCGTACCACTGCCCGGCAACCCAGTTCGGCGCACTGCACGCGGCGGCGGCCGCCTGGGAGGCCTGCCCGGTGACGGCGGGCACGCCGAACACGAGCCCGGCAACGGCGGCGACGGCGGACAGGACCGCGACAAGACGTCTTCTCAAGATTCGCTCACTCCTTCGGCCACGACGGAAACCCGGGCGCGCAGGCGCCCGGCGTCGAAGGTGGGGGTGCTCATCCGGCCGAGACGAGGGGTGACAACGGTCACTAGAGCAGATTGGTCTAGTCCAGTCAAGAACGCCGGGTGGGGCGGGCAAGGGGTGTGCGCGAACGTCCCTGCCGGTGAACCACCGGGGGTGCCGGCCCCGTTTCCCTGCTGACGCGGGCATCGAGTGGCCGCAGTCCTGCCGCGTTGCTGCCGCGGGGCGGGCGACGCGGCGCTGCGTGACCCGCCCGGCACGTCACCGCGCTTGCGGGATCCTCAGCTGTGCCGTCGCCGGGGAGACGTGCAGGATGCGCTGCAGCCTCGCCCGGCCCAGCCGGTGGAGCATCTCCCCGAGCTCCTCCGGCGCAATGCTCCCCTCGAGGTCGAGCCGCGTCGTCCGGACGACGCGGTCGATCTCCGATGCGGGGAGCCGCCCCGCGAACTCCCCGGCCAGCCACACCCCGACCTCGTCCACGACGTCGTCCGCCCGGTGGCTCCGTACGGTCATCGCTCTCCTCGTTTCCGGATCGCCTTTTCTCCAGGTCGAGGCGGAAAAATCCGACCCGACGCCAGTCCGACGGGCGAGCCGGGGAGCCATGACGCGGAATCGGCCAAGTTCGCGGCAAAAAGCTTTCCGTGGTCGGGTGGGTGAAATGCGTGACCGCCGCCGTCACTCACATGGGCTGTTTGCCCTCGGAAGTTGTCGGCCGTTCGGGTAGAAATCCGCGGAACTCCGCCGGTGGCGCGTCCTTCTCAGGACTCTGGAGGCATCGGGTAGTGCGGGCGTTCCCCTCGCGGGGACGCGGAACGGAGACGCGATCCATGGGCCGGTACGACCGGACCGACCTCGGGGCGTACAGCCTGGGGTTGCTCGACGCCGCCGAGGCGGCCCGGGTCGAGCGGCACCTCGCGGCGTGCCCGGACTGCCGCCAGGAGGTCCGGGAGTTCGAAGCCGTCCGCGGCATGCTCGACCACCTGGTCGAGGTCAAGTCCGGTTAGTCCTCAGCGCGAGGCGGCCGCCTTGACCGTCCGCAGCACCGGCGCCGTCTCCAACGTCCGGATGGCCTCCAGCGCCCCCAGCCGGTGCGTCAGGTAGTGGTGCAGCGCGGCCGCGTCCGGGCACAACGCCAGCGCGACCAGGTTCGCCGGGCCGGTCGTCGCCGCCACCAGCGCCAGCTCTTCGTGGGTCGCCAGCGTCCGGGCCACCCCGTCGAGCTGCGCGGGCGCGACGGCCATCCAGAGCAGCGCCTGCGTCGTCACGCCCAGGGCTTCCGGGTCGATCTCGAGGTCGAAGAACACCGTCCCGCCCGCCTGGAGGTCGGCCAGCCGGCGCGCGACGGTCGCCGCCGACCAGCCGGTCGCCGCCGCCAGATCGGCCAAGGCGGTGCGGCCGTCACGCTGCAGCTCCGCCAGCAAGGCGGCGTCGTCGCCGGTCAGGGGCTTGCCCGGGCCGTCGTGCACGGGAGTGAGGGCGGCGATCTGGGCCGCGTCGAGGGCGTTGGCCCGGCCCAGCCAGGCCGTCGGGCCGCCGAGGTAGCGGTGCAGCAGCTGGTGCGCCGAGACCGCCGTGATGCTCGCCGTGCGCGGGATGTCCCGCAGCAGCAGCGCGTGGTCGCTCGCCGCGGGCATCTGCACGTTCACGCAGATCTCCGTGCCGCCCGACATCAGCTTGATCCACGCCGTGTCGGCGCGGCGGGCCAGTGACCGGGCGAGGTCCTGCGCCGTGTGCGGCGCCGCCGTCAGCCGGACCATCCACTCGGCCTGCCCGGCCCGCTGCGGATCCGGCAGGCCCACGACGCGAAGCGACGCTTCGGCCCGAAGCCGGCGGTACCGCCGCGTCACCGTCTGCGTCGAGACGCCGAGGACGTCGCCGATCTTCGTGAAAGGTGCCCGCCCGTCGAGGTGCAGCGCGTGGATCAACGCTCGATCGACCGCGTCCAGGGTGGTCATATCCCTCATTCAACCGCAGTTCGCGGAAGAAAACTGCAACCTTATGCCCACAGCTGGAACGCATTGCGGCGGCGAAGTCAGGGTGGTGCCGACCGAAAGGAGCCACCCGTGCCCACCCTGACCCGATACCGGCGGCGCTGGGCCGCACTCGCCGTGCTGCTCGTGGCGGAGGCGATGAACCTGCTGGACGCCACGATCGTCCAGGTCGCCGGTCCGGCGATCCACGCCGAGCTGCCCGGCCCGGCCGCCGACGTCCCGTGGTTCAGCGCCGCCTACACGCTGCCGTTCGCCGCCTTCCTCATCACCGGCGGGCGGCTCGGCGACATCCTCGGCCGGGCCAGGGTGTTCAAGCTCGGCGTGGCGGGTTTCGTGCTCGCGTCGCTCGGCTGCGCGGCCGCCCAGGACGCCGGGCTGCTGATCGGGGCCCGCGCGGTGCAGGGCGCGGCGGCCGCGCTGATCATCCCGCAGACCATCGGCCTGATCCGCGCCCTCTTCGACGGCGATGAGCTCGCGAAGGCCCTGGGCACCATCGGGCCGGTGATGGGCTTGTCCGCGGTCACCGGGCCGCTGCTCGGCGGCCTGCTCACGCAGGCGGTCTCGTGGCGGGCGGCGTTCCTCGTGAACGTCCCGCTCGGGCTCGCGGTGCTGCTCGCCGCCCGGCTGCTGCGGGAGGACCGGGCCGCCACCCGGCCGCGGCTCGACCTCACCGGCACCGCGCTCGTCGTCGCCGGCTCCGGGCTGCTCGTCTACCCGCTGATCGACCCGGCGGGCACCAACTGGGTCCTCCTCGCGGCCGGCGTCGTGCTGCTGGCCGGGTTCGGCTTTCACCAGCGTCGCGCGGCCGCGCCGCTGGTCGAGCCGAGCCTGTTTTCGAACCGCGGGTTCCCGGCCGCGCTCGCCGGGTCACTGCTGTTCTTCGCGGTGATGACCGGCCTGATGCAGGTCGTGCCGATGCAGCTCCAGCTGGGCCTCGGCGCCGACGTCCGCACCGCCGGCCTGACGCTGCTGCCGCTGTCGGCCGGGCTCGCGGTGTCGTCGTACCTCGCCGGTGCCCGGCTGGTGCCGAAGTTCGGCGCCCGCATGATGTTCGCCGGGCTCGCCCTGCTGGCCGCGGGCCTGCTCGCCGCCCTCGCCGCGGGGGTGCGGGCGTACCCGTGGGCGCTGGCGCTGTGCGGGCTCGGGATGGGGACGTTCACGGTGCCGTTCTTCACCGCGGCCCTGCACCGCGTCCGGCCGCACGAGACGGGCTCGGCCGCCGGGCTGCTCAACGCCGTGCAGCAGCTCGGCGGCACCCTGGGCGTGGCCCTCCTCGGCGGGCTCTACCTCGGCACCGGCACGGCGACCGCGGCGCTCGGCGTGGGTGCCGCCCTCGCCGTGGCCGCCGCGGTGGCCGTGCTTCCGCTCAGTAGTCGTCCCGGCCGGTGAACTGCTGCTCCAGCAGTTCGGCTGCGCCGGCGACCAGTTCGAGGGGGTCGGTGAACTCGTTGATGTCGAGGTTGATCAGCGGCAGCGAGTGGCGGAGCACGATGTGGTCGCCCATCACCGCCAGCCCGCCCACCACGATCGCGTCGCCGACCTCGGTCAGCACCTCGAGGAGGTCGACCTCGTCGTGCCGGGCGAACGGCGTGGCGATCTGCACCCAGTCCTCGCGCTGGTCGAGGATCTCCCGGGCGATGACGACGATCTGCGCGCGTTCCTCGGTGTCCGGGTCGGAGCCGAACACCAGGCGGATGCGCAGCTCGTCGGGCTCGTCGCGCACCACCCGGTACGACTGCCTGATGTAAGCGACCAGATCGCCCCACTCCGCCACGGCTGCTCCGTTCTCGTGCCTGTCCGGGCGCCCAGCGTAGCGATCAGGCGCCGCCGATCCGGTCCAGATCGGCCAGCACGTCGCCGGGGAGTTCGAGCTCGGCGGCGGCGAGGTTCTCCCTCAGGTGCTCCGGCGACGAAGTCCCGGGGATCAGCAGCATCGACGGCGACCGCTGCAGCAGCCAGGCGAGCGCAACCTGCATCGGCGTGGCCCCGACCCGCGCGGCGCAGTCGTCGAGCAGGCCCGACTGCAGCGGGCTGAACCCGCCGAGGGGGAAGTAGGGCACGAAGGCGATCCCCTCGGCGGCGCACTTGTCGACGAGGTCGTCGTTTTCCCGGTGGGCCAGGTTGTACTGGTTCTGCACGCAGACGACGGGCGCGATGGCCCGCGCCTCGTCGAGTTGTCCGGCGCTGACGTGGCTGACCCCGAGGTGCCGGATCAGCCCCTGCTCCCGCAGCTCGGCGAGCACCCCGAACGGTTCGGCGAGCGACATCGGAACGGGATAGTCACCGGCGGCGTTGCTGAGCCGCAGGTTGACGACATCGAGCGCGTCGACACCGAGGTTCCGCAGGTTGTCGTGCACGGCTTCGGTGAGGTCGGAGGCCGACAAGGCGGGCGGCCAGCCCTTGTCGGAGCTCCGCCGCGCGCCCACCTTCGTGACGATGACGAGGTCATCGGGGTAGGGGTACAGGGCTTCTTTGATCAGGGCGTTCACGGTGTGGGGGCCGTAGTAGTCGCTGGTGTCGAGGTGGGTGACGCCTCGTTCGACGGCTTCCCGCAGCACGGCAACGGCGGTGTCGTGCTCCTTCGGCGGCCCCCAGACCCCGGGCCCGGCCAGTTGCATGGCGCCGTAACCCATGCGCTTCACGGGGAGTTCGCCGCCGAGGGTGAAGGTACCGCCGAGATCCGCCATGCCGCTCCTTGGTCCGAGTGCTGTGCCGCGAAGTCTAGGCGCGATCGGCTCGGTTTTCCGGCTGTGGCTTCGGTATCGCCGTTTTGTCGGTGGTCTCGGGTAGCGTGGATCTCGGGGGCTTCTCGCGTCGGTTCGCTGCTGTTTTCCTTGCGCTGCAACAGAAATCTTGGATCGGGTCGCGCCTTGAGATTCACCCGATTCAGCGGTGACGGTCGAACTTGTGTTCGGTAACGTCGTTGATGTGACTGCGACGATTCCTTTTGTGAAGCCGAAAACGTCCCTCCGCCCGGCTGGTGGGGCGATATCCCTCTGTCAGCCGGGCGACGCACTCGCGGGCCGGCGAAGACCCGGGCTGCGTGTCGGCTGTGGCCGGTTCCGGCCGCCTGGGGAAGCGGTTCCGGGTGTGTTTGGTGAGCGCGGGAAGGTGGGGATCGTCCGGCGCCCCACAGTGAGGAGGAATGCGCTCAGGAGACCGGACGAGCCGCTGGTCTGTCGCGGCGGCCACGTGCCGGTGGTGGCGCGCGATGAGCCGCAGGGGCGGCCCGGAGGCGGTGCGCTGGAGGTGGTGCGGGACGAGCTGGGCTGTTCCGAAGGCGGTGTGCTTGAGGCCGGACCGCTGGGCTGCCTCGGCGCCGCCGTGGTCGAGGCGGCGCGTGCGGAACTCGTGGCCGAACCCAGAAACCCAATCAGCCGCGCAACGGGCGGCGATCAGTTCCCGAGTATCGGTAGTGCGCAGCAACGAGACTCAGCAGAGCCCCTTACCCCGCAGCACCCGCGACACCGACTCCTGCACCCGCGCCTTCGGCAGCTCCCCGCCCTGCACCGCCTTCACCAGCCGGTCCAGCACCTCGTCCACCCGGCCCCCGGAAGACCACAGCGCCTGGTCCGCCCCCGCCTGCAGCGCCTTCAGCACCGCCTCCGGCAATGGATACTGCGCGGTGATCGCCTTCATCGCCCCGAGGTCGTCGGTCACCACCGGGCCGGTGAACGCGAACTCGCCGCGCAGCAGCTGGTACGCCGCCGGGGACAGCGAGGCCGGGATGCCTCCGGTCAGGTCCGGCACGTCGAGGTGGCCGACCATCACCGCGACCGGGCCGTAGTCGGCCAGGCCTCGGTAGGGCACCAGGTCGACCGCGCGCAGCCGATCCAGCGGCGGCGTGACGACCGTGCCCTTGTGCGAGTCGCCCGAGCCGTGGCCGTGACCGGGGAAGTGCTTCAGCACGGGCTGGATCCCCGCGGAGCGGAGGCCCTCCGCGAACGCCTTCGCGTACGTCTTCACGCGGACCGGGTCCGGGCTGAAGGAGCGGTCGCCGATCACGTCGTCGTCCGGGGCGTCCGTGACGTCGGTGTCCGGGGCGAAGTCCACCGTCACCCCGCGGGCACGCAGCTGCCGGCCGCGCTCGGCGGCCAGCGCCCTGACCTGGTCCGGGGACTTCGTCGCGGCCATCGTGCGGGCCGAGGGCAGGTCGCCGTCGAGGTCGTCGATGCGCTGGACGCGGCCGCCCTCCTCGTCGACCGACACCGCCACCGGCACCTTGGCCACGGCCTGGACCGCGGCCAGCGAGCGGTCTTTCAACAACGCTGTTGCGTTACCCCCGATGAAGATCCCGCCGACCTGGTGGTCGCGGACCAGGGCCACCGTCGAAGCCGGGTTGTCACCGGAGACACCCACGACGACCAGCTGCGCGACCTGGGCCCGGACGTCGAGCCCGGCCGCCAGCGACGCGCAGTCGCCCGGCCGCGCGAGCCGGGAGGTGGGTGGCGAAGAGACCGCCGCCGGTGGCGGGGCCGGCCGGGTGGAGGTCAGTGGCACCGCCAGGCCCGAGACGGTCCGCGGTTGCAGGCCTGCGACCAGCAGACATCCGGCCACGATGGAGAACGCCACCCCGAAGGCGGCAAGACGTCGGCGGTTCATCGGTCCCTTCACTCGTCTGTGTGCCCCCCGACGGTAGTCGACGGTGAAACTTCACGGCGTGAAGAAGGGGTTGGTCAACCTTAGAGAATTCGTGAAGGCCGCCTCAGCACACTGGCCGCAGTCAGGATTCGTCGTGGGCGGGGAGGGTTCGATGGACCAGGTGCGAGTGGCGGCGTGGGCGTCCGATCCGATCGCTTTGACCGGCCTGATCAACCACCTGAAGGCCCGCCCGGAGCTGCTGGTCGTGCCGCGCGCCCGCCGGGGCGAGGCGGCGGTGCTGGTGTTCGCCGTCGGCGAGGTCGACCGGGAGGCCGTTGCCGCTCTGCGGGCCGCGGCCGTCGAGTCGCCGGCTGCGATCGTGCTGGTGGCCGGGCACGTCGACCCCGCGCACGTCGGGCTGCTCGCCGACTGCCACGTCTCCGCTGTGCTGCCGCGGACCGCGCTCGACCAGCTCACCGCGACCGTGGTCGCCGCGGCGCGGGGGCGCACCTCCCCGCTGCGCGAGCAGGTCGAGGCCCTGGCCGGCGCCGGCGGCGGGGCGGCACTCACGCCGCGCGAGGTGGATGTGCTTCGCCTGATGGCCGAAGGCTGGGACACTGCCGAGATCGCGGGCAAGCTCTGCTACTCGGAGCGGACCGTGAAGAACGTCATCTACGCCATGACCAACCGGCTCAACCTGCGCAACCGGCCGCACGCGGTCGCGTACGCCGTGCGGGCCGGTGTGATCTGAGGAAGCCTGTTGCGAACGATCGTCCGCCGGACCGCCATCGTGGTCGCCGCGTTGATCCCCCTCGCCGCCTGCAGCCCGGGTGACGCCGGGGAGAAGACGAAACTCACCATCGCGACCTTCGGCGAGTTCGGCTACGCGCCCCTGATCGCCGAGTACGAAAAGCTGCACCCGGACATCACGGTGCAGAACCGCGTCACCGACTTCGACACCCACCACAAGGGGCTCGCGACGCAGCTGGCCACCGGGCACGGTGCCGCCGACGTCGTCGCGATCGAAGAGCAGTACATGCCGCAGTACCGCAAGGTGAAGGACAAGTTCGCCGACCTCGCCGCGTACGGCGCGCGCGACCTGGAAAAGCAGTGGGTGCCGTGGAAGTGGGCGCAGGGCACCGACGGCGGCTTCGTGCTGGGCCTCGGCACCGACATGGGCAGCCTCGCCCTCTGCTACCGGCGCGACCTGTTCCAGGACGCGGGCCTGCCGGTCGACCGCGACGAAGTCGCGAAGCTGATGCCCGACTGGGAGGCCTACGCCGCCACCGCCGAGCGGTTCACCGCCAAGACGCCGAACGTCAAGTTCGCCGACTCCGCCGGCACCGTCTACACGGCGATGCTGAACCAGTCGCCGGAGAACTACTTCTCCCAGCGTGACGACTCCTTCATCGCCGACCGCAACCCGAGCGTGCGCGCGGCTTTCTTCCTCTCCGGCGGCATCGCCGCCAAGGGGGAGACGGCGGCGGCGACCACGTTCACCCAGGCGTGGAACGTGGCGATCAAGCAGGGCTCCTTCGCCACCGTCGCCTGTCCGGCGTGGATGCTCAGCCAGATCAAGGAAGCCGGCGGGGACGCCAACCGCGGCAAGTGGGACGTCACCACCGTGCCCGGCAAGAGCGGCAACCAGGGCGGTTCCTTCCTGACCGTGCCGAAGCAGGGCGCACACCAGAAGGAGGCGTACGAGCTCGCCCGCTGGCTGACCGCCCCGGAACAGCAGAAGAAGCTCTTCCTGTCCGACGGCATCCTGCCCAGCGAACCCGCCGTCTACGAAGACCCGCAGGTCGTCGCGCACACCGACCCGTACTTCGGTGACGCGCCGATCGGGCGGATCTTCGCCGCCTCGGCCCAGCAGCTGCGCCCCAACTACCGCGGCCTGCGTGACGCCGACGTCCGGCCGGAGTTCGGCCGCGCGCTCGGGCGGATCGAGGAAAAGACCGACACCGTCGAGCAGGCCTGGGCGAAAGCCGTCCAGCAAGCCCAAGCCGCGCTGAAGTAGCCGCGCGTGCAGCACCGGCTCGCCCGCCTCGACCGCAAGCTCACGCCGCTGCTGTTCGTCGCGCCCTTCTTCGCCCTGTTCGTCGTCTTCGGCGCCTTCCCGCTGCTGTACACGGCGTGGGTTTCGCTGCACGACTGGGACCTCCTCGAAGGCGACCGGGGCGGCTTCGGCCTCGCCAACTACGGCGCCCTGCTCACGGATCCGCACTTCTACAACGCGCTCGCCAACACGGTGAGCATCTTCCTGCTCGCCGCCGTCCCGGAATTCCTGCTGGCGCTGGGCATCGCGGCGCTGCTCGACCGGCCGCTGCGGGCCGCGACCTGGTGGCGCACCGGGGTGCTGCTGCCGAACGTCGTGTCCGTCGTCGCCGTCGGGCTGGTCTTCGGGCAGCTGTTCAGCCGTGACTACGGTGTCGTCAACGAAGTCCTCGGCTGGTTCGGCGTCGCGCCGGTCAACTGGCGGGCGAGCACCTGGACGTCGCACTTCGCCGTGGCCAGCATGGTGCTCTGGCGCTGGACCGGCTACAACGCCCTGATCTACCTGGCCGCGATGCAGGCCGTCCCCGGCGATCTCTACGAGGCCGCCGAGCTCGACGGTGCCTCGCGGTGGCGGACGTTCTGGTCGATCACCGTGCCGGGCATCCGGCCCGCACTGGCCTTCACCGCCATTGCCGGCACGGTCAACGGCCTGCAGCTGTTCGCCGAGCCGCAGCTGTTCGACGCCGGCGGCTCGGCAGGCACCGGCGGCAACGACCGCCAGTTCCAGACGCTGGTCATGTACCTGTACGAGAAGGGCTTCACCCACCTCGACGCCGGTTACGCGGCCGCGCTGACCTGGGTGATGTTCGTGATCTGCGCGCTGTTCGCGCTGGTCGACTACCGGCTGGTGCGCCGGTTCGTGAGGTCGGCGTGACGGCGCGGCGGCGGCCGGGCGGCTGGGTGTACGCCGTGCTGACCGGGGTGCTCGGCGCGTCGGTGTTCCCGCTGTACTGGTCGTTCGTCGTGGCCACGCGGGACAACTCGGCGATCGGGGAGACGTCGCCGCTGCTGCTGCCGGGCGGGCACCTGGCCGAGAACGTGCGGCGGGTCTTCGACACCGTCGACTTCTGGCTGGCCATCGGGAACTCGCTGATCGTCGCGGGCACCGTCACGGTGGCCAACGTCGTGCTCGCCAGCCTCGCCGGGTTCGCCTTCGCGCGCCTGCGGTTCCGCGGCCGCAACACGCTGTTCCTGCTGGTCGTCGGCTCGGCGATGGTGCCGGCGCAGCTCGGTGTCATCCCGCTGTACCTGGTCGTCGGCGACCTCGGCTGGTACGGGCGGCTGGAAGCGGTGATCGTGCCGGCGCTGGTCAGCGCGTTCAGCGTGTTCTGGATGCGCCAGGCGTGCGAAAACGCGATCAGCCCGGACCTCGTCGACGCCGCGACCGTCGACGGCTGTTCGATCCTGCGCACGTATCGGCACGTGGCCGTGCCCGCGCTGCGGGCGCCGGCCGTGGTGCTCGCGATGCTGACGTTCATGGCCACCTGGAACGACTACTTCTGGCCGCTGGTGGTCCTCGACCCCAACGAGACGCCGACCGTGCAGGTCGCCCTCTCGCAGCTGGCCAGCGGCTACTACACCGACTACGCGCTGATGCTCACCGGTGCCACCGTCGCCGTCGTGCCGGTCATCGCGTTGTTCCTGCTGCTGGGCCGCCACCTCGTGCGGGGCATCCTGAAAGGGGCACCGGTATGACCTTCCCGACCGGCTTCCTGTGGGGCGCGGCGACCGCGTCCTACCAGGTCGAGGGCGCGGTGGCCGAGGGCGGCCGCGGACCGTCCATCTGGGACGAGTTCGCGGCGGCCGAAGGCAAGGTGCTCGACGGTGCGACCGGTGACGTCGCCTGCGACCACTACCACCGCTACCCCGAGGACATCGGCCTGCTGGCCGACCTGGGGCTGAACGCCTACCGGTTCTCCGTCGCCTGGCCGCGGGTGATGCCGGACGGCAAGACGAAGTCGGCGGCCGGGCTCGCCTTCTACGACCGCCTGGTCGACGAGCTGCTGAGCCGGAACGTCGTGCCGGTGCTGACGCTCTACCACTGGGACCTGCCGCAGGCGCTGGAAGACGCGGGCGGCTGGCCGTCGCGTGACACGGCGTCGCGGTTCGCCGACTACGCGGCGGTGGTGCACGCCGCGCTCGGCGACCGCGTGCGCCAGTGGACGACGATCAACGAGCCGTTCTGCGCCGCGTTCCTCGGCTACGGCAGCGGCGTGCACGCACCCGGCGTCCAGGACCACGCCACGGCGCTGGTGGCGGCCCATCACCTCCTGCTGGCGCACGGCCTGGCCACCCGTGCGCTGGCCGGGCCGCAGCACGAGTTTTCGCTGGCGCTGAACTTCGCACCGGCGATCGCGGACGGCGACACCCCGGCCCACGCGGAGGCGGCCCGGCAGTTCGACGGCATCCACAACCGGTTCTTCCTGGACCCGGTGCTGGGCCGCGGCTACCCGGCGGACGTGGTGGCGGCCGCGGGCCGGTTCGCCGAGTGCGTCCGCGACGGCGACACGGACGTCATCGCGGCCCCGATCGACTGGCTGGGCGTGAACTACTACGCGCCGGCCCGCGTCACGCCGCTCGAGGACCCGCAGGCGCCGAGCAACTGCCCGCTGCCGACGTTGCGGGGCATGGACGTCCTGCCGGCCCGGCCGCCGCTGACGGCGTTCGGCTGGGAACAGGCCCCCGGCTCGCTGACCGGCCTGCTGCGGTGGATCGACGACCGGTCCGGCGGCCTCCCGCTCGTGGTGGCCGAGAACGGAGCGTCCTTTGTGGACACGGTGGTCGACGGCCGCGTGTACGACGCGGCCCGGGTGAACTACTTCATGGAGCACCTGCAGGCGGTCCACGACGCCATCCGGGCCGGCGTCGACGTCCGCGGGTACTTCGCCTGGTCGCTGCTGGACAACTTCGAGTGGGCGATGGGCTACACGCAGCGGTTCGGCCTGGTGCACGTCGACTTCGAGACCCAGCGGCGGACGGTCAAGGAGTCGGGCCGCTACCTGGGCCGGGTCGCCAAGGCCAACGCGCTAGGGACGCCGCCGGACGGCGTCGGCGACGCCCGAGCGTGACGGCGTCTCCAGCTTGCCCAGCAGCCGGGCCACGTGGGCCTGGACCGTCCGCCGCGGCAGGGACAGCTCGGCCGCGATTTCCGGGTTGGACCGGCCGTCGGCGACCAGCCCGGCGATGCGGACCTCGATCGGCGTCAGCGACTCCCAGCCGTGGCCCGGCCGGATCGGCGAGAACAGCGCTCCCCGGCGGACACCGAGGCGGCGCAACCGGGTCTCCGCGCGCCGCAGGTCCCAGCGGGCCGCCAGCACCGTGTACAGGTCGGCGGCCTCCTCGAACGCCGCGTGCGCCGCGTCGAGACGGCCCGCGCGGGCCAGCAGCACGGCCGCGTCCTCCAGCGCCGAGGCCAGTTCCGGGCGGCGGCCGACCGCGCGGAAGTGCTCGGCCGTGGCCAGCACCGGCGCCGGGTCCTCCTCGATCAGCCCGCGGCACCACGACACCGCCGCGTGCGCCCGCGCCGGACGCCGCTCCTTTGCCGCCTCCTCCTCGCACACCGCCAGCGCGCGGCGGGCGCGGGCGACGTCGTCCTGCTCCATCGCCAGCCGCACGAACGACGGCAGCCACTGGTGGCGCAGCATCATCTGCGCGTACGTCGGGTTCAGGATCGGCTCCAGCACCGCCAGCGCGCGGACGCGGTCGCCGCGCTGCTCGGCGGCGAGGGCGTCGGCGACCAGCAGGAAGTCGAAGCTCTCGCGCTCGGCTCCGGTCGCCGGGGCGTACTCCTCCGCCGCGTCGAGGTGGGCCGCGGCCTGGGCCCGGTCGTCGCGGCGGCCCGCGATCAGCGCCGCGACCCCGTGCAGCAGCAGCGCGGCCGGGCCGGGCTCGCGCAGGCCGTAGAAGGTGATCGCCGGGCCGTCCTCGATGACCGTGTCCAGCTCGACGAGCGCCTCGTCCCAGCGGCCTTCCCAGTACCGGTGCACCGCGGCGGACACCTGCAGCCCGACCGGCAACGCGTGCCGCGCCGCGACTTCACCCGCCGCACGCAGGGCCTCGCCCGCCTCGGCCAGCCGGTCGAGGTTCTGCAGCGTGAAGACGCGGTTGTCGAGCAGGTCGAGGTGCAGGTCGGCCAGCTCGTGCTCGTCGCCGACGGCCTCGATCGCGGCGTCGATGTGGGCGAGCGCGCGGTCGTGCTCGCGGCGCACCGAATCGACCAGCCACAACGACTGCAGCGCGTGCGCGGTCAGGTAGCGGTCGCCGCCGGCCAGCGCCTTCGTCTCATGCGCCGTCCGCTCCGCGGCGTCCAAATCGGACAGGCTGCCGCGGCGGAAGTTCGCCAGCAGCTGCCGGTGCTTGACCCGCCAGAGCTCCGGCACGGCCGGGTCGTCGACCCACGCCGCGAGCGTCGCGACGGCGCCTTCGGTGTCCCCGCGGCGGTGCCGCAGCGCCGCGAGCACGTGCCGCATCTCCTCGGCGGCGTCCGGGTCGGTGGCGACCTCGAGCGCCTGCCGCGCCAGGGCTTCCGGGCTGCGTTCCAGCCGGAACAGCACCTTCACCAGCGCGACCAGCAGCGTCTCGCGGCGCGGGTCGGTGCCGTCGCAGGCGGTCAGCGCGCGTTCGAGCAGCTCGACGGCGATCAGCGGCGCCCGGGTCGAGACGGCGGCGTGGTGCGCGGCGAGCCAGTCCAGCACCCATTCGTCCACCGTGGCCGGTGCGGCCACCAGCTGCTCGGCGACGCGCTTCACCGGCGCGCCGATCCCCGCGAGCGCTTCGGCGGCCTGCCGGTGCAGCGCCGCCCGCGTCCCGGCCAGCAGCCGGTCGTACAACGCCTGGCGCAGCAACGGGTGCCGGAACGCCAGCTGCGTCCCGGTGTCGATCAGCACGTTCGCCGTGACGGCTTCCTCCAGCGGCGCCAGCAGGTCCGACGGCCGGGTGCCGAGCACCGCGGCGACGTCGCCGACGGCGAACTCCATGCCCAGCAACGCGCCCCAGCGCAGCACTTCCTGCGTCCGCGCTGTGAGGAAGTCCAGCCGCCGGTCGACCGCGGCGACCAGCGACCGCGGTGCCTCGAACTCGGCCGGGTCGTCGACGTCGGCCCGGCCGCCGCTCACCTCGACCGCACCGGCGCGCCGCAGGACGTCGACCATCTCCTTGACGTACAACGGGTTCCCGGCGCCACGGGCGGCCAGCTCGCGCAGCCCCGGCCCGGGTGGCGCACCGAGCTGGTCCTCGATCAGCCGTCCGACGTCGGCGCCGGTCAGCGGCGCGAGGTCGAGGACGACGCCGTCCCGCGCCTGGACGCCGCGGCGGAGCTGGGCGAGCTCGGCGCGGTCCGGCGCCGGCCGGGTCGCGGCCACCAGCAGCAGCGGCAGCTGCCGGGTCGCCGCGCAGAGCCGGTGCCAGACCAGCACCGAAGCCTCGTCGGCCCACTGCAGGTCGTCGAGCACCAGCACCTGCGGCGACTGCGCGCACAGCTCGTCGACCAGCGCCAGCAGCCGGTCGACCGCGCCGAGCACCGGGTCGGCCGGGCCCCAGCTGCGCTGCGCCGGGCTCTCGCCCGCGAGCTCCTTCGCCACCCGCGCGCGCCGCGGGTCGGGTGAATGCCCGTCGATGGCCAGGCACTCCAGCACGACCTGCAGCGGGAACCGGGTGCTCAGCTCGTCGGCGGCCGCCCAGAGCCGCTGGAAGCCGGGGCCGTCCGGCAGCGAGGAGGTGAGCAGCGCGGACTTGCCGATCCCGGCGTCCCCCTCGATCCAGACCGCCCGGCCCCGGCCGGCGCGGACGTCGGCGACGAGCTCGGCGAGCTTCGCCGTCTCCGCTTCGCGGCCGAACAACCGGTGCCCGGTGACGACGACCGGCGGCGCGGGCGCGTCGAGGGCGGGGTCCTGGGCGAGGATCTGCTGCTGGAGCCGCTGCAGCGCCGCGCCGGGTTCGACGCCGAGTTCCGCGACGAGCGTGGCGCGGGCGTCGCGGAAGACGTCGAGGGCGTCCGCGGGCCGTCCGCTGCGGTAGAGGGCGAGCATGAGCGACTCCCGCAGCGATTCCCGCAGCGGGTGTTCGCCGGCCAGCACGGCCAGTTCCGGCGCGAGGTCGAGGTGCCCGCCGAGGGCGAGCACGGCCTCGGCGCGCCGTTCGAGCGTGTTCAGCCGGAGCTCGGCGAGGTATTCGCGGTGGCGTTCGGCGAACCCGCCGGGCACCCCGGAAAGCGCCTCGCCCTGCCAGAGCGCGAGAGCGGCGTCGAGTTCGGTGACGGCGGCCCGCGGATCGCCGTGCTCGAGGTGCTGCTGCGCGCGTTCGCGGTGCCGTTCGAACAGGGCCGCGTCGAGCGCGTCTTCGCCGAGGATCAGGGAGTACCCGGCGGGATCCGAGACGAGCACGCTGGCCGCCGACCAGCGCGACCGGTCCGGTTCGAGGGCGCGGCGCAGCCCGGACACGTAGGTGTGCACGCTGCCTTCCACGCTCGCCGGCGCCGAGTCGCCCCAGACACCGGCGATCAGCTCGGCGCGGGGGACGGGCCGGCCGGCGTTGACGGCGAGCACCGCGAAGATGGCGCGCTGCCGCGCGGGGCCGAGGCCGATTTCGGCCGCCCCGCGCCAGGCCCGCAGCGGGCCGAGCACACCCACCCGCAGGCCGGTGTCCGCATCCGCTGGCATGTCGTTGCCGTCCCCTCTGGGGCGTGCGCCCCAGACCCCTTCCCCCAGGGACATCTCGGTACCGACTATTCGGTGACCTTACCGACGTGGCAACCCCCGGAAGGTTGCTTGTTCAACTCGCGAAGACCGTCATTCGCCCGCGACGGCCCGCGAACGCACCGAAGGCGCCCGCCGGATGCCGAACGGCCCCATCCGGGCCTCGGCGCGCCGGACGTCCCACACCGCGCCCATCTCGGTGTACGCGGTCAGCGCGCCCCGGAACGCCGTGCGGGCGTCGGCCAGCTCGCCCGACTCCGCCAGCAGGATCGCCGCGTCCTCGGTGGCCTTCGCGTGCTTGAGCACCCGGCCGGCCGCGCGGTAGTGCCCGGCCGCGGTCAGGACCGGCCGCGGATCCCCGGTCGCCAGGCCCCGGCAGTGCGCGGCGGCGGCCGCGTGGGCGGGCGGGACGTCGCCCGCCGGCTCCAGCAGGCGCAGGGCGTCCTGCAGGCGGTCGCGGTCGCCGAGCTGCAGCGCGAGGCGGACCAGGTCCGGCAGCCACTGGTGGCGGGCCGCCGGCGGGTAGGTGTCCTCCAGCAGCGGCAGCAACGCCGTCAGCGCCGCCTCCGGCCTGCCCTCCTGCTCGGCCAGCAGGGCACGGGCCGCGAGCAGGAAGTCGCCGCCGTCGGGCTCGAGGCCCGGCGGCCACTGCTGCCGGTCGGCCGCGTCGAGGTGGGTGCGGGCCTGGCCCGGTTCGCCGCGGTGACCGGCGATCAGCGCGCCGACGCCGTGGACCAGCAACGCCGAACCCGGGCTGCGCAGCACGTAGGACGCTGTCTCGGCGCCGCCGCGGATCACCGCGTCCAGCTCGGCAAGTGCCTCCGGCCAGCGGCCCAGCCAGTAGTAGTGCACCGCGCCGGCCAGGTGCATCTCGCCCGGCACCGCGCGCGTCGCGGCGATCCGGCGGGCGGCGTCCAGCGGCTCGGCGGCGTCGTCGAGGCTGTCGAGGTTCGGCACGGCCAGTGCCGCGTCGTCGAGCGGGTGCAGCCCGGCGGGCGCCAGCGCCGTCTCCTCGCCCAGCTTCTCCAGCGTGGCCAGCAGCGACTCGTGGCGCCCGCGCCACATCTCCGGCACGTCGGCGTCGTCGAGCGTCCGCTTCAGCTCGGCGGTCGCCTCGGCGAAGTCACCGCGGCGGTAGTAGACGTAGGCCAGGATCCAGCGCATTTCGGCCGCGCGCCTGCTGTCGGACGTGCGCGCGACCACCGAGCGGGCCTCGGCTTCGGGCTCCCGGCCGAGCCAGAACAGCAGCCGCGCCAGCGTCGCGGTCAGCGTCTCCCGCGCGTCCGGCGGCAGCGTGCCCTGGGTGACGGCGTGGCGCAGCAGGTCCACCGCGGTCCGCGGGGCCTCGGTGGCGACCGTGCCGATGTGCTCCAGCAGCCACCCGGTGACCCACGGGTCCACCTGCGCGGGCGCGGCCGCGAGCTGCTCGGCGACGCGTTCCGCGGGCGCGCCGGCGGCGGCGAAGGCCTCGGCCAGCTGGCGGTGCAGCGCGACCCGCATCGCGGCGGGCGACTTTTCGTAGAGCACCCGGCGCACGAGCGGGTGCCGGAACGCCAGCCGGGCGCCCGATTCGACGAGCACCCCGGACGCGATCGCCTCGTCGATCGCGCCGACCAGCGCCGTCGGGGGCCGCTCGGTGGCGACGGCGATGTCGGCCGGGGAGAACTCGCGGCCCAGCAGCGCGGCCCAGCGCAGCGTGTCGCGGGTCCCGCTGGAGAGGAAGCTCAGGAACTGTGTGATCCGCGCACCGAGCGGCGACGGGATCGTCTGGCACGAGTTGCCGTCCAGGTGCGCGTGGACGCCGTCGAGCACGATCATCGACTGCGCGAGCAGCGTTTCGACGATCTCCCGGACGTAGCGGGGGTTGCCGGCCCCGTAGGAGACCAGCTGCTGCAGCCCGGGCCCGGGTGGTGCGCCTGCCAGCTGGGCGGCCAGCTCGTGCGTCTCGTCCTCGGCCAGCGGCGGCAGCGACAGGACGCTGATGTCATCGTTGTCGAGCAGGTCGTCGAGCGCGGCCGGGCGGGGTACCGGCCGGCACGCCCCGACCAGCAGCAGCGGCAGCCGGCGCGTCTCCCGGCTCAGGTAGCGCCAGACGCGCAGCGTCGCGTCGTCGGCCCACTGCAGGTCGTCGACCACGAGCACGAGCGGCGCCTCCGCGCACAGCTCCCGGACCAGCCCGAGCACGTCGTCGACGGGGTCCTCGCCGGGCTGTCCGGCCAGCCGCGCGGCCAGCGCGGCCCGGCGGGGGTCGGTGGCGCGCGGGTGCACGCCCAGCGCGTCGAGCAGCGGCCGCAGGGCGAACCGCTGGTCCAGCGCGTCGGCGGCGGCGAAGGCCGGGTGGAAGTCGCGCGCCGCGGCGAGGACCTCGGCGAGCAGCGCGGTCCGGCCGCTGCCTGGCTCGCCGTCCAGCCACACCGACCGGCCCGCCCCGGTGCCGAGGCCGACCACGGCTTCGTGCAGCCGGTCGAGTTCCGCCTCCCGGCCGACGAAGATCTCCGCCCGCTCCGGCAGCGCCGCGGCCGGCACCCGCGGCGCGGCCCGGACGGGCGCCGCCGGCCGCGGTTCCGGTGCCGGGGCGGGCTTCTCCAGCAGTTCGTCGTGCAGCCGCCGCAGGGCCGGGCCGGGTTCGGTGCCCGAGGACTCGACGAGCCGGTCGCGGACGTCGGCGTAGACCGCGATCGCCTCGGTCCGCCGCCCGGCCTGGACCAGGGCCCGCATGAGCAGCCCGCGCAGCGTTTCGCGGAACGGGTGTTCGCGGGTCAGCGCGGTCAGTTCGGCGACGAGCTCGGTGTGCCCGCCCGAGTCCAGCACGACTTCGGCGCGCCGCTCGACGGTCGCCAGCCGCACTTCGGTGAGCCGGGCCCGCTGGGCGGCGGCGAACGGCCCGGGCAGGCCGGACAGCGGGACGCCGTGCCAGAGCGCCAACGCCTCGTCAAAGGCTTCGCGGGCCCCGCGGAGGTCACCGGCGGCGTACTGGCGTTGCGCCTGCTCCCGCAAGGCTTCGAAGCGGTGGACGTCGATCGCTTCGGCGTCGAGGCGCAGTGAGTAGCCGGACCCGATCGACGCGAGCAGCTGCGGGCCTTCACCCTTGGCCCGGCCGGGTTCCAGCGCGCGCCGCAGCCCGGAGACGTAGGTGTAGATGGAGCCCTGCGCGCTCTGCGGCGGCGCGTCGCCCCAGACGGCGTCGATCAGCTCTTCGCGCGAGACCGTGCGGTTCGGGTGCATCGCCAGCGCGGCGAGGACCGTGCGGCGGTGCGCGGAACCGAGGTCCAGCTCCGTTTCGCCTTGCCAGGCCTTGAGGGGGCCGAGCAGCTGGAGTCTCGGTGCGGAGCCGTCCGCGGCCGACATCGGTCTCCCTTCGTGCGTGAACGAATCGTCACGCGCCGGATGCCTGCCGTGAGCATACGCGGACGTCGTGAACCGGCAGGCAAGGATGGCGGACATTCGGGCAAGGCCCCCGGCGCGGGGTTCCGCGCCGCCACCGCGTGCGTCACCCTCGGGGGCCGGAGAGGAGCCCCGGATGCCGACCGAAGACATGCAGCGGGCCGCCGCCTGTTTCGCGTCCGCCCTCGATGGTGCCCGGTCCCGCCTGCGTGACGTCAACAGCGAGATGGCGACGGTGCAGGCGTCGTGGCGCGGGGAGGCTTCGGTGCGGTTCGGCCAGGCGATGAGCGACTGGGAGCAGGAGTTCGACGTCATCCTGTCGCGGCTGGCGGAGCTGCTGGAGACGACCGGCGGCACGATGCCCCGGCCGCGCCTGCCGTGACCCGCCTCGACTTCAGCTTCGCCGACCTGGTGCTCGACCGGATGGGCACCATCACCGGCGACCTCGGTGCCCTGCTGGCCGACCTGGAGGCCCGGGTCGAGCCGGAATTGGCGGGCTGGCCCCCGGAGGCGCAAGAGGCGTACTGGCGCGCCAAGCGCGACTGGACCCGCGCGGCCGGGCGGATGCCCGGGTGCCTGGAGCGGGCGCGGGCGGCGTTCGGGGAGCTGTCTTCACGGGCGTGAAGACGGAATAGGGAAGGCGTGAAGACGGGCCGTCCACACTGCCACCATGAAGCCCGTCGAAGTGAGCGTCCTCGCCTCGGACCCGATCACGCACGCCGGCGCGGTGAGCCTGCTGGACAACCATCCCGACGTCCGGCTGACCGACCTCGTGCCGGACGTGCTGCTGGTGATGGAGGACCACGTCACCGAGAGCGTCCTCGGCGAGATCCGGGCGGCCAAGGCGTCCCACGTCGTGCTGGTCGTCGAGCACTTCCGCGAAAGCGACCTGATGGCGGCGCTGGAGTGCGGCGTGGTGGCGATCCTGCCGCGCCGCGAAACCGGGGGTGCCGAGCTGGTCACGGCGGTGCTCGCCGCGGGTGACGGCACGGCCAACCTGCCGCCGCGGCTGCAGGGCGCGCTGCTGGCGCAGGTGCAGCGGATGCGCAAGGACGTCCTGGAGCCGAACGGTCTCACGCTGTCCGGGCTGGCGGCCCGCGAGTGCGACGTGCTGCGGCTGGTCGCCGAGGGCTTCGGCACCGAGGAGATCGCCGCGAAGCTGTGCTACTCGGAGCGGACCGTGAAGAACGTCCTCTACGGGCTCATGACGCGCTGCGGCTTGAACAACCGCGCCCACGCTGTCGCCTATGCACTGCGGGCCGGCGCCATCTGAGACGTTTTCTTTGCCACTGTCACCTTTTCGTGGGCTAGGGTCCGATCATGGTGCTCACGGCAGTGGAGATCGCGGCCTCCGTCCGCGCCGGGCAGCTCGATCCGGTCCAGGTCACCGAGGAGGCCCTCGAGCGGATCGCCGCGGCGGACGGCGTCATCGGCGCCTTCCGGCGGGTGCGCGCCGAGGAGGCGCTCAAGGAGGCCGCGGAGGTCGCCGCGCGGCCGGATCTCGCGTCGCTGCCCCTCGCCGGGGTGCCGGTCGCGGTCAAGGACGTCACGGAGGTGGCCGGCGAGTACGCGTCGCACGGTTCGCTGGCGGGCCCCGCCACCCGGGCGGACGCGGACGGTGTGATCGCGGCCCGGCTGCGCGCGGCGGGCGCGGTGCTCGTCGGGCTGACCCGGGTGCCGGAGCTGTGCATCTGGCCGATGAGCGACACCCCGGACGGCATCGCCCGCAACCCCTGGGACCCGACGTACGCGGCGGGCGGCTCCTCGGGCGGCAGCGCGGCGGCGGTGGCGGCCGGGCTGGTCCCGCTGGCCCACGGCTCGGACGGCATGGGCTCGGTCCGCCTCCCGGCGGCGATGTGCGGCCTGGTGGGGCTGAAGCCGGGCGCGGACCTGCTGGCGGAGGGCGGCTGGTTCGGCATGTCGGTCCACGGCCCGCTGGCCACGACGGTCGCCGACACGGCGCTGCTGCTCTCGGTGCTGGCCGACGCGCCTTCGCTGGCTTCGGTGGCTCCGCCGTCTCCGGTCCGCATCGGCATGACGACGACGGTGCCGCTGCTGCGCACCCCGGTCCCGAAGGAGCTGGTGGCGGCGGTCTCGACGGCGGCGGGCCACCTGGCGGCGGCGGGCCACGCAATCGACCCGGCCGCACCCCGCTACCCGGCGACGATGGTCCTGGGCATGACGGCCCGCTGGCTCGCGGGCCCGGCGGTCCAGGCCCGCGAATTCGACGCCTCGCGACTGCAGCGCCGCACGCGCGCGCACGTCCGAGCGGGGCGCCTGGTCGAGCGGGCCGGGCTGCTCCGCCCGCGGACGCGTGATCGGTGGGTGGAACGGGCGGAGGAGTTCTTCGCGTCGCACGAGGTGCTGCTGACGCCGACGCTGTCGCACTGGCCGGTGAAGGCCGGGCGCTGGCACGAGCGGGGGTGGCTGGCGAACGTCCTGCCGTCGACGCGGCTGGCGGGCTTCACCGGTCAGTGGAACTTCGCGGGCTATCCGGCGATCACGGTCCCGGCGGGTCGTTCGGTGGTGTCCGGGTTACCGACTTCGGTGCAGCTGGTGGCTCGGCCGGGTGGGGAATCGCTGCTGCTGGGCTTGGCGGCCCAGCTGGAAGCGGCGAACCCGTGGCCCCGCACGGCCCGCAACTGAGACCTCGGCCGGCCAGCAGCGGTTCGATCTCCGGGCCGCGGCCGCGGAAGGCGCCCGCACAGCTGTGCACAACTGAAAGCGCGCTGCTCACGGGCGCCGGAAACTGTCGGTGCCTGCCGGTAGCGTAAAAACCGGGGGGTGTCCTATGTGGTTGTCAAGCCGCGGCGGGAGCGGGTTGGCGATAGTGGGCGCCGTTGCGGAGCATCGCGTAGAGGACGTCGCAGCGGCGGCGGGCCGGGCAGATGAGGGCGGCGGTCCTGACCCCGATGCCGGGCATCGAAGTCAGGACCCCGGCAAGAGGGTGCGCATCAAGTATCCCCTCGACCTGCTCAGCAACCTGTTTCCGCTGCAGGAGAACCGCTTTCAAGCTGTCGGCCAACCGCGGCAAGACTGTGTCCGCAGCGGCGGTGCCCGGGACGGTGACCGTCTGCTCGGCGAGGGCGGCCATGATCGCCTCGACCGGTTTGTCGCCGATGCGCGGCGCGTGGACCTTGGCGATGGCGGTGAGTTTGCGGCGGCCGGCTTTGGCGATGCCGGTCGGTCCGCCGCAGCGGGAGAGGATTTCCAGCACCGCCGGGTGGCTGATCCGCGGCCCGATGGCGTGCTCGAGAGCTGGGTGGATGCCGGTGAGCAGGCCGCGGATGCGGTTGCTGATGCGGGTGGCTTCGCCGGCGAGGTCGTCGTCGAACCCGACCAGCACCTCCAGTTCGGCCAGGGCGTCGTCGCCGACATCCACGGGTCGCAGGGTGTGGGGCAGGGAGCGGGCGGCGTCGGCGATGACGAACGCGTCCCGGGCGTCGGTTTTGGCGCGGCCGGGGTAGAGGTCGGCGATGCGGCGCATCGCCAGGCCGGGCAGGTAGGCGACCTGGTGCCCGGCGGCACGGGCGACCGCGACCGGCAACACCCCGATCGTGGCCGGCTGGTCGACCACGACCAGCAGCGGTCCGTGCGCGGCGAGCTTGTCGAACAGGGCTCGCAGTTTGGGTTCGGTGTTGGGCAGCGGGGCGTCGTGCAGCCGGTTGCCGTCGGGGCCCAGGCCGAGGAACACGCTGAAAGTGCTGCTCATCCACCTTGCCGTTCGTTCGCCGCCTCGTGGTCATCCGGTCAGGCATCGAGCGCCGGCACCCACGTTACGACTGTGATGATCAAGGTGTGCCGCCCCGGGCTGCGGCCTGACCCGCGTTACGACTGACCGATGTGTCCTTGTCTCGATCTGTCGGCCTCGGTTCCGGGGCGGTGCTTGCTGCCGCCGGGCTGGTGGGGCGTGTCCCGATAGGGGCTTTGCCGCACTGCGCATCTTCACAGTCCTGACCGCCTGATCGGTCCGGCGTCGGCCAGCCACCGGCGTTCTCGATCAGAGCAGGAGTCAGCAGACCGTGCCGAGCACCCCTCCTTCTTCCCGGCCTCTGGATCGCTGCGGCCAGGAGGTGATCGTGGGAGTCGACACCCACAAGGACTTCCACGTCGCCGCCATCATCACCGCGCTGGGAGTGCTCCTGGCGAGCAAGGCATTTCCGACCACGCGAGCCGGGTATCAGGCTCTGGTGAAGTGGGCCCGCGGGTTCGGTGTCGTGCGCCGGGCGGGCGTGGAGTGCACGGGCTCCTACGGAGCCGCGCTCGCCCGCCACCTGGCAGCCAATGACATCGAGGTGTTCGAAGTCAACCAGCCCGACAAGGCCACCCGCCGGCGCCGCGGCAAAAACGACACCATCGACGCCGAGTCCGCCGCCCGATCCGTGCTGAACGGGCAGGCCAACGCCCTGGCCAAGGCAGGCCACGGGCCAGTAGAGATGCTGCGCATGTTCAAGCTCGCCAAGACCTCGGCCGTCAAGTCCCGAACCCAGGCCATCAACCAGCTCAAGGCCGTCCTGGTCTCGGCCGATCCCGCGCTGCGCGACGAGCTGCGCGACTTCAGCACCGCCAAGCTCGTGCAGCGGTGCATCGACTGGGCGCCCACCACACCCTGCGACACCGCTACGGCTGCCCGGTTCACGTTGCGCCTGCTCGCGCGCAGGATTGACCGGCTCAACCAGGAGATCGCCGACCTCAACGCTCAGACCGCCACGGTTCTGGCCGGCCACAACCCCGACATGCTCGAGACGTACGGGGTCGGACCCGACACGGCCGCCACCCTGCTCATCGCCACCGGTGACAACCCCGATCGCCTGCGAAGCGAAGCGTCCTTCGCCGCGCTCTGCGGCGTCAGCCCGGTGGAAGCATCCTCAGGCAGGACACAACGCCATCGCCTCAACCGTGGCGGCGACCGCCAAGCCAACTCTGCTCTGCGCAGCATCGTGCTGGTCCGCCTGCGCTGGGACCGACGCACCCGCGACTACATCGACCGACGTGTCCGAGAGGGCAAGACCAAACGTGAAGCCGTCCGATGCCTCAAACGCTACATCGCCCGTGAGCTCTACCGGGTCATCACCGCGCCCGATCCGCTGCCTCCACCAGCACAACAAGCTGCTTGACGAACAATAGGGGCATCGAGACCTACCCGGCGGTGGCCGTGTCCCTATTCAGCGGTCGGTCGATGCCACCAGACCCGGTGACACCACCCCCCCGGATCATGGGTTCGACTGGCGGCGCAAGTCATGCCAGGCCTAGTGACCACAACTCCCTGGTCGGGAGCCAGGAAAAAGGTAATGGGCCCCTCCACTCGCGCGCGGGTTGTGGGCTTCGCAGCGCGCGCTCGGCTGGAGGCTCCTCACGCGATGAAGGCCGCGCCGGGGACCCAGGAGTCCCGCGACGCGGCCTTCACGGATGTTCGGTGGCTCAGGCGCCCGGCTTGCTCCCCGTCGGCGAGAGCGGCTTCGCCGCGTTGCCGTTCGCGCCGTTGCCGTTCGCCGGCTTGGTTGCCGGGCCGTTCGAGTTCGCCGGCTTGGCGGCCTGCGGGGCCGGCTTCGGCGCCGGTTTCGGAGCCGACTTCGGGATCGACGGCTGCACCACCGGCACGACCGGCGCCGACGGCGTGGTCGCCGACTCCGCGTCGCCGCCGACCAGCTTCGATGCCTGCGGGATCACCGCCTCCTCCGGCAGCGTCGCCAGCTGCGTCTCGCTGCGGTTGAGGATGTCCTCGGCCAGCGCCAGGCTCTTGCGCGCCTGCTCCCGGATCTCCGCCAGCCGCTCGACCTTGCGGTTGGCCGCCGTCGTGCGCTGGGCCGCCTGGGTGGTCGCCTCGTCGAGACGGCGCTTGGCCTCGGCCGTCGCCTCGTCGAGACGGCGCTTCGCCTCCGCCGTCGCCTCGGCGATCCGGCGCTCCGCCTGGTTCTTGCTCGCCGTGCGCTGGTCCGCGATGTGCTTCTCCAGCGCCGCCTTCTGGGCCGCCTGGGACGCCTCGAACTCGCGCTCCAGCTTCCGGCGCTTGCGCTCGGCCTCGTTGTCCAGCAGCTCGCGCCGCTGGGCCGCCTCGATCGTCAGCCGCTGGACCTCGGCGCGCGTCTCCGCCAGCGCGTTCTCGTGCTCGGAGTGCAGCAGGTCGGCCTGCTTGTCCAGCTCCGCGACCAGCTTCGAGTACCGCTCGCGCAGCTTCGTCGACGCCTCCGTCGAGGACGCCCACGTCTTCTCCGCGGCCACCTCGGCGCGCTTGATGATCTCGTCGGCGCGGGCCTGCGCGAGGGTCACCGTGCGCTGCATGCGCTCGTCGAGGTCCTCGAGCCGCTCCGGCGGCTTCTTCAGCTCTTCGATGCGCGCTTCCAGCGCCGCGACCTGCTGCCGCACGGTCTCGGCCTCGCGGGTCGCGGCGGCGGCCTGCGCGGCGGCGGCGTCGCGTTCGCTGAGGACCCGGCGCAGCTGGGCTTCGATGTGGTCGAGGTACTGCCGCACCTCGTTGCGGTCGAAACCGTGCCAAGCCTGGGTGTACTCACGACGGAGGGGGAGGAGGCCGTTGAGGGCGGTTGCGGCGGGGTCGCGCTCAGGAACCATGGGCCCGACCGTACCCGGGCACCCGCCGCCTCCGCCCTCCGGCTTCACGAATCACCAACACGTGTCGCGGTGTCGCCGGAACGGCCGCACCCGAGAAACGCTCAGTTACCAGTGGAACCCGCGCGAAAGCCGGGCCAGCGTCATCGCCGCGCGGGACAGGTGTTTCTCGCCACGTCCGATCTTGAGTTCGCCCGAACCGCCCGCCGCGGTCGAATCCGGGAAGATCCGGTAACCCTGGTACGCGATCGCGTCGGTCAGGCCCGGCGTGAGCGTGTAGGCCAGCCCGATCGCCTGCCCCGCCGGGGTGCCGATGTGCTTCGGCCGCTCGACGAGCGCCTTCATCACCATGTCCGCCGCCTGCTCCGGCGACTTCGTCGGGAACGCGTCGTAGATCTTCGTCGGCCGGATCATCGGCGTGCGCACCAGCGGCATGTGGATGGTGGTGAAGGTGATCCCGTCGCCGTGGGTCTCGGTCGCCGCGATGCGCGAGAAGTAGTCCAGCGCCGCCTTCGACGCCGCGTACGCCGAGAAGCGCGGCGCGATGCCCTGGACGCCGATCGACGACACGTTCACGATGTGCCCGAACTTCCGCTCCGACATGTGCGGCAGCACCGCGAGGATCAGCCGGACCGCGCCGAAGTAGTTGATCGCCATCGCGCGCTCGTAGTCGTGCATCCGGTCGTACGACAGCTTGATCGACCGGCGGATCGACCGGCCGGCGTTGTTGACCAGCATGTCGATCCGGCCGTGCTCGGCCAGCATCGCGTCGACGGCCTTGTGCACCGAGTCCTCGTCGGTCAGGTCGGCCGGGTACACCGACGCCGTGCCGCCGGCGGCCACGATCTCGTCGCGGACCTCTTCCAGCTCGTGCCGGCGGCGCGCGACGAGCAGCGGGACGCCGCCCGCGGCCGCCACCTTCAGCGCGGTCGCGCGGCCGATGCCCGACGACGCGCCGGTGATGATCACGCGGCGGCCGTCCAGCTCGCCGCGCGGGCCGTGCTTGCGCGCGCGGAACGGGTCGAGGTGCTCGCGCCAGTAGCGCCACAGCGTCGGCGCGTACTCCTCGAGCCGCGGGACCTCGACGGTGCCGGCCAGCGCCTTGCGCGTCTCGGCCGAGGAGAACACCGACGGGAACGCCATCGTGTCCAGCAGCACCGGCGGGATGCCGAACCGCTCCATCACCGCGTCGCGCGCGATGGTGACGCCGGGGATGTGCTCGGTCAGCTTGACCAGCCCGACGATCCGCTTCGAGAGGCCCTCGCCCAGCTGCACGGTGATCGTCGGCGCGCCCGCGGCCCGCGCGAAGGCGTTGTACACCGAGACGACCGGCTGCGGCTCCGGGTTGACCAGGTGGAAGGCGTGCCCGTCCAGCCCCGGCTTGACCACCAGCTCCAGCAGCGCCTTGGCGACGTAGTCGACCGGCACGATGTTCGTGTCACCCAGGTCGGGGCCGACGATCGGCAGCACGTCCGGCAGCCCGGCGAGCCGGTTGATCGCCGGGAAGAGGTAGTACGGGCCGTCGATCTTGTCCATTTCGCCGGTCTCGGAGTGCCCGACGACGACGGCAGGCCGGTACACCCGCCACGGCACCTCGGTCTGCTCGCGGACGATCTTCTCGGCTTCGAACTTCGTCCGGTGGTACGGCGTCACCAGCCGCTGCCCGGCGTCGAACATCTCCTCGGTGAACACGCCTTCGTGGTCGCCCGCGACGGCGACCGACGAGACGTGGTGCAGGCAGCCGGCGCGCAGGTCCGCGGCGAGGTCGACGACGGCCCGCGTACCGTCCACATTGGCCTTGATGCTGGCTTCGTCGTCGGCGGTGAGGTCGTAGAGCGCGGCCAGGTGCACGATGTGGTCGACGCTGCCGCGCAGCTGCTCGCGGTCCGCTTCGGACACGCCGAGCAGCGGCTCGCCGAGGTCCCCGGTCACGAGCGTGACGCGGTCGGAGTGCGGCCACTGGTCGACCAGCGCGGCCAGCTTGGCCCGCGAGGACGCGCGCACCACGAGCGCGACCCGGTCGTCGTCGGGGCGGGAGAGCAGCAACCGGGTGAAGTGACGCCCGATCAGTCCGGTCGCCCCGGTCACCAAGAACGTCGCCATCTCACTCACACCTCTCGCCGCACCGCACTGACCCTGGGCATTCTGCTGCATGGCGCTGCCCAGGACCACCGTGCCGAAACGTGATGTTACCCACGAGTAACTTAGCTCGGGTCCGCGATGACGACGCGGTTCTCCTCGTAGCCGTCCGATCCGCCGACCCAGCGGCCCCCGCACGTCACCAGCACCACGCGGTGCGGGCCGGACGGGCCGAACAGCGCGTCCGCGCGGGCCGGCAGGTCGCTCTTGTGCACCGTGACCAGCTGCGAGATCCGGTACCGCCACGTCCGGCGCGCACTGTCCACAATGGTCACGTCGGTGCCGATCCGGGCCGTCCACAGCTCGGCGAACGGCCCGGTCGCGCCCCGCCAGTTCACGTGGCCGGCGAACACGCTCGCCCCGCTCGCCGCGTCGAGTGACGCACCCCACCACGTCGCCTGCCCGAGGTCGGTGGGCACCGGCAGCTCGCCGCCGGGCCCGAGGTCCGTGCGGACCAGCGTCGCCGTCCCGCCGGCGGGCAGCCGGACGGTGCCCCGCGGCTGCGGTGGCGGGGACGGCGTCTGCGCGGCCGACGACGGCGTCTGCGCGGCGGGCGCGGCCGGAGCCGTGGCGGCGGTGGCCGCCGGGGATGGCGACGGCACCGCGGCCGCGGCTCCGGCCGCACCCGCGGCGGGCAGCGCCGTGCCGGCCACGACGGACACCGGCGGCGCCTTCAGCACGGGGACGCCGAACTGCACCGCGAGCACCGTGGCCGCGCCGAGCACGAAGCCGACCAGCAGCCGGCCCCGGCCGGGCTTCCGCGCGGGCGGATCCCACTCGTCGCGGGGCGGCTCGTCGTCGGGGGCGGCCCAGCCGGTGCCCCGGTGCCACTCGTCGACGAACCAGTCCTCGCCCTGCCAGCGGTCCCCCACGCCGTTACCGCCGGGACGCCCGCCGTGCGGCGACGCCGATCAGCCCCGCCGTCAGCAGCACGAGCAGGCCGAACCCGGCCAGGCCCGGCACGGACCAGCTCGTCTCGACGACCCCGCGGGCCTGCGCGACCGGCTGGTCGCCTGCCGGGATCGCGCGCGGGACCTCGTTCGGCTTGTTCGACACGGTCAGCGCGAGCGTCTCGCCCGGCTGCACGGTGCCGCACGCCGACGGCGGGTTGTTCGGGTCGAAGGCGTTCGTGTAGCCCGGCGGCGGGCTCGCCTCGACGACGCAGATCTCCTGCGGCGCGCGGAGGTTCTCGACCGTCACGCCGCCGGTCTTGCCGTCGGTGGTGACGACCGCCGGCTTGCCGTCCGCGCCGACGAGCGGCTTGCCGTCCTGGCCGAGCGCGGCCGACGTCCGGTCCTTGCCGGTGATCCGCAGGACGGCGCCGCCGACGCCGTTGCCGGTGTTCGCGTCCGTCTTGGTCACCTGGACCTTGCCGGGCTTGGCCACGTTGACCACGCCCTGCGCGGTCAGCTCCTTCTCGCCGCCGGTGGAGACCACCCGCTGCACGCCGGTGTCGACCGGCAGCCGGACGTAGGGCCGGTCCGCGGGTGCGGTCAGCGAGGCCACCAGCTTCGGCTTCTCGCCGGTCGGGGTCAGCTTCACGGTCACGGTGCCGTCGGCGCCGGTCTTCAGCGTGACGTCCTTCGCCGCCGACTGCGGGCTCGCGTTGCCCTCGGCGGCGTCGGCTTTCCCGTCGCCGAGGGTGGCGTCGGTCGCCGTCAGCTTCACCGGGACGTCCGGGATGCCCTTGCCCTGCGCGTTCTTCACGGTGGCGGTCCACTCGGCCGCCTCGCCGAGGTGCTGGTCGCCCTTGGGCGTGGTCATCGAAGCGGTCCACGGGCCGCGGTTGGCTTCGGCCTCCGTCTTCAGCCGGTCGACGGCGTCGGCCGCGGCCGCGAAGTTCTTGCGCATCTCGGCCAGGTGCCCCGGCGCGTCGTAGGCGACCTTGTCCTTGGGGAGGCCCGCCTTGAGGTCGTCCGGCGTGCGCGGCGCCGCGGTCCACGAGTGCAGCAGGTGCGCGAGCGCGGTCGCCTCGTCCGCGTTCTTGGTGTCGCCGTAGCGCAGCAGCAGGTACGAGATGTTCGCGGCCTGGTCGGCCGGGAGCTTCGTGCCCCACTTCGTGAGCAGTTCGTCGCCGGGCTTGTACTGCTCGTCGGTGTCCGGTGCCTTGAGCAGGAAGCTCACGCAGAACACCTGCTGGCCGCCGACGAGGTACGAACCGAGCCAGACCGTGCCGAAGCCCGCCTGGCCGCCGACGTCGTGCCCGATGCCCTCCTGGCTCGCGGCCGAGGCGGCGGGCGCGCCGGCGGTCGCCGACAGCGTGCCGAGCAGGGCCGCGGCGACGAGGCCGGTGAGCGCGCGAACACCCGCGCGTGGGCGTGCTGACCACCCCATGTGTCAATGCTCCTTCGTCGCCACGCTCGGCAGCGGCTCCGCGTATCTGCAGGTCACACGACTGATCAAATCCCCGACGCGCGTTCGGTGAAGATCCGGGCACGCCAGGTGAGCGTTGCGCCACGGAAGGAAACTGTGTACCGCTCTTCGGGTGGCTGTCGCCGAACGGTCGTGACGTTCGTCGCTTACCGTGTCGTCCGAGGCAGCGCGGCCGTCGTCGAGTAAAGTCGTCTTTACTCGACGGGAACCCCGCGCCCGCGGCGGTCGTTGAACCCGATGCAGCGATGATCCACGAAGCAGCAGATCCAGGAGGATCAGGTGCGTTCCAGTAGCAACCCGGCGTTCCGCAACCTGCCCGGCGGCGGAACCCAGACATACGGGCAGTACGGGCCCCCGGTGGGCTTCAACCAACCCCAGGGTGGCGTGCCCGGGTACGGCCCGGGCCGGGCCGCGTCGGGCGAGGGCGACCGCCCGATGACCGTCGACGACGTCGTCGTCAAGACCGGGATGTCCCTCGGCGTCGCGCTGCTCGTCGGGGTGGTCACGGCGATCTGGGCCCAGGTGCAGATCACCGAGACCGGCCGGCTCCCCGGTGCGCTCATCGGCGCGATGCTCGGCGGCCTGGTCGTCGGCCTCGTCATCTCGCTGGTGATCATCTTCAAGCAGAAGCCCAGTGGCGCGCTGACGCTGACGTACTCGGCGGCCGAAGGCCTGTTCCTGGGTGCGCTGAGCGGCGTGTTCGAGGCGATCTACCCCGGCATCGCGCTGCAGGCGATCATCGGCACGGCGGGCGTGTTCATCGGCATGCTGGTCGTCTACAAGACCGGCGCGGTCAAGGTCACGCCGAAGCTGACCAAGTGGATCGTCGGCGCCACCGTCGGCGTCGCGATCCTGATGCTGTTCAACCTGATCAGCACGTTCGCCTTCGGCTTCAACCCGCTGCGCGGCGGCGGCACGATCGCCATCCTGTTCAGCCTGCTCTGCATCGGCATCGCGGCCTTCAGCTTCCTGCTCGACTTCGACCAGGCGGACCGGATGATCCGCGAAGGCATGCCGTCGAAGTGGGCCTGGTACACCGCGTTCGGCCTGATGACCACCCTGGTCTGGCTGTACCTCGAGATCCTCCGGTTGCTCTCGTACTTCCGCGAGTAACCTGGCTCACAGTCCCTCAGTGAAGGCGCTCCGTAATCGGCGGGGCGCCTTTTCTGTGGGTAATTAGTGCATACAGGGACCCCGCTGCGGACGACGCTCACCCTGCGTGTTTGATAACCCGGTCGGTTCTCATTTCACATGTGTGAGGTTCACAGTGAGCGTTCCCCCTCCGGCCCCCGGGGGCCAGCAGCCGGTGGGTCAGCCCGATCCCTACGGACCGCCTCCCGGCGGCCAGCCGCAGCAGCCTTACGGCCAGCCGCAGCAGCCGTACGGCCAGCCGGGCCCGTACGGCCAGCCGCCGCAGGGCCAGCCGGGTCAGTTCGGCCCGCCGCCCGGCCAGCCGGGCTTCCCGCCCGCGCCGCCGGCCCCGCCGAAGCGCTCGAAGGGCCCCCGGCTGATCCTCGCCGGCATCGGCGCCCTCGTGCTGGTCGCGATCGTGGTCATCGGGATCGTCTCGTTCATGAAGTCGCCTGCCACCTCGAACGCCGGTGACTGCCTCACCATCACCGAGTTCACCCAGGGCGGCGACGACCCGGTGAAGGCCGACTGCAACGACCCGAAGGCGAACGTCAAGATCGCCAAGAAGCTGGAGACGGCTTCCGACACCTGTCCCGGCGGCTCCGACGCCGGTTACGACACCTACTCGGTCAGCGGCCGCAGTTCGTACAAGCTGTGCCTGATGATCAACGCGAAGCAGGGCGACTGCCTGGCGAACTTCACGTCCCAGACCAAGGGCTACCTGAAGGTCCCGTGCACCGACCCGACCAAGGACGGCGAGCTCGTCAAGGTCGTGACGGGCCAGGCGGACAAGAACGTCTGCGAAGGCACCGACGCCACCCGCGTCGCGGTCTACCCGGAGCCGGCGACCACGATGTGCGTCAAGACGAACGAATAGCGCAAGTCCACGAAGGCCCCTTCGCCGCGCCGGCGAGGGGGCCTTTTGCGTACCCGGATTGCTCCGTTCGTCCCACACTGTGCGACGGGCTGCGACCGGACCGTCACCCGATCTAGCTTTGATCGTCCTGCCCGCCCGAGCCTGGAGTAGCCGGTGGCGACGACCGAATCCCCGATCGGTGAAAAGAAGTTCCTCGAATTCCCCACGTCCTGCGCCGCGCCGGTGCCGCGGCCGGAGGACCCGGTCAAGATCGGCCCGCTGGCCGTCGCCGGTGTGCTGGCGGCCGGCCTGACCTGGTACGTCTGGGCCACCCAAGGCGCGAAGTTCGGCGTCCTGCTGCTGCTCGGCCTCGGGCTCGGGCTCGCGCTGTTCCACTCGCGGTTCGGCTTCACCTCGGCGTGGCGGCAGCTGATCGCGGTCGGCAACGGGCAGGGGCTGCGCGCCCACACCGTCCTGCTCGGCACCGCCGCGACGCTCATCGCGCTGATCGCGGGCACCGGCAGCGGCCTCTTCGGCAGCAAGCCGGCGCCGGCCGCGGGTGCGCTCGGCCTCGCCCTCTTCGTCGGCGCGACCCTCTTCGCGATCGGCATGCAGCTCGGCGGCGCCTGCGCGTCCGGGACGCTGTTCGCCGTCGGCTCCGGCCAGTCCGCCATCGTGCTCACCCTCGGCGGGTTCATCGCCGGCTCGGTGCTCTACACCTGGGCGTACCCGGTGCTGTCCGGCTGGCCCGAGCTCAAGGGCGTGCTGCTCGCCGACCACGTCGGCTGGTTCGGCTCGTGGGCGATCACCATCGCCGTCCTCGCCGGGATCGTCCTCGTGACCCGGGCGGTGCAACGCCGCCGGACGCCGCCGCCGGTCGACGTCGTCCCGACCGCCCGTGGCTTCGCCCGGGTCTTCCGCGGCTCGTGGCCGATGCTCGTCGGCGCCGTCGTGCTCGGCGTGCTGGCCGCCGCGGTCTTCCTCGTCTCCGGCGGGATCTGGGGCATCACCAGCGCCTTCGCGCTCTGGGGCGCCAAGATCCTGCAGGTCTTCGGGCTGCACCCGGAGACGTGGGAGTTCTGGCGGCTGAAGGCCAACGCGACGTCGCTGGCCGGCCCGATCTGGCGCGACAAGACCAGCCTGACCGACATCGGGATCATGATCGGCGCCGCGGTGGCCGCCGCGGCCGCGGGCGCGTGGAAGATCCACAGCTCGATCCCGTGGCGCACCGCGGTGGCCGCCCTCCTCGGCGGCGTCCTGATGGGCGTCGGCGCGCGCATGGCGGGCGGCTGCAACATCGGCGCCTACCTCGGCGGCATCTCCACGGGCAGCCTGCACGGCTGGCTGTGGGGCGTGTTCGCCCTCGGCGGCACCTGGATCGGCCTCAAGCTGCGGCCGCTGTTCGGGCTGGCGAACCCGGAGCCGTCCGACAGCGTCTGCTGACGACGAAGGCCCCCACCCGCGCCGGGTGGGGGCCTTCGCTTCACGACGTCAGGAAAGGCGCTCGATGATCAGCGCCATGCCCTGGCCACCGCCGACGCACATCGTCTCGAGGCCGAACTGCTTGTCGTGGTGCTGCAGGGAGTTGATCAGGGTCGAGGTGATCCGGGCGCCGGTCATGCCGAACGGGTGGCCGACCGCGATCGCGCCGCCGTTGACGTTCAGCCGGTCCAGGTCGATGTCCAGGTCGCGGTAGGACGGGATGACCTGCGCCGCGAACGCCTCGTTGATCTCGACCAGGTCGATGTCGCCGATCGACAGCCCCGCGCGCGAAAGCGCCTGCTTGGACGCCTCGACCGGGCCGTAGCCCATGATCTCCGGCGAAAGCCCGGTGACGCCGGTGGAGACGATCCGCGCCAGCGGCGTCAGGCCCAGCTCACGCGCCTTCGTGTCGGACATGATCACCAGCGCCGCCGCGCCGTCGTTGAGCGCGCAGCAGTTGCCCGCCGTGACGCGGCCGTCCGGGCGGAACACCGGCTTCAGGCCGGAGACGCCTTCCACGGTCACGCCGGCGCGCGGGCCGTCGTCCTTCGACACGACCGTGCCGTCCGGCAGGGTCACCGGGGTGATGTCCTTGGCCCAGAAGCCGTCCGCGATGGCCTTCTCGGCCAGGTTCTGCGAACGGACGCCGAACTCGTCCATCTCCTCGCGCGTGACGCCCTTCAGCCGGGCCAGGTTCTCCGCGGTCTGGCCCATCGCGATGTAGACGTCGGGGACGTCCCCGGTGGTGCGCGGGTCGGTCCAGGTGTCGGTGCCGGACTCGGCGGTCGCCTTGGTGCGCGCCTCGGCGTCGGCGAACAGCGGGTTGTGCGTGTCGGGCCAGGAGTCCGAGCTGCCCTTGCCGAACCGCGAGACGGTCTCGACGCCGGCCGAGATGAAGACGTCGCCCTCGCCTGCCTTGATCGCGTGGAACGCCATCCGGGTGGTCTGCAAGCTCGAAGAGCAGTACCGGGTGATGGTGCAGCCGGGCAGGTGGTCGTAGCCCAGCTCGACGGCGACCGCGCGGCCCATGTTGAACCCGGACTCGCCGCCCGGCAGGCCGCAGCCCAGCATCAGGTCGTCGATGTCGGCCGGGTCGAGCTGCGGGACCTTGTCCAGGGCGGCGCGGACCATCTGCACCGTCAGGTCGTCGGGCCGCATGCCGACCAGCGAGCCCTTGTTGGCGCGCCCGATCGGCGAGCGCGCGGTGGAGACGATGACGGCTTCGGGCATGGCGGACACATCCTCGTATCGGCGTGCTAAGCGGTTGCTCACCATACTGCCGTCTCCGCCGCATCGGTCAAAGCGGAACGCGACCAAGGCAACACTGGCATCATCCGGTGCCGTGCCGAACGACCTCGAACGGGTGCTGCGGACCAGGACGATCGTGCTGTGGGGCGCCGGGCTGCTGGTGACGGCCGGGGCCGCCGCGGCGGTGCTGCTGACGCTGCTCGGCGGTGGCCGCCCGGAGGACTCGGCCCGGCTGGACGCGCTGAAGACCGCCGCCAACATCGTCGTCGGCACCGGCGGCGCGGCCGCCCTGCTGCTCGCCGCCCGGCGGCAGCGGTCGGCCGAGCTGGAGCTGGTGCAGAAGGACCACGACGCCACCGAGCGCCGGATCACCGAGATGTACGGCAAGGCCGCCGACCAGCTCGGCAGCGACAAGGCGCCGGTCCGGCTGGCCGGGCTGTACGCGCTCGAACGGCTCGCCGCCGGGCACCCGGAGCACCGGCAGACGATCGTCAACGTCTTCTGCGCCTACCTGCGGATGCCGTTCAACCCCAAGAAGGACAAGGAGGAGCTGCAGGTCCGGAACGGCCGCGCAGCGCATCCTCATGCTGCACCTTCGCCGCGGTCGTGCCGAGCAGCCGAGCGGGGACTTCTGGCCGGACACCGACCTCGACTTCTCCGGCGCGAAGCTGGTCGGGCTGACCCTCACGCACTGCACGATCCGCTCGATCACCTGCTACGGCGCGACTTTTCTCGAACTGGCGTCGTTCCGCGGCACCGAATTCCGCACCAAAGCGGACTTCAACAAGGCTCGTTTCGCCGACCGCGTCGATTTCCGCGGAACCGTTTTCGGCGGCGAGCGCGAAAGCTTCCACGGTGCCGTCTTCGCAGGTCCGGCCGATTTCGGCACGAAGTCCGCGGCCCGGCTCGCGGGCGCGGAAGCGGACGGGGGCTTTCCGAGAACGTGGCCGCCGGGCTGGGAAGAACGGCCGATCGCCGACCGTCCCGGCCGTGCGGAATTGACACGAAAGGGCGAACCCGGGCAACCGGCGAGCCGATAGGATCGTCGCACCAAGGAGACAGTCGCCATGCCACAGGAGGTGAACTGGCGATGATCACCACTCGGGCCGCCTACTGGGCGTCCGCGGGCCCACGGACGGGCTGCCGCAGCGTCATCGACGCCGGGTGGAACCTCCGGGACGGGATGACGGCTCAGTGTGCAGCGGCCCTCGGGCCGGTACCGGTGCGGACGAGCGGCTTGGTGGCTGCCTGAGGTCCGGGCCGGGCGGCCCGACCTCGCGCGCACTGCCCACCATTGCCGACGCGCACCCGGAGTCCGCTCGGGCCTCGATCGTGCACGACTGGACAACCTCATCGGTGGGCCGTTTAGGCTGGCCCTGTGGAGTACGCAGAGCACATCGCAGACCTCGTGGGCAACACCCCGCTGGTCAAGCTGAACTCGTTGACCAAGGGGCTCAAGCCGCTCGTGCTGGCCAAGGTCGAGTACCTGAACCCGGGTGGCTCGGTCAAGGACCGCATCGCGCTGCGCATGATCGAGGCCGCCGAAGCCTCCGGTGAGCTGCGCCCGGGCGGCACGATCGTGGAGCCGACGTCCGGCAACACCGGCGTCGGGCTGGCCATGGTCGCCCAGCGCAAGGGCTACCAGTGCGTGTTCGTCTGCCCGGACAAGGTCAGCGAGGACAAGCGCAACGTGCTCAAGGCCTACGGCGCCCGCGTCGTGGTGTGCCCGACGGCCGTCGCGCCCGAGCACCCGGACTCCTACTACAACGTCTCCGACCGCCTGGTCCGCGAGATCGACGGCGCCTGGAAGCCCAACCAGTACGCCAACCCGCAGAACCCGGAGAGCCACTACCTCTCCACCGGTCCCGAGCTGTGGAAGCAGACCGACGGCAAGCTCACGCACTTCGTCGCGGGCGTCGGCACCGGCGGCACGATCTCCGGCACCGGCAAGTACCTCAAGGAGGTCAGCGACGGCCGCGTGCAGGTGGTCGGGGCCGACCCGGAGGGCTCGGTCTACTCCGGCGGCAGCGGCCGCCCGTACCTGGTCGAAGGCGTCGGCGAGGACTTCTGGCCGGACACCTACGACCGCACCATCGCCGACGAGATCATCCCGGTCTCCGACGCCGACTCCTTCCAGATCACCCGCCGGCTCGCGCTCGAGGAGGGCCTGCTGGTCGGCGGCTCCTGCGGGATGGCCGTCGCCGCGGCGCTCAAGCTCGCCGAGCGGCTCACCGAGGACGACGTCGTGGTCGTGCTGCTGCCCGACGGCGGCCGCGGGTACATGACGAAGGTGTTCAACGACACCTGGATGTCCTCCTACGGCTTCCTGCCGCCCGACTCCTCCGGCGCGACGGTCGCCGACGTGCTCACGAAGAAGAGCGGCCACCTGCCGGCGCTGGTGCACTCGCACCCGAACGAGACCGTCGCCGAGGCCATCGCGATCCTCTCCGAGTTCGGCGTGAGCCAGATGCCCGTCGTGAGCGCGGAGCCGCCGGTGATGGCGGCCGAGGTCGTCGGCGCCGTCAACGAGCGTGACCTGCTCGACGCGCTGTTCACCGGCAAGGCGCAGCTGGCCGACCGGCTCGAGCGGCACATGTCACCGCCGCTGCCGACGATCGGCGGCAGCGAGCAGGTGGGCGCGGCGATGACCGCGCTGGAAGGCGCCGACGGCGCGCTCGTGCTGGTCGACGGCAAGCCCGCCGGGGTCGTCACCCGGCACGACCTGCTGGGCTTCCTGGCCGGTCGCTGACCGAGCCGGAAAGGGATAGATCGGCGGACCCGGCAGGGGCGTTACGAGCGCCCTGCCGGGCGATCCGATAGCGTGGGCGCGAGTAGAACACTTTCGCGTCCTCGTCAAGGGGGTTCAAGACCCACATGAGTGCACCGCAGCCACCGAACCAGCCGTGGGGTGGCGGCCAGCCACCTCAGGGCCCGCCGAGTGGCCCCCAGCCGCAGCAGGACCCGTTCGGCAGCCCGGAACCGACCCAGGTCGTCCAGCCCGCCCAGCACCAGGGTGGTTCCCCGTTCGGGGAGACGCCGGAGCCGACCCAGGTCGTCCAGCCGGGCCGGCCGGGTGACGGCGGGGCGGGCGCGACCCAGGCGATGCCGCCGGTCGACGCGAACGCGACCCAGATGGTGAACCCGGCGGGCGGCGGCGACGCCCCGGTCGCGGACTCGACGCAGCTGGTGCCCCCGGGCTCCCAGCCGCCGCCGGCCATCCCGTACACCCCGCCGCCGAGCGCGGCCGACAACCCGGCCGCCGCCTTCGGTCAGCAGCCCGGTGGGTTCGGGCAGCAGCCGGGCGGGTTCGGGCAGCCGGGCCAGCAGCAGGGCGGTTTCGGTCAGCAGCCGGGCTACGGCCAGCCGGGTCAGCCGCAGGGGTTCGGCGCGCCCGGTTTCGGTGGCCAGCAGCAGCCCGGCTTCGGCGGGCCGCAGCAGCCGTTCGGTGCGCCGGCCGCGGGTGGCAACGCCCTCTTCGGCTACATCGCCGGTGGCATCGTGGCCCTGCTGGGCCTGATCGCGCTGATCATCTCGTTCAACTACATGGGTGACGCGAGCGACTACTCGACGCTCGTCAACGACACCGCGAGCCAGGAGATCATCCAGAAGGCGCTCGACGCCGCCGGGATCATCGGCCCGGGGCTCGTCTGGTTCTACGTGGTGATGATCCTGCTGGGGTCGCTGATCTCCCTCGCCGGTGGCATCGGGCTGGCGCTCGTGGGCAAGCTGGGCGGGCTCCGGAAGTTCGTCCCGATCGCGATCGTCGCGGGCGGCGCGATCCTCGCGGTCTTCGCCCTGCTGCTCAAGATCGGCATGACGCCGAGCGGCGGCGTGGTCGGCGCGTCCAGCCGGGACACGTTCGGGATCGGGCTGCCGCCGCTGATCCTGGGTGTCCTCATCCTGATCGTGGGCGTGCTCGGGCTCGTCCCGGCGACGCAGCAGTTCGTCGGCCTCGGTGGCGGCGGTGCCACGCCGGGCGGGCCGCAGGGCTTCGGCGGGCCGCCGCCGGGCTTCGGTGGCCCGCAGCAGCAGCCGGGCTTCGGCCAGCCGGGTGGTTACGGGCAGCCCGGTGGCTACGGCCAGCCGGGGCAGCCCGGTCCGGGTTACGGCCAGCCGGGTCAGCCGGGTCAGCCCGGCGGTTACGGGCAGCCGGGCGGGCCCAACCCGTCCAGCGGCGGGTTCCCGCAGCCGTCGAGCGGCGGGTTCCCGCAGCCGGGTCAGCCGGGCGGGTACGGCCAGCCGGGGCAGCCCGGTGGCTACGGCCAGCCGGGACAGCCCGGGCAGCCGGGGCACCCCGGGCAGCCGGGTCAGCCGCCGCAGGGCTGGGGCCAGCAGCCGGGTCACCAGGGCCCGCCGAGCGGCGGGTTCGGCCAGCCCGGCCAGCCCCCGCAGCAGCAGTGGTGAGCTAGCACGCGCCTTCGTGCCCCGGAGCCGATTCGGCTCCGGGGCACGCTGCATTTCCGCCGGTCCGCAATTGTCCGAAGAGGACGACAAAGCGCCGTTCAGCACTGCGCGTGATCGCGTGACGGCATTTCCGCCACTACCGCACAAAAATGATCTTGGGTTCCGCCGTCCGGCCGAATTCCGTTCACATTTCGGTTTGATTCCCCCGATTCCGGTTAGGGTGAGCGCCGTCGTCCAGCGCTCGGCTGATGGGGGAGTTGTGACCGGTCCGCACCGATACCCGGTGGCGCATTCGCATTCGTATTCATCGGCTCGGCCATCCGGAGTAACGGCGGTTCTCGCCGGCCTGCTCGGCATTCCGGCCGCGGTCGCCGCGGGATATGTGCCGGTCAAGATCTTCCTCGACATGCCTGCCGAATTCAGCCTCGACGCGCTGCCGGGCTGGGTGCTGGTGGACCTCGCCGCGTACGTCGTGGCGGGCCTGGTGCTCCTCCTCGGCTCGCTGGCAACGCTGTTCCGCGCGACGGCGGGCGCGGTCCTGCTCGGCCTGGGCGCCCTCCTGGCCATCGGCGCCCTGCTCACCGAGCCGATGTCGGTCGGCGTGCCCCCGGCCCGCTTCGCCGACGCGATGTTCACCCACGGCGGGTTCGCGATGGTGGACCGCGTCGGCCTGGCCGGGCTCGCGGTGCTCGTCCTGGTGCTGGCGTTCCTGCCGCCGACGTTCCGGTACCTGCGCTACCGCACGTCGGTGGTCCCGGTGCTGTCCGGCCAGGGTGCGTACTCGTCCCGGAGCTGGTGAGTGACGGTCACGGCCCCGCCCCGGCCGGCCCCGGCGATCGCCGCCGGCGTGCTCGCGGTGCTCGGCGGCCTGTGGTTCCTGCTGGGCACCTTCTGGTGGAGCCTCGTGCAGGGGCTGGGCCAAAGCGACCTGCTGGTCCCCGGCCAGATCGCCGACGCGGTGGTCGGCCTGCTCCTCGTCCTCGGCGGAGTGGCGCTGCTCGCGCGCGTCGAGGCGGGCCGGCTGTTGTGCCTGTTTGCGGCGGTGCTGGCGGTGGTCGCCGCGATCGCCGACACGGTGCTCCGCTACCGGCTCGTCGTGTTCGTCGTGGGCGGGCCGACGGGGATCGGCGTCCCCTGGTTGCGCGCGGTCGTCATCGCGGCGCCGTTCGTCGTGCTGCTGGTGCTGGCGGCCCGGCCGGCCACCCGCCGCTGGACGCGTCGCTGAGACCCATCCCACCTGTCGGGAATGTCAGGGGCGGCCCGTACGCTGAACCGATGGTGGACGACTACTCCGAATTGGGCTTCGAGACGCGCGCGATCCACGCCGGTCAGAAGCCCGACCCCCGCACCGGCGCGGTGATCGTGCCGATCTACCAGACCTCGACCTACGCGCAGGACGGCGTGGGCGGGACCCGCGAGGGCGACTACGAGTACTCGCGCACCGCGAACCCGACCCGGTCGGCGCTGGAAGAGGCGCTGGCCTCGCTGGAAGGCGGCCGGCACGCGCTGGCCTTCGCCTCCGGCATGGCCGCCTCCGACGTGGTGCTGCGCAGTACCCTGCGCCCCGGTGACCACCTCGTGCTCGGCAACGACGCCTACGGCGGCACGTTCCGCCTGATCGACAAGGTGCTCAGCCTGTGGGGCGTCGAGCACACCGTCGCCGACCTGGCGAACCTCGACGAGGTGCGCGCCGCGATCCGGCCGGAGACCAAGCTGATCTGGTGCGAGTCGCCGACCAACCCGATGCTCGGCGTCGCCGACATCGCGGCGCTGGCCGGGGTCGCGCACGACGCCGGCGCCCGCCTGGTGGTCGACAACACCTTTGCGACGCCGTACCTGCAGAACCCGCTGTCGCTGGGCGCGGACATCGTGCTGCACTCGACGACGAAGTACCTCGGCGGCCACTCCGACGTGGTCGGCGGCGCGATCATCACCAACGAGGACGAGCTGCGCGAGCAGTTCTTCTACCTGCGCAACGCCGCGGGTGCGGTGCCAGGGCCGTTCGACGCGTGGCTGACCCTGCGCGGCATCAAGACCCTCGCCCTGCGCATGGAGCGCCACAGCGACAACGCCGAGAAGATCGTCCAGGCCCTGGTCAAGCACCCCAAGGTGGCGAAGGTCTACTACCCCGGCCTGCCGGAGCACCCGGGCCACGAGACGGCGGCGAAGCAGATGCGCCGCTTCGGCGGGATGGTCTCCTTCAGCCACGTGGACGGCGAGGCGGCGGCCCTGGAAGTGGCGAGCCGCACGAAGCTGTTCATCCTCGCCGAGTCGCTCGGCGGCATCGAGTCGCTGATCGAGCACCCGGGCAAGATGACCCACGCGAGCACGGCCGGCTCGACCCTCCAGGTCCCGGCCGACCTGCTCCGCCTTTCGGTCGGCATCGAGGACGGCCGCGACCTGGTCGCGGACCTGCTGGCGGCCCTGGGCTGAGCCTCAGGCACCGACGTCGAGGCCGCCGCCGTAGAGCCGCTCCACCCGGAGCCGGATGACCACGCGGCGGTCCTCGACCATGTTCCGCAGGAACGCGGCCTCCTGCTCGGGGTCGTCGAACGGCGCCTGCATCGCGAGCAGCTCCCGGCCGGTCTCGTCACCGGGCACCGCGCTGACCGGTGACACCTCGGCCACCCCTTCGGCGACCGCGAACGCCAGGTGGTCGTCACTGCCGACGTAGAGCGAAGCGTGCGGATCACGGGCCAGCTGGCGCACCTTCGCGCGCCCCGCGGTGGACCCGATCCGCACCACGCGCGCCTCCGGATCCCAGGCGTAGGCGACCGTGGACAGGTGCGGGAAGCCGCCGCGGTTCACGGTGGCCAGTGCGCCCAGGCTGTGGGCGGCCAGCAGCCAGCTCGACGCTTCTTCGGTGGGCTTGGCGGGTCCGGGCCCGCGGCCCGGCTCGTAAACGGTGGTCACCCGATGATCATCGGCGACCGCTGCGGCCTGCGGAAGAAGGCACTTTCGTGTTCCCCGGGCACACCGGGGTAACACCCCAGGTCAGGGGTTGTAGTTCCCGTGCACGACGCCGCCGCTCGGCGCGGGGCCGGTGGCCGGCAGCTTCGCGCCGTCCACACAGCCGCCGACCAGCTCGACGTGGCTGTCGTGGCGGATGTACTGGGCCGGCGACCCGCACGAGGCGCTGTCCACCGTGATGTAGGCCGCCCCGGTGAGCGCGGCGGCCGAAGCGAGCCCGATGACGAGCGGGAGCAGGCCGGCCGAGCGGGTGGCGCGAGCCCGTCGGGCGGTGTCCGCGTCATTCCCGGCTGCCATGCTCGCTCCTTGTTTACGGTGTGTTGACGCGACCCAGGGTACCCGGATAACGGTCCGGTCAACCTGTGGAGTTCCTGAGTGGCATAGTCCGGCCCATGGAACTCGTCACCCTCGAGCGGATCCAGGCCGCCCGGGAACTCCTCAAGGGAGTGACCCGGGTGACGCCGATGGAGCACGCGCGCGACCTGCGCCAACTCCACGGCGGTCCGGTGCACCTGAAGTGCGAAAACCTGCAGCGGACGGGGTCGTTCAAGATCCGCGGCGCCTACACGCGCATCCACGGCCTCACCCAGGCCGAACGAGATCGGGGCGTCGTCGCCGCCAGCGCCGGCAACCACGCGCAGGGCGTCGCGCTGGCGTCGTCGCTGCTCGGCGCCAAGTCCACCGTCTTCATGCCGCTGCGGGCCCCGCTGCCGAAGCTGGCCGCCACCCGCGGCTACGGCGCCGACGTCCACCTGCACGGCGCCCTCCTGGAGGAGACGCTCAGAGCCGCGATCGAGTTCGGCGAGCGGACCGGGGCGGTGTTCATCCACCCGTTCGACCACCCGGACGTCATCGCCGGCCAGGGCACGGTCGGCCTCGAGATCCTCGAGCAGGTGCCGGGGGTGAAGACCATCCTGGTCGCCACCGGCGGCGGCGGGCTGGTCGGCGGGGTCGCGTCGGCGGTGAAGGCGCTGCGCCCGGATGTCCGGGTCGTCGGCGTCCAGGCCGAGGAAGCCGCCGCCTACCCGCCGTCGCTGGCCGCGGGCGCGCCGGTGCGGCTGAGCACGACGTCGACGATGGCCGACGGGATCGCGGTCGGCGAGCCCGGCCTGGTCAGCTTCGCCCACGTCGAGTCGCTGGTCGACGACGTCGTGACGGTGTCGGAGCAGTTCCTGTCCCGCGCGGTGCTGCTGTGCCTGGAACGGCGGAAGCTGGTGGTCGAGCCGGCCGGTGCGGCGCCGGTCGCCGCGCTGCTGCAGCACCCCGGGATCTTCGAGCCCCCGGTCGTGGCCATCCTCTCCGGCGGCAACGTCGACCCGGTGCTCCTGCTGCAGATCATCCAGCACGGCATGACCGCGGGCGGCCGCTACCTGCACCTGCGGCTGCGGGTGCCGGACCGCCCGGGCTCGCTGGTCGGCGTGCTGAAGTGCGTCAGCGAGCTGGGCGCGAACGTGCTCGACGTCGAGCATTCGCGCATCTCCGGCAGCCTCGACCTCGGCGAGGCCGACGTCGTGCTCGCGCTGGAGACCCGCGGGCCCGAGCACTGCAAGGAAGTCGAGTTCGCCCTGTCCAACGCGGGCTACACGGTCGTCTGAGGGCTTTCGCCGGTGATGGCGGCCAAGGCCAGGTCCTTGGCAGGTTCGGGGACCTCCGACGGCGCGGTGAAGCGGCGGGCCCGGATGTGGGCGACCAGGTCCGGGTCCGGCGGCACGCCGTGCTCACGCAGGTAGTACGCCACCGCGCCGGGCCAGGCCCAGGCCCCGTCGGTGCGGAAGTTCATCGGGACGGCGTCCGTGCGGTCCGGCGCGAAGGCGTCCGGCCCGTTGCTGCGGGAGGCCAGGATGACCGGCGCCGCGTCGAGGTAGGCGAGCACCCGCTCGGCTTCCGCCGGGACGAGCGGTGCGCGCCGGACCAGCGGCTTTCCCGTCGCGTCGACGCCGTCGTAGATCCGCGGTGTGCGCACCTCGCCGGCCGCGGGCGCCGGGGCGAGCCCGGCGCGCTCCCGCAGCCACGCCGGGATGTGCTCGTCGGCGCGCGGGAAGAACCGCAGCTCGTCCTGGAACCCGATCGGCGGCGGCTGCTGCCGGAACGGCGGTTCGAGGTCGGGCCGCACGAAGTCGACGTCGGGTGGCTGCGCCGGCTCGAACACCAGGATCGCGCCCAGCCACGTGCCGAAGCCGGGCTGGTACATCCCCGAGCGCAGCACCCCCAGCAGCCGCACGGCTCCCGGGTGCGGCGGACCGGGCCGGGGCACGCCGTCCGGCCCGGTGACCAGCAGGTCGGCTTCGACGTGCCGCCCGGCGGCGCGGTACTCCACGCGCACCTGCCGCCACCCCGGCGGCACCTGCGACATCAGCACCGCCCCGATCTGGCGGACGATCTCCTGCTGCTGGTCCGGGCGCAGCGGACCCGGTGGCTGGGTCATGACGCTCGCCGCGCTTCACCGGGGTTCAATGTATTGCGCCCAATCCGGGATTCGTCGGCGACCCAGTTCCTGCATCACTTCCAGCCGTTCGCGATAACGCGCGACGTCGGGCGTTATCGCGCGGAACCACGAAGAAACGCTTTCCCATTGTTCTTCGGCCCCTTCGCCTTCGGTGACGAGCCAGACCGGGGGATCGGGGAGGTCGGTTTTCGCGCCGTCGACGACGTGGAAGGTGTACGACTGGTGCTCGACCAGCACCAGCGCGCCCTCGGGGTCTTCCAGCGGATCGTTCATCGTGGTCAGGGTGGCCAGGAGGTGGTTCTTGGCGTCCCGCTGCACCGCGCCGACCCCGAGCGAGCTCCCGGCCAGCCACAACCCGTGGTCCCGGCCGATCAGCCGGAGGACTTCGCGAACGGCCTCCGGAACGGCGCGGGCGCCCTGCTCGGCGGCCCAGCCGTCGATTTCGGCGTCGGAAGCTCCTCGCACGGAATCCGCGCGGAGGCCGTCCGACACGGCTCCGGCGAAGATTTCGCGGATCCGCGCGGCGGGGTCGGTATTCGGCGTGGTCACCAGATCAGCTCCTCGCCCTTGAGGTTGACGACCTCGACGCGGACATTCGGGAACAGTTTCTCGAACTGCATGATGACATCCTGGCACGAGTCGCAGATCTGGTAGTCCACCGGGATGTTGTCGCGTTTCGTGGAAGGCAGGTCGACGACCATCCGCAGATCACCGTCCATGCCTTCCCGCGTGATCGGCGTGTAGGTTTCGCCGCGCGTGGCCGCGCGTTCGGCGGCCCGCCGGTTGATCTCGTCGAGCGCGCCGTCCATCCGGTCCTGGGCGCGGGCGATGTCGCCCTTGAGCCCGTTGTCGTAAGACCGGGCACCGGCGGCTTCTTCGCGCCGCAGGCGTTCGATCTGCTTCTTGACGATGTCGTCGACCTCTTCGCGGGGCAGCCCCGACCGCTCGGCGAAGTCGCGGCGGACCAGCTCCTCCATGAGCTTGGGCTCGGAGTCGTGGGTGCGCCCGAACTTGTTGGTCGGGTCCGGCTCCCCGAGTTCGGGCCGGTAGGTGCCGGCTTCCTTGGTCTCGAACAGGCGCTCGTGCTTCGGGTAGCTCGGGCCCTCGCTCGCGGGCGCCCAGTCGTGGGTCTTCCCGCTGAAGCTGTGGATGTCCTCCACCCCACCCTCGAGGCTGCGGTACCTCGAGGTGGTCAGGGCGCGGTCGTGCGGCCGCCGCAGGTCGTCCGTCGTCGGGTTGACGTTCCGGCCGTCGTGGTGCCGGACCGATTCGAGCCCTTCTTCGCGCAGATCCCGGTTCTCCCGGCGGAGATCCCGCATGTCCTGGTCGCGCTCGGCGGCGTCGTACGGCCGTTGCCCGCGGTCGACCGCGGAGTCGGCGTCGACGTCGTGCTGGTCGCCGTGGTGGCTGTCGGGCGCGAAGCCGTCGTCACCGGCCCGGTGCGTCGAGCCGTCCGGGTGGTGGGTGTTCCACTCGCCGTCCGGCGGGATCCGGGGGCGCATCCGCCCGTCGGGGCCGATTTCGTAGTCGGAGGAGAAGACCCGGCCGTGCGAGTCCGTCCAGGCGGGTTTGGTCGGGGCCATGACCTCGGTGTCGAGCTCGCGCGAGAGCCGGTGCGCGAAGTCGTTGGAGCCGGCATCACACCCGATCAACCGGATCGGGCGGCCGTCGTAGTCGCCGTTGCGGCGCAGGATGTCAGCGAATTCCTCGGGGGTGTAGAGGCGGTCGCCGATGCGGGCGTGGCCATCCGGGGTGACGTGCACGTCGACGGTGTAGCGGCCGCCTGGGTCGGGCTGGACGCGGTGGGGCAGGTCGCCCAGCTCGGGATCGCCGGCGTGGTAGGAGCTGCCCGACGGGGTGCTTTCGGCGTGGCGCGCGTTCACCTCGTCGGGGGTGAGGGTGCTGTCGTGGTGCGGGGTGGCGCCGTCCGGGTCGTGGTGGCCCGGGGTGCTGTCGTGCGGGCCGTTCTCGTGGGGAGTGTTCTGGTGCGGGCCGTTTTGGTGGGGGCCGGTTTCGTGCGGCCGGGTGCCGGGCGCGTGCGTGCCGGGCCGGGCATCGGGCGCGTGCGTCCCGGGCCCGAACCCGCGGGCGGCGGGCGCGGGAGCATCCGGAGTCCGCGGACGGCCACCGCCGGGCAGGTCACCGCCGGAGCGTGGCCTGCCGGGCGCGTCGACGTGCGCACCGGGGCTCCCGGGAGTACCGGTCCAGCCCGGCCCGCCACCGGCGCGCGGGGAACCGCCGCCGAGGCCACCACCGGGCCCGCCCGCGGGTGGCACGCCACCGCCGCCCATCAGCGGAGCGCCACCCTGCGCGGGGACGGAGGCACCGTCCCCACCCCGAGCCGCCGGGACGGCCCCGGGCTCCCCGGTCCGCGGAGCGGCGGGAGCGGTCCCGCTGGCCGAGGTGGACCCGTCGTGGCGAGGAGGCGCGGAACTGCTCGGAGCTTCGCTGCCATCAGCAACACGCGACGGCGAGGAAGCATCCCCACCGCCCCGAGAGGGACTGCTGTCCCCGCCTCGGGTGGGAGAGGGACCGTTGTCGCCGGAGTGCGACGGGCTGCTGTCGCCGCCCCGGGTCGGCGAGGGAGCATTGTCGCCGGCGCCGCCTCGCGTGGGCGACGGACTGGTGTCGCCGGTGTGCGACGGGCTGCTGTCGCTGCCCCTGGTCGGCGAGGGGTTGTTGTCGCTTGCGTGCGACGGCGTGCCGTCACCGCCTCGGGTTGGTGAGGGGCTGGTGTCGCCGGTGTGCGACGGGCTGCTGTCGCTGCCCCTGGTCGGCGAGGGGCTGTTGTCGCTCCCGTGCGACGGCGTGCCATCGCCGCCTCGGGTTGGTGAGGGGCTGGTGTCGCCGGTGTGCGACGGGCTGCTGTCGCTGCCCCTGGTCGGCGAGGGGCTGTTGTCGCTCCCGTGCGA